>NZ_NCTE01000009.1 GCF_002114215.1 Streptomyces sp. 13-12-16 | reverse complement strand
GGAGGCGGGACCCAAGACGACGGCCACACCCGATGCCGCTGCCACGCGTGGGCGGGCGGCCGACGAAGCGGCGACCGTGCCGACGCCGGTGGTGACGCCGACGAACGCGTCGGGCGGGCCGGTCGACGAGACCGCCGTGCTGCCCCGGGTGCCGGAGGAGGACGCCGGGCAGCGGTCCGGCGGCCGGTCCGGGGTGTCCGACGCCGAGGTGACGACCGAGCTGCCGAAGCCGCCGGTTCCGCCGGGCGCGGCGGACGAGACGGCGGTGCTGCCTCCGGTGCGGGAGGACGGGAGGGAGTCCGAGGACCGGGTGCCGCCGGGCTACTTCCGGGACGAGCGTCCGGCGAGCGGCCCCGAGGGAGCCGACGGTCCCGACGACCGCACGCGCGAGCTGCCCCGGATCGACCCCGAGGAGCCCCGTCGGCACCGGCAGCGCTCGGACTGGGCCGAGGAGACTCCGCTGGACGACCTGCCGACGCTGGCCGACGAACTGCTGGGCCCCCGCGACGACGAGGACGGCGACGAGGACGGCCGCCGGGGGCGTCGGCGCTGACCGCCGGGTCCGCGGGTGCGGGCGTTGTCAGTGCCCACCCGCACAATGGATCCGGTAAGGCAGACGTGACGGAAGGACGGGCTGACCCATGACCGTGTGGGACGACCTCGTCGGGCAGGAGCGGGTGAGCGAGCGGCTCGACGGCGCCGCCCGCGACGCCGACGCGCTCGTCACCGCCGCGGCGGCCGACGCACCCCCGCCGGAGGCGTCGAGGATGACGCACGCCTGGCTGTTCACGGGTCCGCCCGGCGCGGGAGTGACACAGACGGCGCGGGCTTTCGCCGCGGCGCTGCAGTGCGTGAGCCCCGACCGGGCACTGGGCGGCGCGCCCGGCTGCGGCTTCTGCGACGGATGCCACACGGCGCTCATCGGCACCCACGCGGACGTCAGCACGGTGGTCGCCATGGGTGCGGAGATCCTCTACAAGCACATGAAGGAGACCGTCCGCAAGTCGTTCACCTCACCCGCGAACGGCCGCTGGCAGGTCATCCTCGTCGAGGAGGCCGAGCGGCTGAACGAGAAGTCCGGCAACGCCGTCCTCAAGGCCGTCGAGGAGCCCGCCCCCCGCACTGTCTGGCTGCTGTGCGCCCCCTCGATCGAGGACGTCCTGCCGACGATCCGCTCCCGCTGCCGTCACCTCAACCTGAGCACGCCGTCGGTGGCCGCCGTCGCCGACATGCTCGTCCGGCGCGAGGGCGTCGAGCCGGACGTCGCCGCCGCCGTGGCCCGTGTCACCCAGGGCGACGTCGACCGTGCCCGACGCCTGGCCACCGATCCGGCCGCCCGCGCACGCCGGGCCTCCGTGCTGAAGCTGCCGCTGCGGGTCGAGGACATCGGTGGCGCGCTCAAGGCGGCCCAGGAGCTGGTCGACGTGGCGGCCGAGGACGCCAAGCAGCTCGCCGAGGAGATGGAGGCCAAGGAGACCGAGGAACTGAAGGCGGCGTTGGGCGCGCCCCAGGGCGGCCGGCTGCCGCGCGGCACGGCAGGCGTGATCAAGGAACTCGAAGAAGATCAGAAACGCCGCAGACGGCGCACGCAGCGCAACACCCTCGACATCGCGCTGAGCGACCTGACCGGCTTCTACCGCGACGTCCTCGCCCTCCAGCTCGGCTCCCGCGTCGCCATCGCCAACGGTGACGCCGAGGACGTACTGGAGCGCATGGCCCGCAGCAGCTCCCCGGAGTCCACGCTCCGCCGCATCGAGGCGATCGCGGCGTGCGGCAAGGCCCTGGACCGCAACGTGGCCCCGCTGCTCGCGGTGGAGGCGATGACGATGGCCCTCAGAACGGGCTGACCGGGGGCATCCGCCCAGTGGCTCGACGCGGTAACTCGTACGAGGCACGGCGTGCGCACTGAGCACCCATCCCGTTGCGCACAGTTACGCTCACGGTATGCACACAAGGCGCACCCACCGCGGGACCCGTACCGGAACCGGAGTCGCTCTGCTCGCCGTCGCCGCGCTGCTGGTCTCGGGCTGCTCCTCCGGGAACAGCCCGAGCACGGCCAGTGCGGCGGCGGAGGAGGCGGCCCTCGCCCCCCTGCCCCGCTCCACACCCGCCGCCCTCACGCCGTACTACGGGCAGAAACCGGCCTGGCGCGACTGCGGAGTCCCCGGTTTCCAGTGCGCCACGCTGAAGGTCCCGCTCGACTACGCCGAACCGGCGGCCGGTGACGTGCGCCTCGCCCTCACCCGCAAGAAGGCCACCGGCCCGGGAAAGCGGCTGGGCTCACTGCTGGTGAACCCGGGTGGCCCGGGCGGCTCGGCGACCGGATACGTCCAGGCGTACGCCGGGATCGGCTACCCGGCCGACGTGCGCGCCCGCTACGACATGGTGGCCGTCGACCCGCGGGGCGTCGCCCGCAGCGAACCCGTCGAGTGCCTGGACGGGTCCGGGATGGACGCGTTCACCCGGACGGACATCACCCCGGACGACGCGAAGGAGACCGGCGCGCTGGTCGCGTCGTACAAGAAGTTCGCCGAGGGCTGCGGGGCGGACGCACCGAAGCTGCTGCGCCATGTGTCCACCGTCGAGGCGGCCCGGGACATGGACATCGTCCGGGCCGCGCTGGGCGACGAGAAGCTGAACTACGTCGGTGCCTCGTACGGCACCTTCCTCGGCGCGACCTACGCCGGCCTGTTCCCGGACCGGGCGGGCCGGCTCGTCCTGGACGGCGCGATGGACCCCTCGCTGCCCGCGCGCCGGCTCAACCTGGAACAGACGGAGGGCTTCGACACGGCGTTCACCGCCTTCGCCAAGGACTGCGTGCGGCAGAGCGACTGCCCGCTCGGCGGCCGGGGCACCGCTCCCGAGCAGGCCGGCAAGAACCTCAAGGCGTTCTTCGGGAAGCTCGACGCCCGTCCGATCCCCACCGGTGACGCCGACGGCCGCAGGCTCACCGAGTCGCTCGCGACGATCGGCGTGATCGCCGCGATGTACGACGAGGGCGCCTGGCAGCAGCTGCGCGAAGCGCTGACGGCCGCGATGGAGGAGAACGACGGCGCCGGACTCCTCCTCCTCTCCGACAGCTACTACGAGCGTGACGCGAACGGCGACTACAGCAACCTGATGTTCGCCAACGCGGCCGTGAACTGCCTCGACCTCCCGCCCGCCTTCGACTCCCCGGACGAGGTGCGCAAGGCGCTCCCCGCCTTCGGGAAGGCGTCCCCGGTGTTCGGCGAGGGCCTCGCCTGGGCCTCCCTGAACTGCGCGTACTGGCCGGTGCGGGCCACGGGCGAGGCGCGGCGCATCGAGGCGAAGGGCGCGGCTCCGATCGTCGTCGTCGGCACCACCCGTGACCCGGCCACCCCGTACCGCTGGGCCGAGGCCCTGGCCGGCCAGCTCTCCTCGGCCCGCCTCCTCACCTACGAGGGCGACGGCCACACCGCTTACGGCCGGGGCAGCGCCTGCATCGACTCCGCGATCAACGCCTACCTGCTCGACGGCACCCCGCCGAAGGACGGAAAGCGCTGCTCATAGCCGGTACGACCATCCCCGGAGGCGTACGCTCCGGCCCGCCTCCGGGGCCGGTACGAAGCACCCTCGGAAACTGTGTAGACTTACCGACGTTGCTGATCGCACCATGGTGCGCAGCGCGCCGCCTTAGCTCAGATGGCCAGAGCAACGCACTCGTAATGCGTAGGTCTCGGGTTCGAATCCCGAAGGCGGCTCCATCACGAACCGCAGGTCATGTTTATGACCTGCGGTTTTTTGTTTCTTGCTGCCGGTGTCGCGGCCCGGGGCCCGACCCGTGAGTGCGGAGTGCTCGCCGTCCTGTGTCGTCCTACGTTCACCCGACCGAGGTTCGGACGCAACCAGGCGTGATCCAGAGTGGGTTGCGTGAGTTTCGAGCCCTTGGAACATGCCTGTGGTCGACGGGCCGGGCGGGTCGCGGTGAGTGAGGAACAGCGTTCATGCCACGTCAGCAGGAACCTCCGGCCGGTGAGGCGACGCCGGCCGTGGTCGTCCGCCGTGCGGTTTCCGTGCCCGTGCCGGGCAATGACCCCGGCGCGGATCTGAGACCGCGCAGCCCTGAGCCCGTTCCTGCCTCCGGCTCGGCGGCGGAGTCGGCTGCCGAGCCGGCCGCCGCCGGAGAGGGACGGCAGCAGGAGCAGGAGCAGCAGCGGCGGGCGGCGGAGCCCGACGGAGCGGAAGCCGAGGCCGCGGCCGGTGTGGTCGCGGCCGGGAGCGGTGACGGCGCGAAAGCGGACGGGAACGCGGACGCGGATGCGGACGAGACGGTGCCGGGGCGGCTGGGTGGGCCCGTGGTGGCCGCGGCCGCCATCGTGGGGGCGGTGCTGATCTGCGTACCCCTCCTGGTACTCGGCCTCGCCCGTGAAGAGGACCGTACGGTCGAGACGGCTCCCGTCGGCGGAACGACGCTCGACCCCGGTACGTCCGACGACATCCCGGCCGCCGACTACCGGGCCGCGTCCCCGTCACCCCCGGCGTCGCCGAGCGGAGCCGCGTCCGCGTCCGGCTCCCCGGCCGAGAGCGGGACCGGGGCCGGGCCCGAGCCGTCGCCGTCCCGTCCGGCCGGGGTGAAGGCCGCGCCCTCGTCCGGCACCGGGAAGTCCGGCACCGGGAAGAAGACCGACGGCAAGGCCCAGTAACCGAAGGCGGAGAAGTCCCCCGCGATCACCGCCCGGCAACTGGCCAACGCCCTCTCCACCCGCGTCAACGCGCAACTGAAGAACGTCGCGACCGGCAAGTGCGCAGACCTGCCCGCCTTCGAGGAGGGGTCGGTCGACGGCCCGGTGAGCCAGTACAACTGCCGGCCCACCACCAAGGACAACCAGCTCTGGGACCTGGAGGTGGCCGACCCGGACGGCGGGCCCGGCGGAGCGAGCCTGTTCGTCATCAGGAACCGCAAGGACGGGCTGTGCATGGACCTGCCCCGCTACGGCAGTGTCGCGGCCGGGACCAAGGTCACCGAGTACCACTGCAGGCCGGCCGCGGACAACCAGCTCTGGTGGCTGGACCCGCGGTCGGGGGGTCACTGGATCCGCAACGCCGCGAGCGACCTGTGCATGAGCGTGGTCGGCGGCAGTTCCGCCGGGAACGACGCCAGGCTCCAGGTGGCGCGGTGCGGCTCGGGGACGGGCGAGCAGCGCTGGTCCGTCGTCTCCGTGGTCAAGCCCTCCTGAACGACGTCACCGCCCGGCCTGTCGCAGGGGCCACGGCATGAACGGCTAGCATCGCGAACGCAGTCGTCGGCCGGGATGGTGAGGTGAGGACGTGGAGACGCCGAGGATCGCCGTCGCCGTGGTGACCATGGGGAACCGGCCCGCCGAGGTGGACGCGTTGCTGGAGTCCGTGGCGAAGCAGGACCTCCCGCCCGCGCGGATCGTCATCGTGGGCAACGGCTGCCCGCTGCCCGAGTTCGCCCGGCGGCTGTCGCTCCCCGGCGAGGTCACCGTCGTGGAGCTGGAGGAGAACCTCGGCTGTCCCGGCGGGCGGAACGCGGCGATCGCGCGGTTGCGGGAGTTCGGGGACGTGGACGTCGTCGTCGAGCTGGACGACGACGGGCTGCTCGTGGACGCCGATGTGCTGCGGCGTGTGGGGGAGTTGTACGCCGCCGACGAGCGGCTCGGGATCGTCGGCTTCCGGATCGCCGACGAGCTGGGGGAGACCCAGCAGCGGCATGTGCCACGGGTCGGGAAGTCGGATCCGATGCGCGGCGGGTACGTCACCGGGTTCCTCGGCGGCGGGCACGCGCTGCGGATGGCGATGCTGGACGGGATCGGCGACTGGCCCGCCGCGTTCTTCTTCGCGCACGAGGAGACCGACCTCGCCTGGCGGGCCGTCGACGCCGGGTGGCGGATCCTCTACGCGCCCGAACTGCTGCTCCAGCACCCGAAGACCTCCCCCGCCCGGCACGCCATCTACTACCGGGTGAACGCCCGCAACCGGGTGTGGCTGGCCCGGCGGCGGCTCCCGCTCGTGCTCGTCCCCGTCCACCTCGGGGTGTGGATGCTGCTCACCCTGGCGCGGAACCGGTCGGCCAGTGGGCTGCGGGCCTGGTTCGGCGGGTTCGTGGAAGGGCTGCGGGAGCCGGCCGGGGAACGGCGGGCCATGAGCTGGCGGACGGTGTGGCGGCTCACCCGGCTCGGACGGCCACCGGTCATCTGAACCGACGGGCGGTACGGCGAGAAGGCCGGCCGGCGATCCGGTCATTTGGCGTCCGCGTAGCACTCCACCACCGCCGTCGTGAACGGGAACCGCACCGGTGTCTCCCCGAAGGTCAGCCGGCCGGCCAGGCCCGCGGCCTCCCGGATCGCCGCCACCACCGTCTCCGCCTCCTCCTCGGGACAGTGCACGATCACCTCGTCGTGCTGGAAGAAGACCAGCTCGGCCGCCATGCCGCTCAGGGCCCGCCGCAGCGCGGCGAGCAGCAGCAGGGCCCAGTCGGCGGCGCTGCCCTGGACGACGAAGTTGCGGGCGAAGCGGCCACGGGCACGGGCGTTGGTCGAGGCGTAGCCCGGAACCCACTGGCGGGCGTCGGAGTCCTGTTCCTCCTCCGCGACCGGGATGCCCGCCTCCTCCGCCGCGTCGTCCGTCGTACGGGCGGCCGGCGGACAGGTGCGGCCCAGCCAGGTCCGTACGAGCCGGCCCTCCTCGCCCGCGCGTGCGGCCTCGTCGACGTAGGCCACCGCCCTGGGGAAGCGGCGGCGGAGCGCGGCGAGGTTCTTCAGGCCGTCGCCGGAGGTCTGGCCGTAGACCGCGCCGAGGACGGCGAGCTTGGCCTGGGCGCGGTCGCCGGAGAAGGCGCGGTCGGACACCGACTGGTACAGGTCGCTCTCCCGTCCGGCCACTTCCATCAGTCCGGGGTCGCGGGAGATCGCCGCCAGTACGCGCGGCTCCATCTGGTCGGCGTCGGCGACGACGAGCCGCCAGCCGGGGTCGGCGACGGCCGCGCGGCGGATCACCTTGGGGATCTGCAGGGCGCCCCCGCCGTTGGTGACCCAGCGGCCGGTCACCGTCCCGCCCGCGAGGAACTCGGGCCGGAAGCGGCCGTCGCGCACCCAGTCCTGGAGCCAGGACCAGCCGTGGGCGACCCAGATCCGGTACAGCTTCTTGTACTCGAGCAGGGGTTTGACGGCCGGGTGGTCGACGGACTCGATCTCCCAGCGGCGGGTCGAGGCGATCTTCACGCCGGCCTGCGCGAAGGCCTTCACCACATCGGCGGGCAGGTCGGGCCGGACCCGGCGGCCGAAGGCGGCGGACACCTCGTCGGCCAGCTCGGCGAGCCTGCGTGGCTCGCCGCCGCCCGCGTACCGCTCGCCGAGCAGGTCGTGCAGCACCGCGCGGTGCACGTCCGCCCGCCAGGGCAGTCCCGCGCGGTTCATCTCGGCGGCCACCAGCGTCCCCGCCGACTCGGCGGCCGTCAGCAGCCGCATCCGGTCCGGGTGCGCGGTCGTACCGGTCCGCCGCTGCTGCTCGGCGTAGACCGCGAGGAGGTCCGTCAGCGGCAGCCGGACGCCCTGGGGCTCGAAGAGGGAGGACTGGGCGCCCGGTTCGGCATGGCGCTGCGGCGGGTCGGGCGGTACGGGACCGCCGCGCAGCCGGGCCAGTGCCGCCGCGGCCGAACGGGGTTGCCCGTACCGCCCCTCGTGGCCGAGCAGGAGGGTCTCGGCGGCCTCGATGTCGTAGGCCCGCTCCACTCGCACCCCCGTGGCGAGCAGGCGCGGGTAGACCTCGGCGGTGGACCGCCACACCCACCGCGTGACACCGGGACGGCTCCGTACGGCCTCGGCGGGGTCCGCCTCCCGCAGCACCGGACCGGCGGGCAGCCCGTCCGGGCCGAGGGGGGCGACGTCCACGCCACCGTCCTCGGCCGGAGCGAGTGCCCACCGGTCGGCCATGCCGCGAGTGTGGCAGGGGGGACTGACAACGCCCCCGGTCAGCCTTCCTGACCGGGCTCGTCCTCCGTCCGGGTCTCGACGTACTGCGCCAGCATGTCGGCGACGTACCGCTCGGTGGCGGCCTTGGTGACGCCGAGGCCGCTGAGGAGGCCCTCGCCGTTCTCGTGCTCCAGCAGGGCGAGCAGGATGTGCTCGGTGCCGATGTAGTTGTGGCCGAGGCGGAGGGCCTCGCGGAAGGTGAGTTCCAGGACCTTCTTGGCCGCCGGGCCGTACGGCACCAGCTCGGGGGCGTCCTCGACGGCCGGCGGGAGCGCCGCGCGGGCGGCCTCGCGGACCGCGGCCACGGTGACGCCCTGCTCGGTGATCGCCTTGACCGCCAGGCCCTGCGGCTCGGCGAGCAGACCGAGGACCAGGTGCTCGGGCAGGCCCTCCGCGTTGTGCGCGGCCTGGGCCTCGTTGTGCGCGGCCATGACCGTGTTGCGGGCGCGGGGGGTGTAGCGGTCGAAGCCCTGGCTGGGGTCGAGGTCGTTGCCCTCCTTCGGTACGAAGCGCTTCTGGGCCGCCTGCCGGGTGACGCCCATGCTCTTGCCGATGTCCGTCCAGGAGGCGCCCGAACGCCGGGCCTGGTCCACGAAGTGGCCGATCAGGTGGTCGGCCACGTCGCCGAGGTGCTCACCGGCGAGCACCGCGTCCTGGAGCTGTTCCAGGGGCTCCTCGTGGACCTTCTTGATGGCCGCGATGAGGTCGTCGAGACGCACGGATGACTTGATGGCGGGATTCGTCGTCATGCGTCAACCGTAGGTTGACAGTCAGGGGGCGTCAACCCGAAGTTGACACTTCCGGGTGAATCCCCGGGACATGGCACGATCGGCCCGTGAGTACGTCCAGCACCGTCGACCGGGCCTTCCGGGCCGCCCTCTACGACACCGGCGACACCGCCCTCGACACCGGCGCGTCCCTGCTCGCCGCCGATCCGGCGGCCGACACCGAACTCGCCCGGCGGGGCGAGGAGTTCGTGGCGACCGCCTGGCGGCGCGGCTGGCAGCCCGCCGACGTCGTACGGATCGTCCGGCGCGAGCTGGACGACGTCCACGTGCGGCTCGTCTCCGCGCTGATCCGCGCGCAGGCACCGCGCGACGACCGGCCGCGCGGGCCCCGC
This sequence comes from Streptomyces sp. 13-12-16, assembly GCF_002114215.1. Taxonomy (GTDB): domain Bacteria; phylum Actinomycetota; class Actinomycetes; order Streptomycetales; family Streptomycetaceae; genus Streptomyces. The sequence goes on along the minus strand of NZ_NCTE01000009.1, from coordinate 16,065 downwards.
TGGAAGGCCCAGCTGGACGGACTCGGAGCGGACGACGCCCCGCGCGGCGACCGTTTCTCGTACGCCGTGGCCGTCCTGGAGCTGTACCGCCTGCTGCTGCGCCTGCCCGCCCTCGAACCCCTCGACGAGACGGCCGCCGCCCCCGACCCGTCGGACCGGCGGCCGGAGTCCCGCGTGCTCGGCCGCATCCGCGCGCTGCTGGCCAAGGCGGAGGCGACGGGGTTCCCGGACGAGGCGGAGGCGCTCAGCGCCAAGGCGCAGGAGCTGATGGCGCGGCACAGCGTCGACGAGGCGCTGCTCGCCGCGCGGGAGCCCTCGGCCCAGGTGCCGGGTGCCTGCCGGATCGGGGTGGAGCCGCCGTACGAGCAGGCCAAGGCGGTGCTGCTGGACGCGGTCGCCGGCGCGAACCACTGCCGGGCCGTGTGGAACGAACCGCTCGGCTTCTCCACCGTGGTCGGCTTCGCCTCCGACCTGGAGGCGGTGGAACTCCTCTACACCTCACTGCTCGTGCAGGCCACCACGGCGATGACCAGGGCGGAGGCCGCACAGCGCGCGGGCGGACGCAAGCGGACCAAGACCTTCCGGCAGTCCTTCCTCGCCGCCTACGCGCACCGCGTGGGGACACGTCTCGCGGCCGTCGCCGAGATCCGGGTGAGCGACGATCTGCTCCCGGTGCTCGCCTCCCGCGCGATGGCGGTCACCGAGCGGACGGACCGCCTGTTCCCGGAGACGACGACCACCCGGCTGCGCGGGGTGAGCGACGCGGCGGGCTGGGAGGAGGGCGCCCGCGCGGCGGACGACGCACAGGTCAGGGCGCGCCCGCACCTCCCCTGAGCGCTAGTCCCCCGCCTGCTGGTAGGCGCTCACGGAGATCTTGTGGCCGTCCCGGCCGTCGGACGCGACCGGGCCGTACGTCCAGCGGAAGGTCCGGGTGCCGGAGAGGTCGACCCGCAGGCTCTCCGCGTCGAAGGCGCCGTCGCCGGGCGCGCCCCGTTCGTAGGTGAGGGTGAAGGACGCGGACTCGCCCTTGGCCAGGGTCAGCCGCTGGGCCGTGGCGCCCTCGGTCGGCGGCACCTCGACGGTGGTGGGATCACCGGCACCGGCCAGCCGCACCTCGGGGAAGCCGTCCAGGGTGCAGGTGGCGCTCTGGTTGGTGAAGCCGACGGGGACCTCGCCGGCGTCCCCGGCGGCCGGCGCGATGCTCGCGGGCCCGACCTCCATGCTCACCGTGTCGACCGAGCAGGCGGCGCTCTCCCGCTTGCCGTCGCCGCCCCCGTCGCCGCCTCCGGTGTCGCAGGCGGCCAGCAGGAGGAGCGCGGCGAAGGCGGCGGGGACGGCGAGCGGAGTGGTGCGCATGAGTGATCCTCTGGGGTTCGTGGAGGTGCCCACCGGCCATCATCACGCACCCGCCACCGGCCCGCCCCGCGGACACCCTCTAGGAGCCCAGCCCCTCCGTCGGCAGCCCCGTCGGGAGGGAGTCGCCCTCGGCCCTGGTGTACGTCTCGGTGCCGAGGGCGCCCTCCCAGGTGACCTTCAGGGAGTCCTCGCCGACGGAGTCGACCGTGCCGTTCGCCCGGTCCTCGGTGCCCCCGCCGCACTTCAGTCGGATCGAGTGGGTCCCGGCCCGCTCCCGCGCGGTACCGCTGCACACGGTGCCGCCCGTGACGAAGAGGGCGGCCTCCTCGCCGTTGACCATCAGGACCACGGCCGTGCCGTCGGCCGTGGTGAGCCAGCTTCCTTCCAGTTCGCCCGCCGGTGCCGTGCTCGTACCGGAGCCCCCGGTGCCGCCACCGGAATCAGCGGTCGCCGTGGCGGACGGGGTGGGACCGGTCGCGGAGTCGTCCGAGTCGTCGGAGCCGTCCCCGCCGCACGCGGTCAGCACGAGCGCGCCGGCCAGCCCCACGGCCGCGACCGAGGCCCGTGCGCGCCGGGAGCGGGACCCGCGCGATGACGGCGATGCGGGCGAGTACGTCACCGAAGCCTCCGAAGTCACTGCGAACCCCCTGGCTGTGGCCGGCCCCGTCGGCCGGACGACCGCCGTCAGCTAACAGGACCCGCCCGGCACCCCACCAGCCTCCGTGACACACCTCGCACAGCATGTCCACGACGGACGGGCGGGCCGGCGCGCGGGGAGACGCGGAGAACACACAAGGGAACACGATGGAACAGAAAGGCCCCCGCGTGCGTCTCTTAGGAAGCGGGGTTCGGTAAAGCGTCCGTCAAAGCGGGCACGGCACGATCATCGAGGCTGTAACCGCAGGAGCACCCCGCGTGCACGTGCATCTGCTCATGCATCAGCACATGAACAAAGCTATGATCCCGGTCAGTTGACCACTGCATCAATGGCCACACCAGCCAGTGCACCAGCGGGGAGCGACCTGTGGACCACGACGTGTACGACGGTGCCGACGCGCCCGGCGTGTACAACGGCATGGCGGCCACCGGGCTGGACGGTGTGGCCTGGCAGAAGAGCCGGCACAGCAACTCGCAGGGTTCCTGCGTGGAGTTCGCCCGGCTGCCCGGCGGAGAGGTGGCCGTGCGCAACTCACGCTTCCCCGACGGACCCGCGCTCGTCTACACCCGCGCGGAGATCGAGGCCATGCTGCTGGGCGTGAAGGACGGCGAGTTCGACCACCTGGTCGCCGGCTGACCGGCCCGCCGGGGCGGACGGCGTCCCCCGGGCGCTCCGAAAGGGATCCGGAAGAAGCCGAAGCGGGCCGGAGTGGACCGACGGGCCGGAGTGGACCGACGGGCCGGAGCGGACCGACGGACCGGAGTCGCCCAGGAGGCGCCAACACGCGTAGAACCGCGGCGCCCGGAAGCGCCGCGGTCCGTCAGATGCCGGGACAGGGACGGTCGGCGGGGCGCGGCAGCCGGAACAGCGCCCAGACCACCTTGCCGGCGAGCGCGCCGGTCATCGGGTGCCAGCCCCAGCTGTCGCTGAAGGACTCGACCAGGAACAGTCCCCGGCCCGACTCGGCGGAGAAGTCGTCCGACTCGCGGGTGACGGGACTGTCGTCGCTGGGGTCGCGCACCGCGCACACCAGCCGCTCGGTCCACCGCATCAGATGCAGCCGTACCGGCAGGTCCGGCGCCGTCGGCCGCGGTGTGTCGGCCGGCAGGCCGTGCCGCAGGGCGTTGGTGACCAGCTCTGAGACGACCAGGCACACGTCGTCGAAGCGGTCGCCCAGGTCCCACTGGTCGAGGGTCTTGCGGGTGAACTGCCGGGCCTCACGGACCGCTTCGTAGCGGGCGGGGAGGGCGCAGGAGGAAGCGTCGGACGCGGCCGCGAGGTTCAGCGGCGGAAGGCCCTGCCGTAACGGCTCGAGCATGGTCGATCCATTCGTCCCCATGCGAGGCACTCCCGGGAATTCGCGGTCGTAGCGAGGCTGCGGTGGTGCGGGGACCATGGTTTCGGATGCGTACAGCAGATGCAAGGGCAGATGCACGTGCAGGTGACCGAAATCCTCCCTGCCGTACTGGTTTGTTGGCCAATTTTTCCGTCATCTCCCTGTCTTCTTCCGGCAGTTCCCTTCTCTCCTCGTTGCTCCTTCCTTCTCCTTCCGTGCCCGTTCGGTGTTCCTTCCCGACCGGTATCCTCGGCCGGATTCCGTTTCCGTAACCGGACGAGTACTGCTCGAAGTGTTTTAGTGGCAGACTGCGGGCCCTGAAGACGTTGGGGAGGCTGGCGAACGTGAGCGCGGGAGAGCCGGGATCGGTGGTGCGGCGCATGCTGCTCGGATCACAACTGCGGCGACTGCGTGAGGCGCGGGGGATCACGCGCGAGGCGGCGGGCTATTCGATCCGCGCCTCCGAATCGAAGATCAGCCGGATGGAGTTGGGCCGGGTGAGCTTCAAGACCAGGGATGTCGAGGACCTGCTGACGCTGTACGGCATCACGGACGAGCAGGAGCGCCTGTCGCTGGTCTCCCTCGCCAAGGAGGCCAACGTGGCGGGCTGGTGGCACAGTTACTCGGACGTGCTGCCGAGCTGGTTCCCCACGTACGTGGGGCTGGAGGGTGCCGCCTCGCTGATCCGGGCCTACGAGGTGCAGTTCGTGCACGGTCTGCTGCAGACCGAGGAGTACGCCCGCGCGGTGGTGCGCCGCGGCATGAAGGGGGCGAGCGACGAGGACGTCGAGCGCCGGGTGACGCTGCGCCTGGAGCGGCAGAAGTACCTGGTCTCGGAGAACGCCCCCGAGTTCCACGTCGTCCTCGACGAGGCCGCCCTGCGCCGGCCGTACGGCGACCGCGCGGTGATGCGCGGCCAGCTCCAGCACCTCATCGACGTCTCCGAGCGGCCCAACGTCCGGCTGCAGGTCATGCCGTTCAGCCTCGGCGGGCACTCCGGCGAGTCGGGCGCGTTCACCATCCTCAGCTTCCCCGAGTCCGACCTGTCGGACGTCGTGTACCTGGAGCAGCTCACCAGCGCGCTGTATCTCGACAAGGCCGAGGACGTGGCCCAGTACGAGAAGGCGCTCAAGGAGCTCCAGCACGACGGCCCGGGTCCGGCGGAGAGCCGGGACCTTCTGCGGGGACTGCTGCACATGTCCTGAGGTCACCCTCAACTCACATGAAACACAAGTACGATGACGTCCAATCAGGCCGTGCGGTCGATCGGTGCTCCGCTGGCGCAACGACGCAGCAAGGGATTGAGGGATCACATGTCGTCGTACTTCACCGACCTGGCCCAGCAGTACATCGACGGTGAGTGGCGCCCGGGCACCGGTTCCTGGGACATCATCGACTTCAACCCGTACGACGACGAGAAGCTCGCGTCGATCACGATAGCCACGGTCGACGAGGTCGATCAGGCGTACCGGGCGGCCGCCCGCGCGCAGAAGCAGTGGGCGGCGACCAATCCGTACGCCCGCCGCGCGGTGTTCGAGAAGGCGCTCAGGCTGGTCGAGGAGCGCGAGGAGGAGATCTCCGAGGCGATCGTCGCCGAACTCGGCGGCACCCGCCTGAAGGCCGCCTTCGAGCTGCACCTCGCCAAGGAGTTCCTGCGCGAGGCGGTCCACCTGGCGCTGCGCCCCGAGGGCCGGATCATCCCCTCGCCGGTGGACGGCAAGGAGAACCGCGTCTACCGCGTGCCCGTGGGTGTCGTGGGCGTGATCAGCCCCTTCAACTTCCCCTTCCTGCTCTCCCTCAAGTCGGTCGCCCCCGCGCTCGCGCTCGGCAACGGCGTGGTGCTCAAGCCGCACCAGAACACGCCGGTGGTCGGCGGCTCCCTGGTCGCGAAGATCTTCGAGGACGCGGGCCTGCCCGGCGGTCTGCTCAACGTCGTCATCACCGACATCGCGGAGATCGGCGACGCCTTCCTGGAGCACCCGGTGCCGAAGGTCATCTCCTTCACCGGCTCGGACGCGGTCGGCCGCCACGTGGCCACCGTCTGCGCCTCCCTCTTCAAGCGCTCGGTCCTCGAACTCGGCGGCAACAGCGCGCTGGTGGTCCTCGACGACGCCGACCTCGACTACGCCGTGGACGCGGCCGTCTTCAGCCGGTACGTCCACCAGGGCCAGGTCTGCATGGCCGCCAACCGCGTCCTGGTCGACCGGTCGGTCGCCGACGAGTTCACCGAGAAGTTCGTCGCCAAGGTCGCCTCCCTCAAGGCCGGCGACCCGCGCGACCCGGAGACGGTCATCGGCCCGGTGATCAACTCCCGCCAGGCGGACGCCCTGTCCGGCGTGGTCGAGCAGGCGCTCGCCGAGGGCGCCACCGCCCTGGTGCGCGGCAACCGCACCGACAACCTGGTCGAGCCGTCCGTCCTCACCGGCCTGCCCGCCGACTCGCCCCTGCTGCGGCAGGAGGTCTTCGGACCCGTCGCCTTCCTCGTCCCGTTCGACGGCGAGGAGGAGGCCGTGCGCATCGTCAACGACACCCCGTACGGCCTGAGCGGCGCCGTGCACACCGGTGACATCGAGCGCGGCGTGAACTTCGCCAAGCGGATCGACACCGGCATGTTCCACGTGAACGACGGCACCGTGCACGACGAGCCGATCGTCCCCTTCGGCGGCGAGAAGCACTCGGGCATCGGCCGGCTGAACGGCGACACCATGCTGGACGCCTTCACCACGGTGAAGTGGATCTCGGTGCAGCACGGCCGGAGCGGCTTCCCGTTCTGAGCGGGCCCCGAGCGGACGGGGCAGCCCCCGGGGCCGGTCCCGGGGGCCCTACGCTGGGCACATGTCAGTGATCCGTCTCCTGGTGCTCGGCGCGGTGCGCCAGCACGGGCGGGCCCACGGGTACCAGGTGCGCAACGACCTGGAGTACTGGGGCGCGCACGAGTGGTCCAACGCCAAGCCCGGCTCGATCTACCACGCGCTGAAGCAGATGGCGAAGCAGGGGCTGCTGCACGCGCACGAGATCGCGCCGTCCACGGCCGGCGGCCCGCCGCGCACGGAGTACGAGATCACCGAGCAGGGCACCGAGGAGTTCTTCCGGCTGCTGCGGGAGTCCCTGACCTCCTACGACCAGAAGCCGGACGTGCTCTCGGCCGGGCTCGGCCTCATCGTCGACCTGAAGCGCGAGGAGGCGCTCGCGCTCCTCGAGCAGCGGATGCGTTCCATCGGGGAGTGGCGCAAGGCCGTCACCGAGTACTACACGCCCGAGGACGGTCCCGGTCAGCTCGGCCACATCGGGGAGATCATGGACTTCTGGGTCCACTCGGCCGACTTCGGCGCCGAATGGACCCGGGGGCTCATCGAGCGGATCAGGGGCGGCGCCTACACCTTCGCGGGCGAGGGCGAGCCGTTCGTCGGCGTGCTGGCCGAGGGCGAGGAGAACCCGTACGGGACGGGGGAGCGGCATCCCGGGGACGACCATTAATCAAGTTTGACCAGTGGGTGGCGGGGTATTACGCTCGGGCGGGTAGTCAAATTTGACTAGCGAGGGAGGTCCAGTGGCCGACGCGGCGATCACCGTCGAGGGCGCACGCAAGACGTACGGCGGAAACGGCGGGAAGCACGGCGGACCCGCACTGGACGGGCTCGACCTGACGGTCGCGCGCGGCACGGTGCACGGGGTGCTCGGTCCGAACGGCGCGGGCAAGACCACCCTGGTGAGGATCCTGGCCACCCTGCTGCGGCCCGACGCGGGCCGGATCGAGGTGGCGGGACACGACGTCGTGCGCGAGGCGTACGCCGTACGGCTGCGCATCGGACTGCTCGGCCAGCACGCGGCGCTCGACGAGGAACTCGGCGGCCGGCAGAACCTGGAGCTGTTCGGCCGGCTGCACCACCTGGGCACGCGACGCGCACGCGCGCGTGCCGACGAACTCCTGGAGCGCTTCGAGCTCTCCGGCACCGGACACAAGGCGGTCAAGCAGTACAGCGGCGGCATGCGCCGCCGTCTGGACCTCGCCGCCTCCCTGATCACCGAACCGGAGGTGCTCTTCCTGGACGAACCGACCACGGGCCTCGACCCGCGCGGCCGCGCGGAGGTGTGGGACTCGGTCCGCTCCCTGGTCGGCGGCGGTACGACGGTCCTGCTCACCACCCAGTACCTGGAGGAGGCCGACCAGCTCGCCGACCGCATCTGTCTGGTGGACGCCGGCCGGGTCGTCGCCGACGGCACGGCGGACGAGCTCAAGGCGGCCATCGGCGGCGACCGCATCGACGTCGTCCTGCGCGACGCCGGACAGTTGGGCACGGCCGTCGCCCTGCTCCCCGTACCGAAGGACGCGATCACCGTGGACACCGACCGGCGGCTGCTCAGCGCCCCCGTCACCGACCGCATGGCGGCCCTGGCCGGGGTCGTCCGTGCACTGGAGGAGGCCGGCGTGGAGGCCGAGGACATCGCCCTGCGCAGGCCCACGCTCGACGAGGTGTTCCTGCGGCTGACCGGGCACGACCGGACGAAGGAGGCCGCGTGACCACCACGACGTACGCCCTGACCGACTCCTGGACCATGACCCGCCGCGAACTCGCCCGCTGGGGGCGGCAGCCGGTCACGGTGGTGGTGAACCTGGTCTTCCCGGTGATGCTGCTGCTGATGTTCGGCTACCTGGTCGGCGGCGGCCGGGGCGTGAGCGGCGAGTACCTCGACTTCCTGGTGCCCGGCATGCTCGCGCTCACCATGGCCTTCGGCCTGGAGGGCACGATGGTCGCCGTCACCCAGGACCTCGACAAGGGCGTCATCGACCGCTTCCGCTCCATGCCCATGGCCAACGGCGCGGTCCTGGTGGGCCGTTCCGCCGCGGACATGCTCCAGTCGGCGCTCGGCCTGGCCGTGCTCCTCGCCGTCGCCGCCGCGCTCGGCTGGCGTACTCACGGCGGCCCGGCGGACTTCCTGGGCGCCGTGGGACTGCTGCTGCTGTTCCGGTTCGCCATGCTGTGGATCGGCATCCACCTGGCGCTGGTCGCCGGGAAACCGGAACTGGTGCAGGCCGTGCAGATCCTGGTCTGGCCGGTCGGCTTCCTGTCCAACGCCTTCGCCGCCCCCCGGTCCATGCCCGACTGGCTGGGCACGGTCGTCGAGTGGAACCCCATGTCCCACACCGCCACGGCCGTGCGCGACCTGTTCGGCGGCCCCGGCGGCGAACCGGGGCACGTGTGGGCCGCCGTCGTATGGCCGCTGGCGCTGCTGGCGGTGTTCTTCCCGTTGGCGGTGCGCCGGTTCTCGCGGCTCAGCCGCTAGTGGTGGAAGCCGGTGGCCGCCTCCCTGTCACGGGTGAGGGGACGCGGCTGCCGGCGCAGTTCCGGCAGCAGCCGGGCCAGGTCCTCGGCGAACACGTCCGCGAGGTCCTCCGAGAAGCCGTTGCGGCACACCACGCGGAGCACGGAGAGGTCCTGGCGGTTCGCCGGGAAGGTGTACGCGGGCACCAGCCAGCCGTGTTCCCGCATCCGCCGGGACACGTCGAAGACGTCGTACGCCGTCACGTCGCCGGTGGTCGTGAACGCGAACACCGGGAGCCGGTCCCCCCGCGTGAGCAGCCGGAAGTCGCCGAGCGACTCGATCCGCGCGGAGAGACCCGTGGCCACGTCCCGCGCGGCCTGCTGCACCGCGCGGTAGCCCTCCCTGCCGAGCCGCAGGAACGTGTAGTACTGCGCCACGACCTGCGCGCCCGGCCGGGAGAAGTTCAGCGCGAAGGTCGGCATGTCGCCGCCCAGGTAGTTCACGCGGAAGACCAGCTCCTCGGGCAGTGCGTCCGCGTCCCGCCACAGCGCCCAGCCGACACCCGGGTACACCAGCCCGTACTTGTGCCCCGAGGTGTTGATCGACGCCACGCGCGGGAGACGGAAGTCCCACACCAGGTCCTCGTCGAGGAAGGGCGCGACCATCGCACCGGACGCCCCGTCGACGTGCACCGGGACGTCGAGGCCGGTGCGCTCCTGGAGCTCGTCCAGCGCGGCGCACAGGTCGGCGATCGGCTCGTACGACCCGTCGAAGGTGGAACCCAGTACGCCGACGACCCCGATGGTGTTCTCGTCGCACAGTTCGGCGGCGGCCCGCGGGTCGAGGTGGAACCGCTCGCCCTCCATGGGCACCTGACGGGGCTCCACCTCCCAGAAGGTGCAGAACTTGTCCCAGCAGACCTGCACGTTGACGCCCATGACGAGGTTGGGCCGGGCGCCCCGCGCGGGAGCGCGTCTGCTCCAGCGCCGCTTCAGCGCCATTCCGGCGAGCATGCACGCCTCGCTCGAACCGGTCGTCGAACAGCCCACGGCCGCCGCCGGATCGGGCGCGTGCCACAGGTCGGCGAGCATCGCCACACAGCGCCGCTCCAGCTCGGCGGTGCGCGGGTACTCGTCCTTGTCGATCATGTTCTTGTCCCGGCACTCCGCCATCAGGCGGCCGGCCTCCGGCTCCATCCAGGTGGTGACGAAGGTGGCCAGGTTCAGCCGCGCGTTGCCGTCCAGCATCAGCTCGTCGTGCACGAGCTGGTACGCCGTCGAGGGCGCCATGGGCGTGTCGGGCAGCCGGTGCTTGGGCGGCGCCTCGGTCATGTCCCCGACCGGATTGGCCGGCCCCAGGAAGGGGTTGACGGACACGGGGCGCTCGTCGTGCTGCGGGCCTTTGTGGAGCGGCACGGGGCCTCCTTGGTCTGGGGGTGACGGGGCAGGGAGAGGTGGGGGAGGGTCATCGCACGGCTGTCCCGTCCTCCCGCAGCTGCATCAGCGGACGCCCCGTCACCAGCAGCCAGGCCGGCAGCGACGCGATGCACAGGAGGACGAGGATCCCGGGGGAGACGACCAGGACGGCGGCGACGAACAGGCTCACCCAGCCCTGCCGGGTGACGGCCAGCAGGATCCCCAGCACCCCCGCCGACACGCCCACCGCCGGCTGCACCCCGGGCACCAGGGCGTGCGCGCACAGCCCGAGCGCGGTGCCGACGAACACCGCCGGGAAGATCCGTCCGCCCCGGAAGCCGCAGGACGCGGCGACGAGCAGCGCGGCCAGCTTCACCACCGTCATCGTGGCGAACTCGCCCGCCGACCAGCCGTCGGGGTCGCGTGCCAGGACCGCGATCTCGTCGAGCCCCTTGAACAGGGTCAGGTGCCCGCCCAGCGCCGCCAGGGCGCCCAGCACCACGCCACCGGCCGGAAGCATCAGCATCGGGTGCCGCAGCCGCGCGAAGGCCCCGTGGACGTACGGGAAGGCGTACACGGCGCACATGCCGAGCAGCGCGCCCACCGGGGCCACCACGAGGGACGCCAGCAGATCGCCCCAGCCGGGCCGCCCGAACGGTGGCAGCCGGAGATCGAAGCTCGGCTCCGACACCAGGGAGACGGTGAGCGCGCCGGCCCCGGCGGCGGCCAGCGGCGCGAAGAGGCTGTCCCACAGCCTCCCCTTGACCCGCTGCCCGGCCAGCGCCTCGGAGATGACCAGCGCGGCGGCGACCGGCGTGCCGAACAACGCGCCGATCGTCCCGGCCTCCGCCAGCGCCACCCAGCTCCGTTCCCGGGTCCGCGGGAAGGCCCTGAGGCCCGCCCAGACCGCCAGCGAGACGTTCACGGCGATGATCGGGTTCTCGGGCCCCAGACTGGGCCCGCCGGCCAGCATGAACGCGGTCGCCAGCAGCAGCCCAGGCAGCACCGCGGGCGGCAGCACGGGCGCGTCGAGACCGGTGGTCGCCGGATCGGGGCCCGCGTGGCCCGGTACCTTCCACACGACCAGTCCGACCGCGATCCCGGTGGCGACGAGCACCACGAACATCCACGGCACGGAGTACCCGCCGACGCCGAGGGCGTCCGGCAGGTCCTGCCAGAGCACGTCCTGCAGCTCCTCGGCCGCCGTGCTCACCCCCACCAGGAGCAGGCTCGTCGCCACGCCCACGACCAGCGCGGGGACGACGGTCGGCAGCAGGGCGCGCGCCGGGGCGGCGGCGGGGGGCGTCGGCTGCGAGCTGTCCTGGGCCACGCGCACACGATAAAGGGACGAGTCGGGCAAATCGGTAACCGGCTTGCACCTCACGTGGCGTGAGGACCCAGGCTGGAGCGCGTACCGAGAAGGGAGCGGAAGTGAGCTACTCCGTGGGACAGGTGACCGGATTCGCCGGTGTCACCGTGCGCACCCTGCACCACTACGACGACATCGGCCTGCTCGTCCCGAGCGGACGCAGCCACGCGGGGCACCGGCGCTACAGCGACGCCGACCTCGACCGGCTGCAGCAGATCCTGTTCTACCGCGAGCTCGGCTTCCCGCTCGAGGAGGTCGCCGTCCTGCTCGACGACCCGGACGCGGACCCGCGCGCGCACCTGCGCCGGCAGCACGAACTGCTGACCGCCCGGATCGAGAAGCTGAAGAAGATGGCGGCGGCCGTGGAGCACGCCATGGAGGCACGCAAGATGGGGATCGATCTGACGCCCGAGGAGAGGTTCGAGGTGTTCGGGGACAAGGACCCCGAGCAGTACGCCGCCGAGGCGGAGGAACGCTGGGGCGGCACCGAGGCGTACGCCGAGTCGCAGCGCCGCGCGGCGAGCTACACCAAGGAGGACTGGAAGCGCGTCCAGGCCGAGGTCGACGACTGGCAGGAGCGGTACACCGCCCTGGTGGCCGCCGGAGGGCAGCCGTCCGGCGAGGCGGCCATGGACCTGGCCGAGGAGCACCGCCGGCACGTCGGCAAGTGGTACTTCGAGGTGCCGTACGAGATGCACAGGTGTTTCGCGGAGATGTACGTCTCCGACGAGCGCTTCAAGGCGTACTACGACTCCATGCGGCCCGGTCTCGCCGAGCACCTCAAGGAGGCGATCTTCGCCAACGCCGCGCGGCACACCGCCTGAGCGTCGTGGCCCGGCTCACATCCGGGCCACGACCTGCGGGTTGCCTCCCGCACCACGGCTCACAGCTTCCTCCGGGACGGGGCACAGGGCATCCTGGGTACCCCCGCGGAACCTGGGCCCCGACGACTGCGTTCATAATTTGGGCAGTCAGCCCAGCCCTTACCCCCCAGCTGCAGGAGCCACATCCCCGTGACCACGCTTGCGCTCGGCCCTGAGTGGCTGAGCCCGGACTACCTGATCGAGACCTTCAGCCTGCCCGGCATCCTGCTGATCGTCTTCGCGGAGTCCGGACTCTTCGCGTTCCTGCCCGGTGACTCCCTGCTGTTCACGGCGGGTCTCTTCGTGGCCGAGGGCAACTACATCAGCCAGCCGCTGTGGCTGGTGTGCACGCTGATCGTGCTGGCCGCCGTCATAGGCGACCAGGTCGGTTACATGATCGGCAAGTTCTTCGGGCCCAAGCTGTTCAACCGGCCGAACTCCAAGCTCTTCAAACAGGAGAACCTGGAGAAGGCGCACGAGTTCATGGAGAAGTACGGCCCCAAGGCGATCGTCCTGGCCCGCTTCGTACCGATCGTGCGCACGTTCGCGCCCATCGTGGCCGGCGCCGGCCGCATGAAGTACCGCACGTTCTTCACGTACAACCTCATCGGCGGTGTCGCCTGGGGCTGCGGTGTCACCCTCGCGGGCTACTGGCTCGGGCAGATCGAGTTCATCAAGACCAACGTCGAGCCGATCCTCGTCCTGATCGTCCTCGTCTCCGTGGTGCCGATCATCATCGAGTACCTGCGCGAGCGCGGAAAGAAGAAGCGCGCCGCCGCCGAGACCCCGGCCACCGCCCCGCAGCACCCCCAGCACCCCCAGCACCCGGTCATGGACGACGCCACGACCCAGCTGCGCCGCATCACCCCGCCCGCCCCCCAGCAGCCCCGGCAGCAGCACTACGGCAACCAGGGGTACCCCCAGCAGCCGTACGGTGACCAGGGCTACCCGCAGCAGCACCAGCAGCACCAGCAGCCGTACGGCGACGACCAGTACTACGACCAGAACCAGCAGCAGCCCTACAACCGGGGCTACTGAAGCGCCCCGGAGGGACGCGGGGCCGTGCCGACATGCGGCTCCGCCGCGTGGGCGCGATCAGCCCCATCCGGTCCGCGGCCGCCGACGCACACGGGGCCCCGAGCCGGACGGCGCCGTGACCAAAATGGCGCCGGCGCTAAAACCCTCGCGTCCGCTTCGCCGCCCGGCGCTTCTCCGCGGATCCGATCCGCAGGAAGATCCGCGAGATCTCCGACCCGAGGTTCACCCCGATCGCGATGGCCATGGCCAGTGCCACGGCCTTCGTGAGGGACGTCAGCCCCGATTCGACCTCGTTCTGGGCGATCCCCAGCAGACCGAAGTACGTCGCGGAACCGGGCAGCAGCGGCCCGATCGCCGCCGTGGTGTACGGCAGCGCGGAGGCGAACCGGTACCGGGCCAGCAACTGCCCGAACAGGCCCACGAGGCCCGCCGCGGCGGTCGTGGAGACCACCGGCGAGATGTCCCCCGTGTAGTGCATCGCGCCGTACACCACCCACGCGACCCCGCCGTTCAGGGTCGCCATCAGCACGGTGGACCGTTCCTGCTGGAGCAGCACCGCGAAGGCCAGGGACAGCAGCATCGACGCGGCGATCTGCCACAGCGGGTCGTCGGAGACGCCGAGCGCCGCGTCCGGGTTCAGCCGGGCGCCCAGCTGCACGCCGAAGTACAGCACCGTCAGCACCCCGGCCACGATGCCCACGAAGAAGTACAGGACCTCCAGCAGACGCGCGGACGCCGTGATGTAGAAGCCGGTCAGGCCGTCCTGCACGCCGGCCACCAGCGCCCGCCCGGGCAGCAGCGCGAACAGCCCACCGGTGATCACCGCGGACGCCTTCACGTCCGCGTGCGCCAGAGTCAGCGCCACCCCGATCGCGGCAGGCGGCATCGCGGCCACCGTGAACTGGTAGAACTCCGGCAGCCCGCGCCCCGCGCACAGCCAGGCCAGCCGGTCACCGAGCATCGCGCCGACCGCGGCCGACACGAACACCAGGAAGCCGCCGCCGACGAGCACCGAGGCCGCGCCCGCGAGCAGTCCGCTCGCCATGGTCAGCGCCCAGCCGGGGTACGGGTGCCGGTTGCGGCGGATCTCCGCCAGCCGGCGGTAGGCCTCCTCCAGGGAGACGTGCGTCTCGTCGTCGCTGAGGTCGTCCACCAGCCGGTAGACGGCCGCCAGCCGGGTGTAGTCGGGGCTGCGGCGACGCACCGTGCGCGACGCGGTCACCGGGTCGTCGACCAGGGACGGCTGGTGGGAGATCGACAGCAGGGTGAACGTGACGTTGGGCTCGCAGCGGTCCAGGCCGTAGGAGCGGCACACGGCGAACATCGCCGCCTCCACGTCCTCGGCACCCTCGCCGCCCGCCAGCAGCAGCTCGCCGATGCGCAGGGTCAGGTCGAGCACGCGCGGCACGGCCGGCCCGGTCTCGTCGTGCCGCTGCACCGGCTCCGGAGCCGGCCGCTCGGTCACCGGCATGCGCAGCATGGTGCGCATCCGGTCCTGCCACGGCACGTCCTTGGCCAGGCTGACCAGCGGGATCCCGCTCGCCGGGGTGAACGCGGCCGTCTGCTTCGCGCTGTAGGTGCTCGGCGTGCTGAACGCCGACCCCTCCGTCCCGTCCGGAGGCGGCGGGGTCACGTCCAGACCGTCCGGAACGGCGAACTCGGAGGTCGTCTCGGACTCCGTACCGGCCTTCGGGACGGCCAGCCCGTCCGGGACGGCGAACTCGGACGTCGTCGACGACTCGGCCTCGGCCGGCGCCGCGACAACGGCGGGAGGCGTGAACGCGCTCCTCGCCTCGTCCGACTGCGGCTTGCGGTCCTCCGCGTCCGTCACCTGCTCCGCTCTCCCTTTACGACACCGTCCGTGAGACCGTCCGTAAGCCTGCCCCGTACAGCCTCAGTATGCGCACGCACGGCAAAACGGGCCGCACGCGTGCGTGCGGCCCGTTCCTGCGTCGCGCAGCGGGAGGGCTCAGTGGCCGCCCGTCTCCTTGAAACGCTTGTAGGACCGCTCGATCTCCGCCTCGGCGTCCACCCGGCCGACCCAGTTGGCGCCCTCGACCGACTTGCCCGGCTCCAGGTCCTTGTAGACCTCGAAGAAGTGCTGGATCTCCAGGCGGTCGAACTCGGACACGTGGTGGATGTCCCGCAGGTGCTCCACGCGCGGGTCCGTCGACGGGACGCAGAGCAGCTTGTCGTCGCCGCCGGCCTCGTCCGTCATCCGGAACATGCCGATCGCGCGGCAGCGGATCAGGCAGCCCGGGAACGTCGGCTCGTCCAGGATGACCAGCGCGTCCAGCGGGTCGCCGTCCTCGCCGAGGGTGTTCTCGACGAAGCCGTAGTCGGTCGGGTAGGCGGTCGAGGTGAAGAGCCGACGGTCCAGGCGGATCCGACCCGTCTCGTGGTCCACCTCGTACTTGTTCCGCGAACCCTTCGGGATCTCGATCGTGACGTCGAACTCCACCGGACGCTCCTCCATGATCAGCACATAGTTCTGGTGGTTAAGTGTCCCTCACGCAGGTGTGTGATCGCGAAAGGGGCTGGTGGTCGTGCCAGAGCTGAGGCCTTGGCGGGCCGCGGGACCGCACGTCGTGCGGATCGCGGACGCCGTACGACCACGTCTCGCCCGGGCCGCGGAGACCGTACGACCACGTCTGGCGCGCTTCGCCGCGGCCGTCGGGCCACGGTTCGCGCGGCCGGGCCGGCCGGGATCACCGCGGGTCCCGCGGGTCGCGCGGCCGAAGACCTGGCAGTTCACCACGACCGCC
>NZ_NCTE01000098.1 GCF_002114215.1 Streptomyces sp. 13-12-16 | reverse complement strand
CACGGCCTCGTCCGCGCCGTCGGCCGCCGCGTCCAGCGTGCCGCGGGCCTGCTCCAGCCGCTGCGCCCAGTCACCCGCGGGCGCGGCCTGGGCGAGGCTCGCCCACAGCGGGCGCAGCACCTCGTCACCGCCGCCCAGCAGCGGCACGCACCGATCCAAACAAGCCAACCCGCTCACGGCCAGTCCGCGCTCGTCGGCCTGTGCGATCAGCTCCACCAGGCTCATCCACGCCTCCTCAAGGAATGCTCGCGGGCCCCGGCGAGGCCCTCACGTGCCCCATCCCTCACGGAGCCCGCATTTCCCCTTACTGCGTGCGACGGGCCCGGAGTGTCACAGGGGCACCACGCCGAGCCGGTCGAGCAGACGGAAGAAGAGGTTTTCGGCCATGGGGTCGGGGTCGGCGGTCAGCACCTCGACCAGGTCCTCGGCGGAGGCGGTGCGGCCCGCCTCCTCGGCCCAGAAGACGGCCCGTTCGGCGGCGTCGGAGGGCTCCAGGAAGTAGTCCTCCAGCGTGAGCCCCTCCTGCTGCCCTTCGAGGTAACCGGCCATGCGGGACCGCGCCAGACAGGTCGTCCACGCCCCGCTCTCCGGTGACGCCGCCTCCACCACCACGCAGTCGCTGTCCATGACGTATCCGAACAGCGCGGGCGCGCCGGTCTCCCGGGCCAGGTCGTTCATGTTCCCGACGTCGCCCCGGCCGCCCGGGTACTCCCACACCTGCCAGCCGTCGGGCGCCGAGGTGTGCAGGGACATGCCCCCGGCCGCGCCGGCCAGCGTGTCCAGCCCGGCGAGCGGCCGCTCCCCGCGGCCCACGACGAAATACCCCCAGTAGCCCATGTGCCGGTGTTCCCCCCGGTGTCGCGGTCGGTCCGTCAGAACACCACCACAGCCGTACGGGGGTTCGCAGCCGTATGCGGCAATCCGCCCCGTGACGGGGGAACCGTCAGTCCAGCTCGCCCGCCAGGTCCCGGAACTCCGCCCACGACAGCTCCGGCTCGTCCGGGTCCCAGAGCTTCTGGACGGTCGCCGCCAGCGGCAGCCGGATCCCGTCCGCGACCTGGTCCTGGGTCTGGGCCCCGGGGATGTCGCCCCAGACGGCGAACGACCCGCCGAGGATCTGGTCGTCGTACCGCTCCGGGACGGCGGTGGTGCCGCGCAGCACCAGCGGCGTCCACTGCTCGTAGATCCGCTCCCCCGTCGGGTAGACGAAGGTCAGGGGCTCCCCGAGCACGTAGTAGAGGAACTCGTCGTTGTGGTTGATGACCTCGCGGCCCTCGCCCAGGTACTCCGCCGGCGGCCGGGCGCCGATCTCCTTGCCGGTCCAGTAGGCGACCAGGATGTCCTCGGCCGCCCGCACCGACCCGCCCCGGAAGAAGCCGTCGTTCCACGCGCGGGGCGTGCGGTCGTGGGCGCGGACGGTGGCGGCCCGGTCGTTGAGCCAGCCGGTGGTCAGGTCCTCCACGGTCGCGCCGGAGCCGTACTTCTCCCGCGCGGCGGCGGCGAGGCCCGGGAACGACGCCTCGGGATCGGGGACCACCAGCGCCTGGTACTCGTCGCCGCCCAGGTGCCACTGCCCGCCCGGGAAGAGCCCGGCGTACTCGTCCAGCAGGTCGTCGACGATCTCGGCGGACCCGGCCTTGGAGATGTCGATCGCGCCGCGCACCGCGCCGCCGTCCGCGTTGCGCAGTTGCAGGTCCGGATGGGCGGCGATGACCGCGCCGAGGTGTCCGGGCGAGTCGATCTCGGGCACGACGGTGATGTGCCGGCTCTCCGCGAGGTCGACGATCCTCTCGACCTGCGCCTTGGTGAGGTGGTCCGCCGAGACGATCTCCGGGTGCGAGGCGGACTCGATGCGGAAGCCCTGGTCGTCGGAGAAGTGCAGGCCGAGCTCGTTGAACTTCAGGTCGCCCAGCTCACGGATCCGGTCCTCGATCCAGCCGGCGTCGTAGTGCTTGCGCGCGATGTCCAGCATCAGCCCGCGCCGCTGCTTGGCGGGCTCGTCGCGCACCACGCCCTCGGGGGCGGTGCCGGTGCCGCGTACCGCCTGCTTGAGCGTGCGGGTGCCGTAGAACACGCCCGGCTCACCGGGGGCGCTCACGGTCACGCTCCCGCCCCGCACGGTCATCGTGTACGACTCCGGGTTCGCGCCCCCGTCGCGGTTCAGCTCCAGCCGCAGGTCCCCGGCCCGCCGGTCGCCCTTCTCCCCCGCGTACGCCAGTCCCAGCTCGCCGGCTATCAGGCGCCCCTCGTCGGCCAGCGCGGGGTCGTCCACGACCACCCGGTGGTCCTTCGCGGGACGCCAGCCCGGACCGCGCTCCGCGGTGTGGTCGCGTACGGCGGGTATGGTGCGCGGCGCCTCGGACAAGGGGTGGGTGCGGCTGGGGCTCGGGCTCCCGTCCGGTGTCGTCCCGGCGGCCTCGCCGGAACCGGCGGGGGTCTCGGTGGAGGACGCCGCCGTCGAGCCCGCGGGCGAGCCGTCGTCGTCCGAGGCCGCCCGGAGTCCGAGGCCCACGCCGGACGCGGCCACCAGCGCGCCCCCGGCGACGGCCGTGACCAGCACCCGTCGCCGGTGCTGCCTGGGTTGCCGGTGCTGCCCGTGCTGCCTGTGCTGACTCACCCAGCCAACGTACGACCCGAACGGGTGAAGCGCGTCGACGAGCCGCTCTCAAACTCTGCCGTCCGGGTGAATTCGGGGTACCGATCGGACACGTCTCGGACTCACTCGATAACGTGACGTCACAACTCTCACAGCATCTTCCACCGACACACACGCGACGCCCACGAGGACCCACGCTGCCTGCGCACCGTCTCCCAGACCTCCCCGGCCGAGTCGCCATACCCGGACAGTCCCGCGGCGCGCCCGGCATCCCGCCCGCGCTGGAGTGGTTCAACACCGCTCCCGCCGAGGACGCCGAGCGCGCCCTCCTGGCCTGTCTGCGCAGCCCGCGCTGGGCCCTGCGCCTCTCCGGCCACCGCCCCTACCCGGACGTGCCGTCCCTCCTGGCGGCCTCCGACGAGGCGGCGTACGACCTCTCCTCCAAGGAACTGGCGGAGGCCCTGGCCGCGGAGCCCCGCCCCGCCCTCCCCGACGACACGTACTCCGCCGCGCACACGGCCCTGACCGCGGCCCACACGGCGTACGAGACCAAGTTCGGCCACGTCTTCGTCATCTGCCTGGACGACGTCCCCGAGGAAGAGGCCCTGGACCGGGTCCTGACGGACATCCGGTCACGATTGGCGAACGATCCGGAAGACGAGCGAGTCGTGGCGGCCGAGCAACTCCGCCGCCTGGCCAGGGAACGGTTGTTCGACTTCCTGGGGGTGCGGGGCCACGACGATCTGCGGCTCTGCCGCGCGGGCGCGACCGACCACGACGGCACCGCACCCGGCACACAACCGGACACCTCACCCCAGATGCCACCGCGGTAGCCCGTAAGCGTGCCAGTTTGATCACACCGGCAGGCCCCCTGCAAGCACCACGGGCATCCGTCGCTAACATGCTGGGGGCCGGTGGACCGTACCCGGCCGGGCCCGACCGACAAGGAAAGCCGGCGCGGCCCCGAACCCCGCTCCCGGAGGAAACTTCCGTGCCGGCTGGAACGCTGTACCGCGGCCGGGAAGGAATGTGGTCCTGGGTGGCTCACCGAGTCACCGGCGTCCTCATCTTCTTCTTCCTGTTCGTTCACGTGCTGGACACCGCTCTCGTGCGGGTGTCCCCCGAGGCCTACGACACCGTCGTGGCCACGTACAAGACGCCGATCGTCGCGCTGCTGGAGTACGGCCTCGTCGCCGCCATCCTGTTCCACGCGCTCAACGGCCTGCGTGTCATCGCCGTCGACTTCTGGGTCAAGGGCGCCCGCTACCAGAAGCAGATGCTCTGGACCGTCGTCGCCATCTGGGTCGTGCTGATGCTCGGGGCGATCTACCCCGTCCTCGGCCACGCCGCTCGTGAACTGTTCGGGAGCTGACGCCCATGTCCACGACTGACACCACCGCCTCGGGCATCGGCCCCGTCGAGGGCGCCTCGCTCTACTCCGCCGACAACCCGGCGCCGGTCATCGAGCCCCCGCGCAAGCGGACGAAGAAGACCCCGAAGTCCACCCGGGGCAACTTCGAACTGGCCGCCTGGCTGTTCATGCGCCTGTCCGGCGTCGTCCTGGTCGTCCTCGTCATCGGCCACCTGCTGATCCAGCTGGTCCTCGACGGCGGCGTCTCCAAGATCGGCTTCGCCTTCGTGGCCGGCCGCTGGGCCTCGCCGTTCTGGCAGGTCTGGGACCTGCTGATGCTGTGGCTGGCGATGCTGCACGGCGCCAACGGCCTGCGCACGGTCATCAACGACTACGCGGAGCGGCCGAACACCCGGCTGTGGCTCAAGGGCCTGCTCTACACCGCCACGGTGTTCACCATCCTGCTGGGCACGCTGGTGATCTTCACCTTCGACCCGAACATCCGCTAGGCACGGGGCTGCGAGAATCATGCTGCATTCCCCGGGGACACCCCCCGGACCCCCGGCCGATGCTCGCACCACCGTCTCCGACAAAGCCCCGCAGTGAGGCGAGATCAGTGAAGATCCACAAGTACGACACCGTCATCGTCGGCGCCGGTGGCGCCGGCATGCGCGCGGCCATCGAGTCGACCAAGCGCAGCCGCACCGCCGTCCTGACCAAGCTCTACCCCACCCGCTCCCACACGGGCGCCGCGCAGGGCGGCATGGCCGCCGCGCTGGCCAACGTGGAGGAGGACAACTGGGAGTGGCACACCTTCGACACGGTCAAGGGCGGTGACTACCTGGTCGACCAGGACGCCGCCGAGATCCTGGCGAAGGAGGCCATCGACTCGGTCCTCGACCTGGAGAAGATGGGCCTGCCGTTCAACCGGACCCCGAACGGCACGATCGACCAGCGCCGCTTCGGCGGTCACAGCCGCAACCACGGCGAGGCCCCGGTCCGCCGGTCCTGCTACGCGGCCGACCGCACCGGTCACATGATCCTCCAGACGCTGTACCAGAACTGCGTCAAGGAGGGCGTGGAGTTCTTCAACGAGTTCTACGTCCTGGACCAGCTCATCACCGAGGTCGACGGCGTCAAGAAGTCCGCCGGTGTGGTCGCGTACGAGCTGGCGACCGGCGAGATCCACGTCTTCCAGGCGAAGGCCGTGATCTACGCGTCCGGCGGCACCGGCAAGTTCTTCAAGGTGACGTCGAACGCGCACACGCTGACCGGTGACGGCCAGGCGGCCGTGTACCGGCGCGGGCTGCCGCTGGAGGACATGGAGTTCTTCCAGTTCCACCCGACCGGCATCTGGCGCATGGGCATCCTGCTGACGGAGGGCGCCCGCGGTGAGGGCGGCATCCTCCGCAACAAGGACGGCGAGCGCTTCATGGAGAAGTACGCGCCGGTCATGAAGGACCTCGCCTCCCGTGACGTCGTCTCGCGCTCCATCTACACGGAGATCCGCGAGGGCCGCGGCTGCGGTCCCGAGGGCGACCACGTCTACCTGGACCTCACGCACCTCCCGCCGGAGCAGCTCGACGCCAAGCTGCCCGACATCACGGAGTTCGCGCGCACCTACCTCGGCATCGAGCCCTACACGGACCCGATCCCGATCCAGCCGACCGCGCACTACGCCATGGGCGGCATCCCGACCAACGTCGAGGGTGAGGTCCTGGCGGACAACACCACCGTCGTGCCGGGCCTGTACGCGGCCGGCGAGGTCGCCTGTGTGTCCGTGCACGGCGCCAACCGCCTGGGCACCAACTCGCTGCTGGACATCAACGTGTTCGGCAAGCGGGCCGGTATCGCGGCGGCGGACTACTCCCAGAAGGCCGACTTCGTCGAGCTGCCGGAGAACCCGGAGTCCTTCGTCGTCGAGCAGATCGAGCGGCTGCGGTCCTCCACCGGCAACGAGCGGGTGGCCACCATCCGCCGTGAGCTGCAGGAGACCATGGACGCCAACGTCATGGTGTTCCGCACCGAGCAGACGATCAAGACGGCGGTCGAGAAGATCGCCGAGCTGCGCGAGCGCTACAAGAACGTCGCCATCCAGGACAAGGGCAAGCGGTTCAACACCGACCTCCTCGAGGCCATCGAGCTGGGCAACCTGCTCGACCTGGCCGAGGTCATGGCCGTCTCCGCGCTGGCCCGCAAGGAGTCCCGCGGCGGTCACTACCGCGAGGACTACCCGAACCGCGACGACGTCAACTTCATGCGTCACACGATGGCGTACCGCGAGGTCGGCGCCGACGGCACCGAGACCGTCCGTCTGGACTACAAGCCGGTCGTCCAGACCCGCTACCAGCCGATGGAGCGTAAGTACTGATGGCTACCCCCGTTCTGGACAAGGCGGACGCCGCCGGCTCCCCCGAGCCCGGTTTCGCCGACTCCCCGTACATCACCGTCACGATGCGGATCCGCCGGTTCAACCCGGAGGTCGCGGCCGAGGCGGTCTGGGAAGACTTCCAGCTGGAGATCGACCCGAAGGAGCGCGTCCTCGACGCGCTGCACAAGATCAAGTGGGACCTGGACGGCACGCTGACCTTCCGCCGTTCCTGCGCCCACGGCATCTGCGGCTCCGACGCCATGCGGATCAACGGCAAGAACCGCCTGGCGTGCAAGACGCTGATCAAGGACATCAACCCCGAGAAGCCGATCACGGTCGAGGCCATCAAGGGCCTGACGGTCCTGAAGGACCTGGTCGTGGACATGGAGCCGTTCTTCCAGGCGTACCGGGACGTGATGCCCTTCCTGATCACGAAGGACACCAACGAGCCGACGCGCGAGCGTCTGCAGTCCGCCGAGGACCGCGAGCGCTTCGACGACACGACAAAGTGCATCCTGTGCGCCGCCTGCACGTCCTCGTGCCCGGTGTTCTGGAACGACGGGCAGTACTTCGGCCCGGCGGCCATCGTCAACGCGCACCGCTTCATCTTCGACTCGCGTGACGAGGCCGGCGAGCAGCGCCTGGAGATCCTCAACGACCGCGACGGCGTCTGGCGCTGCCGCACGACCTTCAACTGCACGGACGCCTGCCCGCGCGGCATCGAGGTCACGAAGGCGATCGCCGAGGTGAAGCGTGCGCTGATCACGCGCCGCTACTGAGGTACGCCGCCGTACGCCCCCGAGGGCCCCGTCTCCGCCGGAGACGGGGCCCTCGGCCGTTCCGTGACGCAGCACACCCCACCCCTGAGTTGAACACGTTCAAAAAAAGGGTCTAGAGTCTTCCCCGTCAGCGTTTTGAACGTGTTCAAGAAGGGCTGGGGGACATGGACCGTACGGTCATCGCCTACGTCATCTACCTGGTGGTCAGCATCGGGCTGACCGTGTGGGTCGCTCGTACGCTCAGCAGCAACGGGCGGATCTTCCTCTCCGACGTGCTGCACGGCAACGAGAAGCTCGCCGACGCCGTCAACCACCTCCTGGTGGTCGGCTTCTACCTCGTCAACCTCGGGTTCGTCGCGCTGTACCTGAGCGACGACGAGACGATCACCGACACGCGCGGCATCTTCGAGGCCCTGTCGACCAAGCTCGGCGTGGTGCTGCTGGTGCTGGGCGTGATGCACCTGGGCAACGTGTACGTGCTCAACAAGATCCGGCGCCGCGGGGTGATGGAGCGGGAGCAGGTCCCGCCGGTGCCGCCGCAGGGCTGGGCGGCCCCTCAGGCCGGGGCGTGAGCGGCGTGACGGCCGCACACGGGGGCCGGGACGCCGCGCGCGTCCCGGTCCACCGGCTCACCGTGCTGTACGACGCCGAGTGCTCCCTGTGCGCCTTCGTACGGAACTGGCTGGTGCGCCAGCCCCAGTTGGTGCCCCTGGAGCTGGTCCCGGCGGCCTCGGAGGCGGCGCGGGCCCGGTTCCCCGGCCTCGACCACGGGTCCACCCTGGAGGAGATCACCGTGGTCGGTGACGCCGGGCAGGTGTACCGGGGCGCCGCCGCCTGGGTCGTCACCCTGTGGGCGCTGCGGGAGCACCGGCGGCTGGCCCACCGGCTGAGCACCCCGGCCGGCGCCCGGCTCGCCAAGGGCGCGGTGCTGGCCGCCGCCAAGTGGCGCGGGATGGCGTCCGGGTGGGGCGGCGGCGTGTACCGCCGGGGTGACGGGTGGACGTACGATCCGCGCGACGGCTGGAGCTACACCGCGCCGGGCTGCGAGGCGGGCACCTGCACCGCCCCGTAGGGCACCCGTCCGTGGCGTTAGGCTCTCTTTCCGTGTCCGCGAAGAACGACGGCCCCGACGACGGCGCCACCCTCAGCAAGTCCGAGCAGACCCGCGCCCTGATCCTCGAGACCGCCATGCGGCTGTTCCAGGAGCGCGGGTACGACAAGACGACCATGCGGGCCATCGCCAAGGAGGCGGGGGTCTCCGTCGGCAACGCGTACTACTACTTCGAGGGCAAGGAACACCTGATCCAGGGCTTCTACGACCGGATCGCAGCCGAGCACCAGGTGGCCGTCCGGGAGGTCCTGCGCCGGGAGACCGAGCTGGAGGCCCGGCTCGCGGGCGTGCTGAAGACGTGGCTGGACATCGCCACGCCGTACCACGAGTTCGCGGTGCAGTTCTTCAAGAACGCCGCCGATCCGGACAGCCCGCTCAGCCCCTTCTCCCCCGAGTCGGAGCACGCGCGCGTGGAGGCGATCAGCGTCCACCGCGCGGTGCTCGCCGGGACGAAGAGCAAGGTGCCCGAGGAGTTGCGGGACATCCTGCCCGAGTTGATGTGGCTGTCCCAGATGGGGCTCGTCCTGTACTGGATCTTCGACCGCACCGAGGGCCGGGAGCGCAGCTACCGGCTGGCCGAGCGCGGCGCCCGGATCACCGCGCGGGGCATCGCCCTGGCCCGTTTCCGGGTGCTGCGGCCCCTGGTGCGCGAGGTGCACGAACTGTTCACGGAGTTCCTGCCCGGCATGACGAAGGCGCTTCCGGACCCGGCGAAGAGGGAGAAGGGGGCGCCCGCCGACGACGGGCGCCCCGGCACCGTCAGCTGACGGCGTCCACCTCACCGGGCGTGAGTTCCACGTCGTGCACCAGCGGTCCGTCCGTCACCGTCAGGTGTGCCGCGCGGGAGCCGTACGAGGCCGCCGTGACCGCGAGCAGATAGGTGCCCGGGGCCGGTACGGAGACGATGTACGCGCCGTCGGCGAGGGAGACCACGCGGTCGAGCCGGCGTCCCCCGGAGGTCAGCAGGGTGAGGGCCGCGCCCTCGACGGGTTCGCCGTCGGCGGTGCGGACGAAGCCGTGGACGACCGAGGAGGGGCCGCCCGGAACACCGGAGGGCGTCGTGGGCGCCGCGGTCCCCTCCTCCCCCGGCTCCACCGCCAGGTGCGGCAGCCGCTTCTCCAGACCGGCCGGCAGCCACCAGTTGGACTTCCCGAGCAGGTGCATCACGGCCGGCACCAGCGCCGTGCGCAGGATGAACGCGTCCAGGGCGACCGCGGCGGCCAGCCCCACGCCCGCCATGGCGGCGCCGTAGTCGCCGCTGAGCACGAAGGCGAGGAAGACGCAGACCATGATCAGGGCCGCGGAGTTGATGACGCGGCTGGTCTCCGCGAGGCCGACGCGCACCGCGCGGGCGTTGTCCCGGGTGTGCACCCACTCCTCGTGCATCCGGCTCACCAGGAACACCTGGTAGTCCATGGAGAGCCCGAACAGCAGCGACAGCATGATGATCGGCAGGAAGGACGCGATGGGGCCCTCCTTGCCGAGGCCCAGCAGGTCCAGGCCGTAGCCCCACTGGAAGATCATCACCAGGACGCCGAAGGAGGCCGCCGCCGCGAGCAGGTTCATCACGGCGGCCGTCAGCGGCACCACCAGGGAACGGAACGCGAGCAGCAGGAGCAGGAAGCCGAGGCCGATGATCGTGCCGATGAACAGCGGCAGCCGCTCGCCGGTCACCGTCGCGAAGTCCTTGGACACCGCGGTCACCCCGCCGACATGGGCCTCCACGCCCGCGCCCGGGATGACGTCGTCGCGCAGGGTGTCGATGAGCCGGTCCGTCTCCGCGTCCTGCGGGGACGTGGTGGGGACGACCTGGATGACGCTGACGCCGTTCGCGGGCGGTACGGCGGCGACCTGGGCGACCCCCTCGGTGCGCTCCAGGACCGTCACCAGGCCGTCGGACGCCTCGCCGTCCACGACCACCTGCAACGGGCCGTTGAAGCCGGGCCCGAAGCCCTCGGCGAGCAGGTCGTAGGCCTTCCTGGTGGTCATGGAGGCGTCGTCGTTGCCCTGGTCCACGGTGCCCAGGCGCAGCGACAGCAGCGGGACCGCGAGGGCCGCCATCAGGACCACGGCGAGGACGGCCACGGACCGCGGGCGGCGCTGGACACCCGCGGACCAGCGCGCGGCGAGACCGCTCACCTCCTCGGTCCGAGGACCCTCCGCCGCGAGCCTGCGGCGCTGACGGCGGCTGAGCACCCGGTGGCCGAGCAGACCGAGCAGGGCGGGCAGCAGGGTGACGGCGGCGAGCACGCTCAGGACGACGGTGAGCGTGGTGCCGATGACCACGCCGTCCAGGAACCGCAGGTTCGTCACCAGCATCCCGGCGAGCGCGATGCACACCGTGCCGCCCGCGAACAGCACCGCCCGGCCGGAGGTGTTGAGGGCGGTGACCGCCGCCTCCTCCGGGTCGGCGCCGCGCAGGATGCCGCGCCGGTGCCGGGTGACGATGAACAGGGCGTAGTCGATGCCGACGCCGAGACCGATCAGCGTGGACAGCAGCGTGGCGAGTTCGGGGACGTTGGTGACGTGGCTGAGGAGCTGGGTGCCGAACATTCCGGTGCCGACGCCGAAGACGGCGACCACGATCGGCAGCAGCATCGCGAAGAGCGACCCGAAGGCCACGAACAGCACGACCGCGGCGGCCAGGATGCCGACCAGCTCGGCGGTGCCTGTCGGCGGTTCCTGGACGCGTGTGATGGCCTGGCCGCCCAGCTCCACCTGGAGCCCGTCGCGCGCGGCGTCCTGCGCGGTGTCGACGACGTCCTGGACCAGTTCCTTCGGCACGGCGTCCGCCTGCTCGGCGAACGTGACCTGCGCGTAGGCGATCCGCCCGTCCTCGCTGATCTGCGCCGCGCCCTGGGCGCCGTACGGATCGGAGACGGCGCCGACGCCCTCCATCCGTCCGATCTCCTTGAGCGCCGGCTCGATCCGGGACCGTACGGAGTCTTCCCGCACGGAACCCTCGTCGACCTTCCACACCACGGTGTCGGTGTCGCCGGCGCGTTCCGGGAACGCCCGCTCCATCAGGTCGTACGCCCGCTTGGAGTCGGTGTCCGGCAGCGAGAAGACCTCCGCGTAGTTCGTGCCCGCGCCGCTCGCCGAAACCCCCAGTCCGAGCAGCGCCCCCACCCACACCAACAGGACCACCAGCCGATGCCGATAGCACCAGCGTGCCAATACCGCCACGTGTCCGCTCCTTCGTCGTTCGGTCGGTCCCCCAGGTCCTGGGCAGCAGGATCGTCGGCGGCACCCGCGCGGGGACACGACCGGCGCGGGACTCTCAAGGAACTCCAAAGCGAACACCGGTACGACCGGCGGGGGTTGCGCCGATACTGGGGACATGACGACAGCTCCCGGCACCGTGCTGGTCGTGGAGGACGAGGAGAGCATCGCGGACGTCCTCGCCATCGCCCTGCGCTACCACCGCTTCGAGGTCATGACCGCGGGCACGGTCCGCGAGGCGCTCGCGCTGACCGAGCACACCCGTCCCGACTGCGCCCTGCTCGACGTGATGCTGCCGGACGGCGACGGCCGCGCCCTGGGCCGTGAACTGCGGTCCCGGCGGCCGGAGCTGGCGCTGGTGTTCCTCACCGCGCGGGACGCGCCCGCCGAGGTCGTCGGCGCGCTCGGCTTCGGCGACGACTACATCACCAAGCCGTTCAACATCGACGAGGTCGTCGCCCGGATCACCGCCGTACTGCGCCGCACCCGCCCCGCCGACGTCCTCCCGCAGCGGGCGCCGCTGCGCCACGGCGACCTGGAGCTGGACGAGACGACGTACTCGGTGCGCCGCGCGGGCCGCTCGGTGGAGCTCACCCCCACCGAGTACGCGCTGCTGCGCTTCCTGGTGCGCAACGGCGGCCGGATCGTGCCGAAGGAGCAACTGCTGCGCCACGTCTGGCAGTACGAGCACACCCCGGCCGAGTCGACCGTCGTCGAGACCTACATCAGCTACCTGCGGCGCAAGCTCGACGCCCTGGGGCCACCGGTGATCACCACCCGGCGCGGGGTCGGGTACGGCCTGACGTGAGGATCCCGATCCGCAAACCGGGCTCCGGGCGGGGCGTCCACTCGCTGCGCGGGCAGCTGACCCTGGCCAACGTGGTGCTGCTGGCCCTCGGCATCGTGGCGGCCACCGCGGTGAGCGTGATGGGCATGCGCTACTACCTGCTGGACCAGATCGACACGGAGCTGACCCGGACCCGTGAGTCGTTGGGCGGCTCGGAGCTGACGCTGCGGCAGATCGACTCGCTGAGCGTGCTGAGCTTCTTCCGCGACCGGGTGGATCCGGACTGGAACCGGGAGGACGACCCGGACTCGATCTTCGCCGCCGTGGACGACCGGGGCGAGCCCGTCGGCATCCTCGGCTTCGAACCGACGAAGGCCCAGCGCGACCTGGCGGACGCCGTGGGCGACGCGCGCGCCCTGGTCGAGGCCCCGGAGCCGCACGACGTCACCGTGCGCGGCGCCGCCTACCGCGTCACCGCCACCCGGCTCGCGGACGGCACGTACATCCTGATCGCCGGCTCCACCGAGGCGGTGCACGACGGTGTCGCCAAGGCCGTCAAGTTCGACCTGGCCATCGGGACGCTGCTGTTGCTGCTGCTGGCCTGTCTGACCATGTTCAGTGTGCGGCGGCGGATGCGGCCGCTGGAGGACATGGTGGAGACCTCGTCGGCGATCGCGGAGGGCGACCTGACCCGGCGGGTGCCCTCCAGCCGGGACCCGATCCTGGAGGTGGAGCAGCTACGGCTCGCCCTCAACTCGATGCTCCAGCAGGTGGAGTCGGCGTACCGCACGCGCGAGCGCAGCGCGGCCCAGCTGCGGCGGTTCGTCGCGGACGCCTCGCACGAGCTGCGGACGCCGCTGGCCGCGATACGCGGCTACCTCCAGCTCTACGACCGGGGGATGCTGCGGGAGCCGACGGAGCGCAGGCGGGCCTGGGACAGGATGCTGGCGGAGTCCGACCGCATGGGGCGGCTCGTCGACGAGCTGCTGGTGCTGGCCCGCCTCGACCAGAGCCCCGAACTGCGGCTGCGGAACGTGGACGTGTGCCGGCTGGTGCGGGACGCGGCGGAGGACCTGCGGGTGCAGCAGCCGGAGCGGGCGGTGACCGTGGACGCGGACGGTGCGGTGCTGGTGCGCGCGGACGAGTCGGGGCTGCGGCAGGTCCTGGGGAACCTGCTGGGCAACGTACGGACGCACACTCCGGCGGACGTCGCGGTACGGCTCGGGGTGGTCCGCGCGGACGGGGTGGTGCGGCTGTCCGTGGCGGACGACGGGCCGGGCCTCGCGGCGGAGGACGCGGCGCGCGTCTTCGACCGTTTCTTCCGCGCGGGCGGGGGCGCGGGGAGCGGTCTCGGCATGGCGATCGTGCAGGGCGTGGTGCGGGCGCACGGGGGTGAGGTGGCGGTACGGACGGCGCCGGGCGAGGGGCTGGCGGTGACCGTGACCCTGCCGGCCCGGCCGGGAACGTGCCCGGAACCCGACGAGGCTCCCGCGCGGGTGCCGTCCGGCCGGGAACGGCCGTCGGAGGACCGAGCCGGGCGGCCGGTTCCCCCGTCCGGCTGAAAGCCGCCCGGCCACGTGCCCGGCGACCGGCTCCCAGGACGTGTCGGCGATCCACCGCCGCAGATCGACCGGCACGAGCGCCGTACGAACGTGACCCATCGGGTCCCCTGGCTGCGGGCAGTCGCGCCTCCCCCGATGCCTCGAGGGCCTGGGAGGTACCTCAGGGCGACAGGGGTGGGCGATGGGGGTCCCCCCGCTCGAGCGAAGCCGAGAGTGGGGGAGGCACCCCGCGAGCGCGGGTGACGCGGACCCGCCCCCGGCACGCCGTCAGGCCTGCTTGGAGGCCAGCTCGATCACCGTGACGTCCGACGGCGCCCCCACCCGCGTGGGCGGCCCCCACGCACCGGCCCCCCGGCTGACGTACAACTGGGTGTCGCCGTACCGGTCGAGCCCCGCCAGTGTGGGATTGGCCAGACCGGCCACGAGGTTGCCGGGGAACAACTGCCCTCCGTGGGTGTGACCGGACAGCTGAAGGTCGACACCGTGGTCGACGGCGTCATGGATCTGCACCGGCTGGTGGGCGAGCAGCACACACGCCCGCCCCCGGTCCCGGTCCCCGAGCGCCTTCGCGTAGTCCGGGCCCTGCCCCTCGTCCTCGCCGGCCACGTCGTTGACCCCCGCCAGGTCGAAGTGCGGCAGCTCCGTGCGGGCGTTCTCCAGCGGGTTCAGCCCGAGCCGCCGCACCTCCTCGACCCACTGCTCGGCACCGGAGAAGTACTCGTGGTTGCCGGTGACGAAGAACGACCCGTGACGCGCCCTCAGTTGCGCCAGGGGAGCCGCGGCCGGACCGAGGTCCTTCACGCTTCCGTCCACCAGGTCACCGACGACCGCGATCAGATCCGGCTGGGTCGAGTTGACCGTGTCGACGACCTTCTGCGCGAAGCCCCGCCCGAGCACCGGCCCGAGGTGGATGTCGCTGACCACCGCGATGCGGTAACCGTGCGCCGCGCGGGGAAGCTTGGCGAGCGGCACGGTGACCCGCTTCACGCGCGGTCCGCGCAGCACGCCGTACGTCCCGTAGCCGACGGTCCCCACGGCCGCCGCGGCGGCGGCCCCGCCGACGACACGGGAGACGAAGAGCCGCCGGGAGGGGGCGGCGGGCGTCTCCTGAGGGCCGGGGGCGGCGCCGTCGGCCGCCGGGCCG
>NZ_NCTE01000966.1 GCF_002114215.1 Streptomyces sp. 13-12-16 | reverse complement strand
CGGGGCATGGACGGCCGTACACGACGGCGGCCCCGGCGGCTCACTCCGCGGCGCGCGGCACCCACGGAACAGCCCCGGCCGGGTGCCCGGCCGGGTGCCGTGCGAAACGGCGGGCCTTCCGAGGGGGGCGTCCCGGTCAGCCGAAGCGCTCGATACGGATGCGCTCCACGGGCTGGCCGGCCGCCACGAGCAGCCTGGAGGCGTGCTCGACGAAGGAGTTGGAGCCGCACACATAGGCCTCCCACCCAGTAGGAGGCTGCTCGGCCAGGAACGGCGCCACATGTGCGGCCGTCATACGTCCCACGGGCACGCCTTCCGGGGCACTGCGCGTGAACACCCGGGTCGTCTCCGCGCCGAACTCCCGCGCGTAGATCAGCTCCTCGGGGCTGCGGGCCGACACCAGCAGGCGCAGCGGCAGCCTCATGTCCCGGGTCCGGTGGTACCGCACCATCGACATCAGCGGGACCACTCCGGAGCCGGCGCCCACCAGCAGCGCGGGCCGGTCGCCCGGCCAGGCGAAGAAGCCGCTGAGCGGGCCGCGCACCTCGACCCGGTCACCGGGGCGGGCCACCGTGTGGAACCAGCCCGAGACCTCGCCGTCCTCGACCCGGTCCAGGGTCAGTTCGATGTGCCCGGAGTCGTCCGGCGCCGACGCGATCGAGTAGTGGCGCTGGGCCACGTAGCCGTCCTCGGCGGTCAGCCGCAGCAGCAGGTGCTGGCCGGGCACGTGCCCCGGCCAGCCGGGCACGGCGAACCGGAAGGTCGTCGCCCGCGGGGTCTCGCGGCGGATCTCCGTCAGGGTCGCCGTCCGCCACACGGACGCGGTCAGCTCGTTCACGCCGATCCGGCCGGGCACCGCGAACCGCGTCGGCGGGGCGAAGCGCCCCGGTGCGGCCGGTGACGTCGGTGTCATGGGTGTCATCGGTGTCGTCGTCAGCTCAGTCACCGGAGTACCGCTGCTCCTCCCAGGGATTGCCGCGCGCGTGGTAGCCGTTGCCCTCCCAGAAGCCCGGCTCGTCGTGGTCGAGGAGCCGCAGCCCAGCGATCCACTTGACGCTCTTCCAGAAGTACAGGTGCGGCACGATCAGCCGCGCCGGGCCGCCGTGCTCGGGAGACAGCGGCCGGCCGTCGTACTCCCAGGCGATCCAGGCCCGGCCGCCGGTCACGTCCGCGAGCGGCAGGTTGGTGGTGTAGCCGGTGTGCGCATACGCGACCACATGTGTCGCCGACCCATGGGGCCGGACCATGGGGAGAAACGCGTCCAGCGAGACGCCGCCGAACCGCACCCCGAACTTCGACCAGCTCGTCACACAGTGGATGGCCCCCTCGTACGCCGAGGCCGGCAGCGCGTGCGCCTGCTCCCAGTCCCAGGTGCGGGGCTCCGCCACCAGCCCGTCGATCCGGAAGGTCCAGTCGGCGGGCGCCAGGTCGGGCGTGACCTCGGCGGACAGGACGGGCCATTCGTCGCCCGCGTCGTACTGACCCGGCGGCAGCCCGGGATTGTGCACGCGAGGGCGGCCGGTGAAGCCTCGGGTGATGTTCACGTGATCGGCGATTCCGTTGCGACTGGTGCTCAAGTGTTTTTCGTGTCCAACCGTACGCGGTGTCCGCGGCCGACGCGGTGCCAGGCCGGTCACGGCCCCGAGGGCCGGTCTGCGGGGTGCCTTCGAACGCTGTGCGGTGGTTCCCGGTCGCCGGGGACGGTCCGTGGGGTGCCTTCGGATGCCGCACGGTGGTTCCCGGTCGTCAGGGCCGGTCTGCGGGGTGCCTTCGAATGCTGTGTGGTGGTTCCCGGTCGTCCGGGCCGGGACGTGCCGGCCGTTCTCCGCCGGCCGCACCACCCGCACCCGGCGGTCCTCCGGGTCCGGGCGCCGTCCGGCCGTGCCGGACCGCTCCGGCCCGGTCACCCGGCGGCTCACCGCCGGCCCGTCC
>NZ_NCTE01000965.1 GCF_002114215.1 Streptomyces sp. 13-12-16 | reverse complement strand
CATGGTGCTGCTCGCCTTCGGCACCCTGGGCGACCAGGCCCACGACGAACGGGACCCCCGGGCCGCCGTCCGGGTCGCGCAGACCAACTACACCGGGGCGGTCTCGGCGGGCCTGGTGTGCGCGAGCGCCCTCCAGGCGCAGGGCCACGGCTCCCTGGTGGTGCTGTCCTCCGTGGCGGGCGAGCGGGCCCGCCGCGCGAACTTCATCTACGGCTCCAGCAAGGCCGGCCTGGACGCCTTCGCCCAGGGCCTCGGCGACGCGCTGTACGGCACGGGGGTGCACGTCATGGTCGTACGCCCCGGATTCGTCCGCACCCGGATGACCGCCGGACTCCCCGGGGGGCCGCTGGCCACCACGCCGGAGGCGGTCGCGGCGGCCGTCGAGCTGGGGCTGCGGCGCCGCGCGGAGACCGTGTGGGTGCCGGGCACGCTGCGGATGGTGATGTCGGCGCTGCGGCACCTGCCGCGCGGGGTGTTCCGCCGGCTGCCGGTCTGAGACCCGGCCGGGGGTTCAGCGGGCGGAGACGGATCCCCGGTCCACGCTCCCGGACTGCGGGGGCACCACCACGGTGCCGAAGGGGAACTCGCGCAGTTTGCGCCACACCCCGTCGGCGCCCTGCTCGTAGAGCGCGAAGCCGGTGCAGGGCCACTCGGCCTCGTAGCCGGCGAGCTCCTCGAAGGCGCGGTCCATGGCCGCCTCCTCGATGCCGTGCGCCACGGTGACGTGCGGGTGGTACGGGAACTGCAGCTCGCGGGCGACCGGGCCGGAGGCGTCACGGACCTGCTTCTGCAGCCGGGCGCAGTCCTCGCCGCCGTCGACGACCCGCACGTACACCACCGGCGACAGCGGCCGGAAGGTGCCGGTGCCGGACAGCCGCATCGGGAACGGGCGGCCGGCCGCGGCGACCTCGCCGAGATGCGCCTCGACGGCCGGCAGGTCGGCGTCGTCTATCTCGGTCGGCGGCAGCAGGGTGACGTGCGTGGGGATACCGTGAGCAGCGGCGTCGCCGAAGCCCGCGCGCAGCTGCTGAAGCCGGCTGCCGTGAGGCTCCGGGACCGCGATCGACACGCCGATCGTTACGGTCCCCACGTCGTCTCCTGTCGTTGTGGTGGTGAAGCGTGGCGGTGGAGCTGCGGTGAGCACCGGGTGACCGCGGAAACGGTCACCCGGTTATCGACTGTACGACCACGACCCGGATGCGGGCAGGCGCAACCGGAGTGATGTGCAGCGCTGTGCGGTGGTACGGATCGCCGCCGTGGGCCGGTTCAGCGCCGGTTCAGTGCTCGGCGGTCGGTACTCGGCGGGTCGGTACTCGGCGGGTCAGTGCTTGGCGGGCAGGAAGCCGACCCGGTCGTACGCCCGGGAGAGGGTCTCCGCGGCGACGGCGCGCGCCTTCTCCGCGCCCTTGGCCAGGATCGCGTCCAGCGTCTCGGGGTCGTCCAGGTACTGCTGGGTGCGCTCCTTGAAGGGGGTCACGAATTCGACCATGACCTCGGCGAGGTCCGTCTTGAGCGCACCGTAGCCCTTGCCGGCGTACTTCTCCTCCAGTTCGGGGATGTCCGCCCCGGTGAGGGTCGAGTAGATCGTGAGGAGATTGCTCACACCGGGCTTCTCCACGACGTCGTAGCGGATGACCGTGTCGGTGTCGGTGACCGCGCTCTTCACCTTCTTGGCGGTGGCCTTCGGCTCGTCCAGGAGGTTGATGAGGCCCTTCGGCGTGGACGCCGACTTGCTCATCTTGACCATCGGGTCCTGGAGGTCGTAGATCTTCGCCGTCTCCTTGAGGATGTACGGCTTCGGCATCGTGAACGTCTCGCCGAACCGGCCGTTGAAACGGTCGGCGAGGTCGCGCGTGAGCTCGATGTGCTGGCGCTGGTCCTCGCCCACCGGCACCTCGTTGGCCTGGTAGAGCAGGATGTCCGCGACCTGCAGGACCGGGTACGTGAACAGGCCGACGGAGGCCCGGTCGGCGCCCTGCTTGGCTGACTTGTCCTTGAACTGCGTCATGCGGGAGGCCTCGCCGAAGCCGGTGAGGCAGTTCATGACCCAGGCGAGCTGGGCGTGCTCGGGCACGTGGCTCTGCACGAAGAGCGTGCAGCGGTCCGGGTCGAGACCGGCCGCCAGCAGCTGGGCGACGGCCAGCCGGGTGTTGGCGCGCAGCTCCTTCGGGTCCTGCGGGACCGTGATCGCGTGCAGGTCGACGACCATGTAGAACGCGTCGTGGGTCTCCTGCAGGGCCACCCACTGGCGGACGGCGCCGAGGTAGTTGCCGAGGTGGAACGAGCCTGCGGTGGGCTGGATTCCGGAGAGCACGCGGGGTCGGTCAGTCGCCATGCCCACCATTCTCTCAGGTCTCGCGGAGCGGTCCGGAACGGACCGGAAACAGGTGGGAACCGATCCGTCCCCGGCGGTGTAACAAAGACGTGAGGACGCGGGAGGGGGGCCGCATCGTCGATGAGGCCGCGGTGATCGCACGCGTACGCGCCGGGGAGCCGGAGGCGTACGCGGAGCTGGTGCGGGCCCATACGGGCATCGCGCTCAGGGCGGCCGCCGCGCTCGGGGCGGGGGCAGACGCGGAGGACGTGGTGCAGCAGGCCTTCGTCAAGGCGTACTGCGCGCTGGGCCGGTTCCGGGACGGCATGGCGTTCCGGCCGTGGCTGCTGTCGATCGTGGCCAATGAGACGAGGAACACAGTGCGCGCCGCCGTGCGCCGGAGCGGCCTCGCCGACCGGGAGGCGGCGTTCATGGAGGCGGAGCCGGTGATACCGGAGTCGACGGACCCGGCGGTCGCGACGCTGGAGACGGAGCGCCGCGGGGCGCTGGTGTCCGCCCTGGAGAAGCTGAGCGAGGAGCACCGTCTGGTCGTCACCTACCGCTATCTGCTCGAGATGGACGAGCGGGAGACCGCCCAGGCCCTGGGCTGGCCACGGGGCACGGTGAAGTCGCGGCTGAACCGCGCCCTGCGCAAGCTGGAGCGCCTGCTGCCGGACTTCCGGCCCCGGGGAGGGGGTGAGAGGTGTGAGTGAGCGGTACGACGGCGAGGCCGAGCGGCTGTGGGAGGAGCTGCGGGCCCTCGGCCGGTCCCTGGACGGGCCGGGTGGGCCCGAGCAGTCCGAGTCGATGGTCGAGCGGGTGCTGGGGCGGATACTCGCCGAGGAACTGCCGGTTCCGGCGGCCGGGCCGACGGGCCCCGGCGCGCTGCTGCGGGGGGCCCGGAGCTGGACGCGCGCGCGGTGGCGGTCGCTGGTCGCGGCCCTGTGCGGGCTGCTGACGGTGCTGACGCTGACGCCTCCGGTGCGGGCGGCGGTGGCCGACTGGT
>NZ_NCTE01000964.1:21769-26030 GCF_002114215.1 Streptomyces sp. 13-12-16 | reverse complement strand
CCGCACGGTGCCGGGGCCCGGGACCGGTGGTGTCGCCTCCGACACCGCCGCGGGCGGCACCACCGGCCCCGGCCGCCCCGGCGCCCCGTCGGGCGACGCCACCGGTCCCGGAGCTGCGGGAGTGGCACGTCCGCCACGATGGTCATCGCGGTGGTTGCCGCCGTTGATCAGGACCGTCATCCGTGGTTTCTCCTCACGATCCGGCTCGGGCACGGGCTTGTGCCCCTCCCACAGCGCGGACAGGTCCATGGCGACCCCGCGCACCGCGGCCCGCCCCAGCCCGTCGTAGAACGCGGCCAACCCGTGGCTTCCGCGCCGGTCGAGGCTGATCGCCGCGTGCTCACGGTCACCGAGCACCTCACCGGTCAGCCCGGTCAGGGTGGTGCCGGGCCCGACCTCGACGAAGGTGCGCACCCCGTCCTCGTACATCGCCTCCACCATGTCGCCGAACCGCGCCGGCGCGGCCAGTTGGGCGGCGATGCCGCGCCGCACCGCCGCCGGTTCGCGCCGGTACGGGGCCGCATCGGCTCCCGCGTACACCGTCCGTGCCGGCCGGTGGACCGTGAGGTCGGCAAGGAAACGGGTGAACGGCTCGGTGGCTTCGGCGACCAGGGGACTGTGGAACGCGGCGGCGGCGTTCAGCCGGCGGGTGACCACGCCGGTCGCGGCGCACCGGGCCTCCACGGCGGTCAATGCCTGGTCCGTGCCGGCCAGGACGACCTGCCGGGGCGCGTTGTGGTTGGCGACCCACACCCCGTCCACCTGCTCCGTCAGCTCCTCGATGCGCTCCAACGGCGCGTTCACCGCGAGCATCCCCCCGGCGGTGGTGGCCGCGTCCCGCATCAGCTCCCCCCGCCGCCGGGCCAGCCGGACCAGGGTGGGGGCGTCGAAGGAGCCCGCCGCGTGCAGGGCGACCAGTTCACCGAAGCTGTGCCCTGCCACACAGTCAGGCGTCAGCTTCAGATCCGACAGCACGGCCAGCAGGGCCAGGCTGTGCGCGGCCAGCGCCGGCTGAGCGACCTCGGTGGCGGTCAGTGCCGCCTCCAGCGAGGCACGGTCCTCCTCGCTGAACACGGGGGGCGGGAACACCTCCCGGTGCACCGGGAGGACTGCCGCGACCGCGTCCCAGGCATCCCGGGCCGCCCTGTGGTGAACGGCGAGTTCGGCGCCCATGCCCACGTACTGCGCGCCCTGGCCGGGGAAAAGGAAAGCGACCCGGCCGGGGGCGGGATCACCGGTGGCGAAGTGCGCCCGGGGCGCGGAGAACGGCACCCCGGCCTCCACCCGGACCGCCAGCGCGTCCAGCCGCCCCGCCAGATCGGTGGCGTCGTCGGCCACCACGGCCAGCCTCGCCCGGTGTTCGGTCCTGAACGCCGCCTGACACTCCCGTGCGATCGCCGCCAACGGCCGGTCGGGCCGGGGCCGGCGGATCAGTTCGGCCAGTGCGCCGGGGGAGGAGGCGCTGAACAGGACGAGTTCGCCGGGGGCCGCCGGGAGGTGCCAGGCTCGTCGGCCGCCCCCGGCGGGCACGTATTCCTCCAGCGTGACGTGGAAGTTGGTGCCTCCGAAACCGAAGCTCGACACGCCGGCGCGGCGCGACCGACCGGCGCCGCTGATCCAGGGCCGGGTGGCGGTGTTCAGGTAGAAAGGGGAATCGGTAAGCTCGAGTTCGGGGTTGGGCCGCCCCACCTTGATGGTCGGAGGCAACACCCGGTGGTGCAGGGCGAGTACGGCCTTCAGCATTCCGACGGCACCGGCGGAGGACTTGGTGTGCCCGAACTGGGACTTGGCCGAGCCCAAGGCGCACCACTGCCGGTCAGGGCGTCCTTCAGCCTGGAACACCTCCCTCAGCGCGGCGAACTCGGCGGCGTCACCGGCCTTGGTCCCGGTACCGTGCGCCTCGACGAGTTCCACGCTCTCCGGGCCGTACCCGGCCACGTCGTACGCCCGGCGCAGCGCCCGTTCCTGGCCGGCGGCCAGCGGCGCGTAGATGGCCTTGCTCCGGCCGTCCGACGCTGCGCCGAGGCCCCGGATCACCGCGTAGATCCGGTCCCCGTCGCGTTCGGCGTCGGCCAGCCGCTTCAGCGCGAACATGACCACGGCCTCGCCGAGCATGGTGCCGTCGGCGTCGGCCGCGAACGGCCGGCAGTCCTCCGTCGGAGAGAGCGCCGGAGTCTTCGAGAAGCACACGTACATGGTGATGTCGTTCAGCACGTCCACGCCGCCGCAGATCACCAGGTCGCAGCTGCCGAGGGCGAGCTCACCCAGTCCGGTGGAGAGCGCGGCCAGCGACGAGGCACACGCGGCGTCGGTCACGTGGTTGACGCCGTGCAGGTCGTACCGGTTGGCGATCCTGCCGGACACCACGTTGCCGAGCAGACCGGGGAAGGTCGCCTCGGTCCAGACCGGGAAGTTGGCACTGATCCGGTCGCAGATCTCGTCGGCCGCGGCCGGGTCGAGACCGGAGGCGAGGAGTTCCCTTCTCCACACCGGTCGGGAGAGCCGCGCTGACACCTCGAACCCCATGGCCAGGCCGCTTGTGCCCAGCACCACCCCGACCCGTTCCCGCTGTTGTGCGGTCATCTGCCCGAGGCCGCAGTCGGCCAGCAGGTCACCCGCGGCCATCATGGCCAGCAGCTGGGCGGTGTCGGTGGCCGCAAGGTCGCTCGGCGGGATTCCGTACGCCAACGGATCGAACTCGAAGTCAGGCAGGAACGCGCCCCTCCGCACGTAGGTCTTGTCCGGAGCGAACGGGTCAGGGTCGTAGTGGTCGGCCGGTGACCAACGCTCCACCGGTACGTCGGACATGAGATCCCGGCCGGCGAGGACGTTCCGCCAGAACCCTGCCACGTCTCGGGAGCCTGGGGTGAACGCGGCGAGACCGACCACCGCGACGGGAACCTGGGCACGTTCTGCTCTCATCTGCGCGGACACTCCTGCAGGGGTCAGGCGAGTTTGCGGGGACGGAACGTCAGGGCGGAGTCAGGTATGGAAAGCCCGAAGGTGCGCAGCTGGTGCGCGCGAGTGATCACGGCGGCGCCCTCCAGCAAATTCAAGGCGATCTGCGTGACGGTGCGCCGGGACGGATCGGCAAGCAGGCTGCCCCGGGCCCAGTCGTTGAACGCGCCGAGCGAGGGACCGGCCCACAACTGGTAGTCGATGCGGCGCTCCGGCCGGCCCTCGATCGCCCATCGGCTGGCGTTGCCCACGTACCACCGGAATACCAGGGCCATCCGGTGCCTGGGGTCGCGTTCGGCTCTGGCCAGCTGTCCGGGGTCGCGCCGTAGCCAGAACCGTTCGGTGTCCGCCCAGATCGCGTCCAGGTCCGCGCCGAACACTTCGTTCTCCAGTCTGTGCCGCGTGTCGGCGGGGATCTCCGCCAGGGACCGGTGACGCCGGTAGACGTCGTACAGTCGCTTGGCGCGCGCCGCGAACAGGGTGCCCCTCGTCAACACCTGGACCTGAATGCCTTGCTCGAACATGTCCGCGGCCGGGGCCATGGCCACGTCGGTGATGCCGGCTCCGGCCAGCAGTTCCCGCGCGTCCGCGGACACCCCGGACTCTGCTGCCAGTTGATTGACCGATCCGGTCATCACGTAGGCCGCGCCGAGTGCGAAGGCACCGGCCACCGCGCCGGGGGTGCCCAGACCGCCCGCGGCACCGACCCGGATCGGGCGGAGGAAGCCGTACCTGGCCACCAGGGTGTTCCGGAGCGCCAGCAGCTCGGGCAGGATCACGGACAGCGGACGGCTGTCGGTGTGACCGCCGCTGTCGGCCTCGACGGTCACGTCCTCGGCGACCGGGACCAGGCGGGCCAGCCGGCCCTGCTCAGCGGTGAGAGCCCCGTCCCGGACCAGCGCGTCCAACAGCGCCTCCGGCGCAGGCGACATGAACTTCTCGGCCAC
Source organism: Streptomyces sp. 13-12-16 (assembly GCF_002114215.1). GTDB lineage: Bacteria > Actinomycetota > Actinomycetes > Streptomycetales > Streptomycetaceae > Streptomyces. The sequence goes on along the minus strand of NZ_NCTE01000964.1, from coordinate 22,125 downwards.
CTCACGACGGGACACCTTGGCGAACAGACAGGTGTCCCTGACCACCCGGCCGTCGGCGTCCCGCCGCAGTCCGGCCGCCGCGCAGCGGACGACGGCGGGCGTCAGGTCCATGAACGCGGAGGCCGAGATCCGGCGTACACGGTGACGCAGCAGGAGGTCGGCGACCTGCGACTCCAGTCGGGGCTCGCCGGGTGAGTGGATCAGGTTGACGCCCCAGTTGGGCGCGTCGCCCAACGCCGCGGTCAGCTCCGTCACCGCCTGTTCCACCCGGTCGGGGGCGAGTCCGGCGGCGCCGAAGAAGCCCATGAGCCGGGCTCCGGCCAGCTCCATCACCATCTGGGTGGTGGCGATCCCGT
>NZ_NCTE01000964.1:0-21607 GCF_002114215.1 Streptomyces sp. 13-12-16 | reverse complement strand
CAAAGCCACTCCGGGTACACCGGCGGGGCCAGCCCGACGAGCGGGTGGCCCCCGCCGGGCCCGAGCGTCCCGCCCACGGCCAACCCGTACCCGGATCCGCCGCCCACCACGTACAAAGGCTCACGGATCCGGGCCGCGTAGGCGGAGATCCCGGTCGGGTCGAACGCGGCCGGCTCCGAGCCGGGCCGCCAGCAGACCTGGGGCACGCTGGCGGCGCGTCCGGGCGCCTCGGACAGAGTGGTGTTCACCGGTCGGCTCCTCTCGGACGCGGCGTCGGTGTGGGCGTAGGTCCTCCGGCCGGCCCGTACCCGTTCCCGGTTGGGCCGACTGCCCTGTGGCGACCGTCCGCGGCGGCACGACCGACAGCGGGCGGGCTCGCCGAGTCCCCCTCCCGGGTGGCCGCACTGCCGGGCACGGAGGAACACGCCCGGGGACGCGACACGGGGACGGCCGGGGAACGGCCCCGGGAGTCGACCCGCCGTCTCGAAGCGGGCCACAGCAGTTCAGCGATGCGGTTCCAGGTCAACCGGGGCAGCCTCCGTTCGGGGTGGGAGCCCGGACAGCAGGTACTCCAGGCTGATGTGTTCCGGGACGCCCGCCGGTCCGAGCCTGGCCCTCACCCGGGAGTCGTCGTACCGACGGTGGTGCCGCAGATAGCAGAACACCCCCCTGACCAGTGAAAGGACCGACTCGTACGGCGAGGGGTCGGGGAGCTCCGGCACAACTGCGATACGGACCCCGGAGAGTTGCTCCAGCAGTCTCCCGAACACGACGACCGGTGTCTCCTGGCCGTGTACGACGTGGTAGGTCTCCACCCCGTCGGGGGGAGGCAGGTCGGCGAGCCGGGCCATCACGGCGGCGGCGGATTCCACCGGCATCAGGTTGAGTTGTCCGTCCGGCCGCCCCAGGATCCGGAAGCGGTGGGTCCGGGGGAGGAGCACGTCCGGTGTCCGGCCGGGGCCGAGCTGGCTCCGTGCGATGCCGGACAGGTTCCGCGTGATGTTCAGCAACGGGTGTTCCGGGAGATCCGGGTGGGGCGGCAGACCGGTGGTCAGGACGCTTGGCCGGAAGATCACCACCGGCCGGCCGGTGGCCCTCGCCCACGCGTGCACCAACTGTTCCGCCTCGAACTTGGATTGTTCGTAGGTGCCTTCGAAGCCGTAGGCATCGGTCAGTTCGTCCTCGTACACCACCCCGGTCCGACGCGCCCCGGCCACGAACGCCGTGGAGACGTGGAACACCACGGGGGTACGGCGTCCGGCCCCGGCCAGGTCGAGGACGTACCGGGTGCCTTCCACGTTCACCTCGCGCAGCGTGGCCAGGTCACCGTCGAGTGTGGTGTTCCCGGCGCAGTGCCAGATCGCGTCCAGCGAGTCCGCCAGTTCCTGGTAGTCACTCTTCGGCAGGGCGAGGCCAGGTTCGGTGATCCGGGCGGACACCACCTGGACGCGGTCGGCGAGGCCGGTGAGGCCGGGGGCGAACCGGCCGAGGCCTCGGATGATCCGCTCCCGTACGCGGTCGGGCTCCCCGCGCGCGAGCACTGTGACCGACGGGTGACGGCGCAACAGCTCGTGCAGAAGTCGAAGGCCAAGGAAACCCGTGGCACCGGTCAACGCCACCCGCACCGTACCCTCCCGCTCTCACCCCTGATGCTGGCCCACGTTCTCACGCGGAAAGCGGTGGGACGAGGCCACGGGAACGGCACCACTCGTTGTGCTGATATTCAGGCAGAACCGCTGGCATACCGCCGCTTTCGCCGGTAAGTACCTGTTCTGTACCGTGCGTGGGTACGGTCCGGCACGCCTGCTTGCCGCTGCGTTCCTGGGTATTGCGAGCCGCCTGGAACACACAGGAAGGAACTCAATGGGCCAGGACCGCCTTGCAGCGTCCTACGGCGATGCCAATCCACTGTTCCGGTTGTGCCGGCACCTGGGCTGGGGCGCGCTGGTCAACCTCGGTTACCACACCCTTCCGACCCTCCCCGGGATCGTCGGTGGGCTGGCTTGGTTTCAACGACGGCTCGAGACCAGGAGCCTGGCACTCCTGCAAGCCAGTCCGGGACACCGGGTGCTGGACGCCTGCTGCGGACGCGGCCACACCACCGCCCGGCTGGCTGCCGCGGGCTGTGACGCCGTGGGGGTCGACATCACCGCCGACCAGATCGCACAGGCTCGCGCCCGGTACGGCGACGCCGTCCGCGCCACCTTCGCCGTGGCCGATGTCACCGCCCTGCCGCAGGCAGAGGGCATCCGTGCCACGAACGGCTCGTTCGACCGGGTGCTCTGCCTGGAGGCGGCCTTCCACCTCTCTCCTGCCGACCGCCGCGCTCTGTTAGCCGAAGCCTTCCGGGTACTGCGCCCCGGCGGAAGGTTCGTCCTGGTCGACTTCGTCTGGAACACGGACGATCCGTCGATGATCCGGCAGCTCGATCCACTGGGCCTCGTACGCGAGGCGTGGCAGTTCGACGATTTCGAGCCCCTGAGGCGTTACCTGAGGCACGCGGAGGAGACGGGGTTCGTCATACGGCGCACCGTCGACTGGACCCGTCCGGTGATCGAGGGCTTCTCCCGTCTCGGCGCTCTCCTGACACGCATGGCGACGAACCAGGCCGGTCGGGAACTGCTGTGTCTGCGCTGGCCCGACTTGCGCGAGTTCAGCGAACAGGACTGGCGGCACACCCTCGCCAGTGTCGACGCCCACTGCTCCGTAGGACGCTGCACGGGCTACGTCGCCCTGGTGCTCGACAAACCAGCCTGATCACCACCTCCGGCCGGCTCAGCCGCCGTTGCCACTGGCCCTGGACGTGCTCGATGAGCCCGCTTCCGGCGGAGCGGGCTGCCCGGTGCGCGGCACCGAGGGACTGCTTCGCGCGGCGGTCGGTGGGCCCCTGCGCTGATCCTCGGGGCCGGGGGCGCGATGGGCAAGACAGCTCCGCGGCCTGCGGGACGCTTGGTGCACGACGTGGATTCCGAGGAGCCGGGCAATGGGGCCTTCCCCGATGGGACCCCTGCCGGACCGATGTCAGGAGGCGGTCGCTCCCGGTCGCCGCCGGGGCAGTTCGGCGTGCCGCACCGCGTCGGACGAACGGGTGCGGGTTGGTGGGCGTCTGTCTGGATGCCTGCGGCACCTGCGATTTCTCGGGATGGTGTCGGTGGTGGTGAGAGTCGGTCCTGCCGGCCCGGGGGCTGGTGTTACGGGGCTGGTCAGTGGGTGTTTGCGGGAAGGTGGTCCGCTGGGCACTGTCACGTTGGGGAGCTCCCGTAGGCTGATCTTCAGGTTGATCGCTCCGAGAAGGGGTTTGCTCGTGGGTGCTGCGTCGCCGTCGTACAAGGGGCACCGGTACCCGGTCGAGATCATTTCCCACTGTGTGGCTGTATCACCGCTTCCCGCTGCCGTTCCGGGAAGTCGAGGAGGTGATGCTCGAGCGCGGAGTGATCGTTTCCCACGAGACCGTCCGTCGCTGGTGCGCGAAGTTCGGCCAGGTCTATGCGAATGAGCTGCGCCGCCGCCGACCACGGCCGGAGGACACGTGGCATCTCGACGAGGTCTTCATCAAGATCAACGGTGAGCGGCGCTACCTGTGGCGGGCCGTCTACCAGCACGGGAACGTGTTGGACATCCTCGTCCAGCCCAAGCGCGACACCCATGCCGCCGTGCGGTTCTTCCGCCGGCTCCTGAAGGGCCTGGAGTACGTGCCACGGGTGATCGTCACTGACAAGCTGCGCTCCTACGGCGCGGCCCACCGCCAGGTCATGCCGGGAGTGGAGCACCGCACCTCGAAGTACCTGAACAACCTGGCAGAGAACAGTCATCAGCCGACGCGGCAACGCGAACGCGCGATGAAGGGCTTCCGCTCCGTCGGCGGAGCGCAGCGGTTCCTGTCCGCGTTCAGCGGCGTCCCACCCCACTTCCGGCCCCGCCGCCACCTGATGACCACCCCCGGCTACCGAGCCGAGATGACCGTCCGCTTCGCCATCTGGTACCAGGCCGCCGGCGCTGCCGGCCGGCCCGCCACGACCTGAGCACCGGCCCGAAAACCGACCCCTGCCACGCCCCGACGCGCCGTCAGGGACCCAGGTACCCAACAACGTGACAACGCCGTCCGGCACGTCGTTCACCTCGTGTACATGCGAGGTCGGGGTTACCGGTCGGTCGGTGGCTGCCGTGCCGACACGAAGAGGGCCCACTCTCTCGCAGGACCACTCACCCCCTCTCAGAGGAGATCCGCGTGACTCGCTCCACGAGTGCCCGGTCGGCCGTGCTGGCCGTGATCACGGCCCTCACAGCGGCGGCCCTGGCCATGCCTGCACAGGCCGAGGGGCGCCACCGCGTCTCCGGCGATTCACTGCCGTCCCTTACCCCCCGCGCGGAGACGCCGGTGCTGCATGACGACGACGAAGGCGGCAATGCCGACGCGGACGACCCCGCCATCTGGCGCAACGCCGCGGCCCCTGACCGCAGCCTCGTCGTCGCCACCGCCAAGGAGGGCGGACTGCGCGTCTACGACCTGGACGCGCGACTGGTGCAGTCGATAGCCGCGCCTCCCGCCGTGGGCGAGGACGACGCCCCGGGCCGGTTCAACAACGTGGACCTCCTCCACGGACTGCGGCTCTCCTCGGGGAAGGCCGGCCTGGCCGTCACCAGCGACCGTGGCCACGACCGGCTGCGTTTCTACCGCATCGACCGCGACCGCACCGGCGGTCCGCTGACCGACGTCACCGACCCCGCCTCGCCGCCCGTGTTCTCCCAGGACCAGGCCGAGATCAACGACCAGCGGACCGCCTACGGCCTGGCAACCTGGACGGACCCGGCGACCGGGAAGGCCTACGCCCTGGTCAGCCGTCGCGAGCGCACCAGCATCGCTCTCCTGGAGCTGCTGCCGGCCGCAGACGGCAAGGTCACGTACCGCAAGATCCGCACCCTGGACCTCCCCTCCACCTTCCGGCTGCCTGACGGCACCTCGTGGTCCCCGTGCGGCGAGCCCGGTGAGCTGCCGCAGGTCGAGGGCATGGTCGTCGACCCGGCCAACGGCATGCTCTACGCCGGCCAGGAGGACATCGGCATCTGGCGCCTGCGCGCCGACCTCACCGGCACGCCGAAACTGATCGACAAGGTCCGCGAGTACGGTATTCCCGGCGCCTACGACGAGGAGACCGAGGAGTGCACGCCGGGCGCCGACCCCGGCTACGGCGGCACGAAGATCTCCGCGGACGTCGAGGGCCTGACGCTGCTCACCGAGTCCGACGGCGACGGCTACCTCCTCGCCTCCAGCCAGGGCGACAACACCTTCGCCGCCTACGACCGCGAGCTGGAGGACACCAACGAGTACGAGGGCGGCTTCCAGGTCACGGCCGCGAGCAACACCCTCGACGGCTCCGAGGAGTGCGACGGTGCCGCGGTCCTGAACGCCCCGCTCGGTTCCAAGTACCCGAATGGCCTCCTCGTCGTCCAGGACGGACACGACGTCCCCGGCGACGGCGACCGAGACGCGACCAACTTCAAGTTCGTCGACCTCGACAAGGTCATGGACGCCCTCGACGACTGACCCTCACCCGGCGGACCGCCCGGCTTCCGCCCGGGCGGCCCGCCACCCATGACCTGCACGAGCCTTCCGCCGTCCACGAAGACGATCAGCGTGAGTGACGTACGGGCGTGGGCTACGACGCCGACCCGTACGCGGACCACGCGAGTTCCGGGTCGTCAACCCACCGATCCCACCACACGCTCCATCGCACCCGGGTCCGCACGGCCCTCATCCCTGCCCGCGCCTGCTTCGTGTGCCGCTCGAAAGGTCATCGGCGCAGGTGGGAGTGATGCAGTTCGGTCCTGGAATCATGTCCGCGTGATGGTGACTCTGCTGTACGGGGTGGCCCGGAGGCTGTTGTCCGTCCCGTCGGTGCTGCTGCGGCGTGACACCCGCGAATGGCGCCGAGGTGCTCGTGCTGCGGCAGGAGAACGCAGTCCTGCGCGGGCACATTGCCGGCCCGGTCCGCTACGAGCCGGCCGGCCGGCCGGTTCTGGGTCGCTGCCCTCTGCGGGCTAGACACCCCGGTGACATTGGCGCGAGGTCTTCTCGGTCACCCCGGGCATCTTGCTCGCCTGGCACCGCAGGTTCGTCGCTGCCCAGTGGGATTACACCGCACGCCGACGCATCGGACGCCCGCCCGAGGGGCGGTCAAGACGCTTGTTCTGCGGCCGGCCCAGGAGAACCCGCGGTGGGGGCACCGGCGGATCCAAGGGGAGTTGGCCCGACTCGGGCATCGGGTCGCTGCCTCGACGGTCCGGGAGATCCTCAACGCCGCGGGCGTCGACCCGGCGCCGCGTCGTGCCGGTCCCACCTGGCGCGAGTTCCTGGCCGCCCAGGCCGAGGGGATCATCGCGGCAGACTTCTTCCACCTCGACACCACGCTCGGCACGAGGCGGTGGGCACTGGTGTTCCTCGAGCACGGCACGAGGCGCCTGCACATCACCGGAGTCAACGCCGGCCCACCCGGAGTGGGCCGTGCAACAGACGCGGAATCCCGCCGCCGGCCTGGATATGTGCAGGGAGTCTGTGCGGTTCCTGCTGCGTGAGCGCGAGGGCAGGTACGGTGCGGCGTTCGACACGGTCTTCGAGGCCGGGGAGCTGGAGTTGATCTTGAGTGCCCCGCGGGTTCCTCGGATGAACGCCCACTGCGAGAGGATCATCGGCAGCATCCGGCGCGAGATGCTCGACCACGTCCTGATCGTGAACGAGGCCCACGTCCGCCAGGTCCTGGCCGCCTGCCGGCGGCACTACCACCGTCCGCCGACCTCACCAGGCCCGGCAGCAGCTACCGTCTGATGCCAAGGAACGGCCCGATGCCGCAGTGCACGACCTCAACGCCCGCCGAGTGCTGCGGACCCAGATCCTCGGCGGCGTGATCAGCGAGTACCGCTATATCGCTTGACCGGCGACGATGACTTTTCGAGCGGCACAGGACGAGGCTATCCGCAAGCGCAGGGTCCACTCCTCGAGCAGGGTACGGTTGAAGTCCAGACGTGATCAGTCGATGTCCGTATCATCGGCCTCTTCGTGGAGTGGGCCGCCAGGTCGTCGGCCCACTCCACGGACCAAGTGCGGAGAGCGGTGATGGTGGCGTCATCGAGCCCGTAGGCGGCGAAGGCTTCGTCGTCGGTCCACTCGGCGCCTGTGAGGTTCGATTGCAGGTCCTCGAGCTCGAAGCGACCTCGGGCATGGCGGCGGCCGAACTCCTCGAGCTCGGCATTGGTCCAGTGGCGGGAGGCCGCGAACACGTCGATCAGGTCGCGGGGCGCTCCGCGGTCGGCGAGGGCGCGGACCTTGGTCCCGATCACGTCCTCCTCCGCGAGAACGGGCCCGTACGGGCTCTGGGCGACAGGCCGCCGGAAGATCTCCTTGAGGATGTCGACTTCGCATTCCTGCCCGGTGGCCGGATCGGCCACGGTGAAGCGGGCGGACAGCGGGGCGGTCTCCAGCGCGTGCACCTTCCAGCCGCGGGCTTCCAGACCGGCGCGGAAGGTGGCGGCGATGTCGGCCATGAGTGCCGGGTTCTCGGTGGCGAAGTCGAGGTCCTGGCTGGGACGATTGACGAGGTGGTGCGCCCGCACGGCATACCCGCCGGTGAGGACCAGGGGATACGGGGAACCGAGGGCGATCACATCCGTCAGGAGCCGCATGTGCAGCTCCGGCATATCCGTCACGCGGCGGTCCGGGTGCGGGAGGCGAGCCGGGGGAAGGCATCTTCCCACACGGTGCGGCCGACGAGGGAGCGTAGCACTGGCCACAGCTGGAGGAGCAGGCCCTGATTGAGGTAGCGGGGCAGGCCGTCGTGCAGGCCCTCGTGCAGGACGGTGCGGTACAGGCCCATGCGCTGGCGCGGCTTGCCCAGGTCGTACGACGTCATCCCGGACCAGGCCATGTGCAGCGGTAGCTCCACGACCCCCTGGGTGGGGCCGTGCAACTCGTCCAGCGACTCCGGCAGGCGTCGCTGGAACTCCTCCCGGTACAACGCGAGATCCTCGGCGGCCGCGTCCGAGAGACCGTTCGGCACGGGTGCGGGGCGCTGTGGGATGGAGGGCATGCCTCCACTATGACTGTAGGGGAGCGGTAAGGGGCATGATGCGCGAGCTTGCCTCCGCAGTGAGCGGGACAGGCTCGTGGAGGGTGTCTGAGCGTGACAGCGAGGCAGTGAGTCGAGAACCCGGCCCGACCTGTCCCCGCCCGTGAGTCGCTGTCGGCACCGGCACGGCCTTTCCCGGCGGACCCACCAGCCGGGTCCCGGCAACGGCAAGTGGTTCCGTGGACGCACCGCGGCAAGGCCACCGGTGGGCGCAGCCTCCGGCGCCGACGACGGCCGCGTCCGGACACGGCTCAGCGTCCCGTTTGCCGGTGCAGTCTCCACGCCTCCTCGCGCAGGTCCGCGTCGAGGAGCAGGTCTGCGGCCGTGCAGGCCAGCGCGCCGGTGACGGCGACGAGCACGTCGCGGGCCCGGGGGGAGGCGGCTGCCGCGGCGAAGTCGGGGGTGTGGTCGGATCCGTCGTCCATGATGGCGACGAAGGGATGGATGGCGGGCACGCGTGCACTGACGTTGCCGATGTCCGACGATCCCAGGTAGACGCCCGGTGCGGGCGGCGTCAGCCCGATCCCCGCCCCGGACAGGTGCTCGGCGAACGTTTCGGACAGCGGGCCGCTGTCACGGAAGTGCTCGTAGCGGAGCGTGGCCCGTTCCACCTCGGCCCGGGTGCCCGTGGCGTGGGCGACGCCCTCGGCGGCGGCGCGCAACCGCCCGGTCAGGTCCTCCAACTCCTCGGTCGTCGCCGCGCGCAGGCCGAACAGCCCTTCCGCGTACTCCGGGACGATGTTGGTGGCCTTGCCCCCGTCGGTGACGATTCCCTGGATGTGGGAGGCCGCCGGCAGACGCCTGCCCAGGGCGGTCAGGACGTTGAACAGCTCGACCAGCGCCAGGAGGGCGTCGACGCCCTCGGTGGGGTTGCCGGTGGGGTGCGCGGCGCGGCCGTGGAAGGCCACCCGGTACTGCACCTGCGCGGTCAGCGGGGCCCGCGCCCAGTCGTACACGCCCGGGTGGAACATCAGCGCGGCGTCGACGTCGTCGAACACGCCGGCCTCCACCTCCAGGACCTTTCCGCCCCCGCCCTCCTCGGCCGGCGTCCCGACGGCCATGACGCGTCCGGCCGAGGCGTCCAGCACCGTGTCCAGCGCGAGCGCCGCTCCCAGGCCGGCGGCTGCGATGAGGTTGTGCCCGCAGGCATGGCCGAGGCCCGGCAGGGCGTCGTACTCCAGCAGCAGTGCCACGGCGGGGCGGCTGTGGCCCGATTGGGCGGTGAACGCGGTGGGTATCCCGGCCGTCCCGCGCTCGACCTCGAAACCGGCCCTCTCCAGCGCATCCGTCAGCAGTGCCGCGGCCCGGTGCTCGGAGAAGGCGGGCTCGGGGTGGGCATGTAGCTCGAGGGCGGTCTCCCACAGAAGATCCGCCCCTTTCGCAACCTCCGAGCGCAGTCTCTCGTGGATGTCGGCATTCACATCGCCGCCGGAAGGCGTACGGGTCACCTGGCCTCCTCGGATCAAGGTGCGGTGGTCGGTCTTCGCGTCGTGCACCACCGGGTGCCGTCAACCGGGCGTCGTGACACCTCCAGGTTTCGACCGAGGAACCGGTGCAACACGTTCGGTGCGCTCCCGGACGACGCGGAGCGATGTCGCCGTGCCGAAAACGGCCGGGTGGAGGACGACCGCTGGGAGGAACGATGGATCACTCGCGGGTACCCGTACTGGAGGCGCTCGAGGAGTTCCGGCGTCGTGGGGACGTGGTCTTCGGTCCGCCGGGACACAAGCAGGGCCGAGGCGTGGACCCGCGGGTGGCGGACATCGTCGGGCTCGACGTGTTCCGGTCGGACGTACTGTCCCTCAACGGACTGGACGACCGCCGCCAGTCCCAGGGCGTGCTCGGTCAGGCCCAGGAACTGATGGCCGACGCGGTAGGGGCCGAACAGGCGTTCTTCTCCACCTGTGGCAGCTCCCTGTCGGTCAAGACCGCCATGCTGGCCGTGGCCGGTCCCGGCGAGAAGCTGCTGCTGTCCCGCAACGCGCACAAGTCGGTGATCGCGGCCGTCGTCGTCAACGGTGTGGAGCCGATCTGGGTGCACCCGAAGTTCGACACCGAACGGCACCTCGCGCACCCGCCGGAGCCCGAGGACGTCCGGCGCCGCCTTGAGGAGCACCCGGACGCCAAGGGCATGCTGCTGATCACTCCCACCGACTGGGGCACCTGCGCGGACGTGGCGGGCGTGGCCCGGGTCTGCCACGAGTTCGACGTTCCGCTGATCGTCGACGAGGCGTGGGGGGCCCACCTTCCCTTCCATCCCGGGCTGCCGGCCTGGGGCATGGACGCCGAGGCCGACCTGGTGGTCACCAGCGTCCACAAGATGGGCGGGGCCATCGAGCAGAGCTCCGTCTTCCACCTCCAGTACGACCGGGTGTCGCCGGAAGCCCTCAAACAGCGGGAGGACCTGCTGGGCACCACCAGCGCCTCGTCCCTGGTCTACGCGACCCTCGACGGCTGGCGCCGTCAGATGGTCGAACACGGACACGATCTCCTGGACGCCGCGCTGCACCGTGCGGAGCGCATCCGGTCGGCCGTCGGTGATCTGCCCGGCCTGCGGCCCATGGGCGGGGAGGTCGTCGAGGAAGGGTTCGCCGCCGCGTTCGACCCGCTGAAGATGGTGATCGACGTACGGGAACTGGGCATCAGCGGCATGCAGGCGGCCGAGTGGCTGCGGGCGAACCGGCATGTGGACATCGGCGGCTCCGACACCTGCCGGATCAGCGCGTCCATCACGCACGCCGACGACGACGAGACCGAGAAGGTCCTGCTGGACGCCCTGCGCGCGCTCGTCGAGGGGGCCGACTCCATCGAGAAGCAGCCGCCGGTGCGCCTGCCCGGCCCCTCGGCCCTGGAACTGGAGCAGGCGATGCTGCCGCGGGAGGCGTTCTTCGCCCCGGTGGAGCACGTGTCCGCCGAGCGCGCGGCGGGACGGATCGCCGCGGAGACGATCAGCCCCTACCCGCCGGGGGTGCCTGTCGTCGCTCCCGGTGAAGTCATCACCGACGAGGTACTGGACTACCTGCGCAGTGGCGTCGAGCACGGGGTCCTGATCCCGGACGCGGCCGACCCTTCGGTCAGGACGCTCCGTGTGGTGGCGCGGGACTGACGACGGTCGATCGAAGACGTGCTCGGACAACCGGGTCCGAGGTTCCGGGTTCGCCGCTCCCTGGTCGCGGGTGCCGTTGACCGCGCCGGCACCGGTGACCGTGACGTCCGCAACCCACCGCGTCCAAAGGCGAACTGATGTGCTGATGGCCGTGGCACTGTCCGGCACCGCGGAGACACAGACAACATGTCGCCGGAGCAGGCGCCGCCGCAGCTCGATATAGCGACACTCACCATCTCCGCCGGCAGACGACAGGAAGGTCGCCCTGCGATGGCTCCAGTCGGCGACCGACGCTGCCCTTGCTGAAATCTTCGTCCGGGCGGGTCAGGCGGCATGCTCGTGCTCGTGGAGAAGGCCGCCGAGGCGATCGCGTCGTCGTATTTCGAGGCAGGCGATCTGGTCCGGATCGGCGATCGGCGGGACGACGGGTTCAACGGGCGGGCGTTCGCGATGCCCTGATGGGGCCAGTACACATGGGAGAAACGCACGGCACAGACCCGACCGACCGCATCCGACATCCCGCACACCCCGCACCAGCAGGGAAAGACCTGCTGGGCTTGCGCTCAGACTCCTTGCTCTCGCAGGTCTTCCCGGAACTGTACGGTGTCGGGATGGTCAGGGCCCAGGACCCTCTCGCTGTCGATGAGTAGCTGCTCCATCAGCTCGATGGATTTCTCCTGTTGCCCCGCCGCCCAATAGCAGGCGCTGAGGAATCGGCGGAGGTGGAGCATGTCGGGGTGGTCGGCGCCCTGGATGTGCTCGAAGTCCGCCAATGTCTGTACACCGTGGGCAATGGCCTCGTCCACTTTCCCCAGCTCCGCGTACGAGGCGGTGAGCACGTAGTGGAAATATGAGGTGACCATGTGGGCGCTGCCGCCGAGTGCGGCCATCACCGATTTTCCGATTTCTACAACGTCGTCGAACCGCTCCGCATCGAAGTAGGCAAAGGCGAGATAGGTTCTTGCCATCAGGGTGAAAAAATCGTTAACGCCCCGTAAGCGTGTGCGGTGCGCGACGACCTGTTCGTGGAGGCTGATCGCCTCTTCCAAGCGGCCGGCCTTCATATAGATGTCCGCAAGGCTGCTGCGGGCTTCCAGACTTTGGTGGTGGTCGGCGCCGAAGATGCGCTCGTAGTCAGCGATCAGACCTTCCCCTAACATGACCGCCTCCGCCACCCGGCCGGCCTTCACGAGGCAGTCGGCGAGCTTGGTCCGGGCCCTGAGGGTGTGGGGGTGGTCGTCGCCAAGGTGTCGCACGCAGTCGGCGACCGCCACCTCAAGGAGGGCGACTGCGGCCTCCTTCTGCTCTCCGCCCCAGTATTCGCCGGCCAAGGTCATACGCGCGGTGATGGTGGCGGGGTGGACGGTGCCGAAGACCCGCTCGTGGTCGCGGACGACCCGCTCCTGGAAGGCGATCGCATCCTGCGTCCGGCCCGCCATACTGTAATACCAGCTCAGGTCTGTGCGGGCGCTCAGCGTGTGCGGATCGTCGCCGCCCAGTGCACGCTCGCAGTCCGCTGCGAGGGCCTCCTTGAGGCGAACTGCCTTGTCGAGGCGCGAGGCCATCATGAGAATCTCGGCGAGCAGATCGCGGTATTCCAGCGTGTCGAGGTGGTCGGGGCCCAGCACGTGCGCCGATTCTGCGGCCACCTCCTCCAGGAGGGGCATTGCCTCGTCTGGCCCTCGCTGCACTGCGTAGCAGGTGGCGAGGTAGCCACGGCTCTTGAGCGTCTGGGGATGGCTTCGCCCCAGGACACGCTCGCGGCCTTGGGCCGCGCGAGCGAACATCGCCTCGCCTGACTGCACGTCACCCTCGTGAATGTGACAGCAGCCCAAATCGTTGAGGCTCTCCAAGGTGTCGGGGTGGTCGGCTCCGAGTAGTCGCGTGCGGTCGGCGACGACCCCGTCCAGGAGCCTCAGGGCCCGGTGAGACTCCCCGCTTTCCATGAGGGCCCCCGCCATGCGGTGCCGTGCGTGGAGCACTTCGGGCGTGTCGGGCGGGAACGTGGCCTCGTACACGCGCATGATCCCCTCCCACAGCGGCAGCGCCTCGTCATCCTGACGCTGCTCGTGGAGGCGTTCGGCGGCGTCGAGGTACAACGGCAGGGCGGGAGCGTCGTCGTAGCCCTCCGGCACCGTGGAGACCAGTACCAGGAGGTGGGGCAGGCAGAGATCCCACGTCGCCTGCGGTGCCGGGCTCGCCGCACCCTCAGGGTGCAGGGCGTGGCGCAGGGCGCGGGTTGCTTCTGCGCGCCCGCGCGCGGCGGGCAAGGGCGTCAGCGACAGCCCGGCGGGATCCGGAGTGCGGCGCAGGGTGAGTTGCAGGAGGCGGTGGATGCGCACCGCTGGGCTGGTTAGGTGGACGAGGTTGTAGGTCGCGAGGACGCCCAGGGCCTTGTTCAACGTGCGTCCGTCGGGGCACAGCGGGGCGAGCAGTCCGCGTGGGCAGTCGTCGGGGGAGAGCCAGGCCAGGGCGTACAACAGAGTGATCGCCGCGTCGCTCTGCTCCTCGACGGCGGCCAAGGTCACGTTCCACACCCGTGCAATGGTGCGCTCGGGGTCGATGCCGGAAGCCGCCTCGTCCAGCATCAGCCCCAGGTCGTTGTAAAAAGAGACCAGGGTCGTCCCGGTCTGCCGCAGATAGGCGCCGGCCTGGTGAAGGGCGAGCGGCAGGTTGCCCAGCGCGGTGGCCAGCGCACAGGCGTCGGCGTACTGCGGGCTGCAGCGGTCAGGGGAATTGCCGCAGGCGAGCTCGTAGAGAAGGTCAGCCGCCGAGGTGTCGTCGAGCACATCCAGGCCGACGGCCCGTGCGCTGGACCAGCCATGGGCGCGGCGGCTGGTAATCAGATGGTGGCCGCCGGTCAGCCCGCCCAGATACGGTTCGGCGTCGCGTGGTTCGTCCACGTTGTCGAAGATCAACAACCATCCGGGGTGCCACTGTAGCCAGACACTTGCCCAGGCCGCCCGCGCCTCCACCCCGACGCCGGCCGCCCACTGGGGGTGCAGATGCGCAGTGAGGGCGGCCAGGGAGGAGTCGATCTGTGCCGGGGAGTCCGCGTTGATCCACCAGATCAGACTGTAGTGCTCCCGGTTGCGGTGCGCGTAATGGACGGCGAGGGTGCTCTTGCCGATACCGCCCATGCCGTGCACCACCTGGGAGCGAGTCTGTTCCACACCCTCGTGTGGCCTGAACAGCTCGTGCAACTGCGTCAGCTGGGTGTCACGGCCAACGAAGGCCCGGTCCGGCGGGTACGGAAGATTCCAGGAGTGCGGAGGCGCGCCGACCTCCTTCGCGCTGTGGAGATCCTGCTGTGTCAGCACGGTGACGCTGACATAGTCACCGGTGTTGGCGAACCCCGAAAGCGCGTCGGCCGCAATGGACCGGGCCCCGGAGGCATGGTGCGCGCCCGAGGCGGTCATGACGAGGTCGGCTCCGTCGTGTGACGGCCGTGGACCGTGATGTGGGCTCCGTCGCCCGTGCTGACGACGCCGGTGCTTTCACCGCCGACGGCCACCGACCGCTCCCCGGACGCGGTGACCGTTCGTGGGGCACCCGCGAGCAGATTCCTCAACTCCTCGGCAAGTTGCGGGTTTTCGCGCATCGCGTGCCTGAGCTGCACACGCAGGGCCGCCACGCCGTCGTTGTCGGCAGGCCCGGTCGTCACCGCATCCTCGACGGCCTGCTGCAGCATGGCGCGCCGCGTCGGCGAGATGCGGTTCCAGACCCTGAGAAGGATTTGCCGTCCAGCGTTCACCGTCGCATCGGCGGCCGCATCCTCGGTGCGGGACAAGACGTTGGCGCCGTATGCGGCGAGCGCGGCCGCCACGTATGGGCCCATCTGATCGACTGCCTGGACGATCTCAGTTTCCATATCCGCTCCCCGCGACTCGGCACCCCGTACGTACCCCGAAGGGACATCACATGCACCCGGTTCGGTTCCGGGGGGTCGGGGGGTGCCCCTATGTCTTTGGTCAAGGTGGTCGGGTGGGGGTCTGCCAAGCGAGCGGCTCTGTCGCACATCCGGTGATGACGGATTGCGCACGTCGAGCACCTCCACCCTGCGGAGGGTATGGCCGACGCTCTGACCTCGATACTTCGAGGCGGACGGCATCGCGCCGGGTCACCGGACTTGTCGCGTCAAACCCTTACGGCCGGACGTCAAGTGAACGGCCGGATCCCCGGGAAGGCCTGTTCTGAGGCACAGGCCTGCGGTTTCGCGACCGATGACCTGTCTGTCATCGTCATGACTTACCGTCACCACCGAATGTGCGACAGAGCCGAACAATTTACAGTTCCCCACCACCGCGTCATCCTGATCGCCCACCTCCGCCGCCGCTACGCGGACCGGCCCACCGTGTCACCGAGATGCTCTCCGGCTGCGAAAACCTTGCCAGAGCCACTTTCGCGAGTACGCCGACACCACCGAACACTCAGAGCCTGGGCGTGCAGACCGGCAGCCAACGACCCGTTGGGGTAGTCCGAGCTCTCATGGGTACGTGTGTCGGGCATCCCGTCGGCAACGAGCGCCTGTACGGACCCTTCTTCGAAGCAGTGGGAGATGGAATGAGGCTCCGCGAGTCGGCTTTGGCACTGGCCTCCCGGTGTTCCGCTGATGTGCTGGCCGGGCGGTATCGCCTGGACGAGCTCATCGGCTCGGGTGGTGCCGCCGACGTCCACAGCGGCTTCGACCTGCGCCTGAGGCGACCGGTCGCGGTCAAGGTCTTCCGGCCGGGCGCCGGTGTCGATATGGAGGAACGTTTCCAGAGCGAAGCGGTCATTCTGGCCAGGCTGCAGCATCCCGGGCTGGTTACCGCCTACGACGTCGGACGGCACAACGGCCGTGCCTACCTGGTCATGCAACTGATCGAAGGCCCCACGCTGAAAGCCCGCATCACCGAAGGTTGCTTGCCCCCTGAAGAGACAGTCGCGCTCGGCGCCGGCCTTGCCGAGGCCCTGGCCCACGCGCACGAAGCAGGGATCGTTCACCGCGATGTGAAGCCGTCCAACATCATCCTGGACGCATCCGGGCATCCTCACCTGACCGACTTCGGTATCTCCCGACTGCTCGACGCCACCACCCATACCGCCACCGGCACACTCATCGGCACCGCCGCGTATCTGTCCCCCGAGCAGGTGCTCGGCCGGCACGTCAGCCGGCCCGCCGACGTCTACGCCCTCGGTCTCGTCCTCCTCGAGTGCCTCACGGGCAGGCTCGAATACGGCGGCGGCCCCCTCGAGGCCGCGATCGCACGGCTTCATCGTCAGCCCGTACTGCCCGATTTCCTGCCGAAGGGCTTCGCGGTCCTGCTGCGGAACATGACGGCCCTAAACGAGTGGGAGCGCCCGACGGCACGCGAGTGCGCCCGGACTCTGACTGCCCTGGCCGGCACGGCGGACTCCGTGTCCGCCCTCTCCGCGGTCCACGCCGCGAGTGTCGTGCCGAGTCGGGAACCGGTGCGGGACGCCGAGCACACGCACCTGAACCCGTTGCCTGCCGCCATCGGCGCGACCGGGCAGAAAACCGCAGGCACACGGCGCCGCGCCCTGGTCGCCGGTGGGACTGCCGCGCTCGCTGCCGTCCTGACCACTGCCCTTGCCGTCTCCGACGGCTCTTCACACCAAGGAGGCGGAGAGAAGGCGACCCAGGCCGACAGCCGTCCCTCCGCGCCGGTCGAACCGCCGCACATCACCGCTGAAAAGAATGACGCACCACCCGTCGCTCCATCCTCCTCCCTCCCCGACACCCCGGCCGAGCCGCCCCGTGAGGCCTCCCCGGAGCGAAGCCTCCGCTCCACCCCGGATGGACCGGGCCGGAACCCGGCCACCGATGCAACCGCACACGGCACCGGAGCCTCAACGTCCCGCACCCCCTCGAACGGCGCTCAGGGCGGCCTGACCATCAACCCCTCCGATACGGAAAAGCAGACCAGGGCAAACACGTCCAGCGGACAGCCCGGCAAGTCTGAAACGGCTGAGGAAAGCCGGAAGAAGGTACAGAAGGAAGAAGGGGAGGCGCAGAAGAGCAAGGAAAAGAAAGCCAAGGCGGACTGGGACCCTGGCCGCTGAGAGGGAAGACCTGGTGAACGAGGTCGATCCCCGGGCTCCCGCCTCCTGGCCGGGTGCCAACCGGGCAGGCGGTGCGTAAACGGCGCCTTCGAACCGTCCTGCCCGCGTGCGTGGTCGACGTCGGTCTTGAGACCACACCGTCACAGTGCTCATCCCCAAGTCGACGGCGTGCAGGCTGAAGAACGCGGCCGGCCGTGCGCTACCGCCGGATCCTCCTCGAGCGCGGCGCCGCGGTGCGACTGCGCGATGCCCGGCTCCTCGGGCTGCACCGTCCAGGCAGGCCGGGGAGCCCGGCATCTGGCCGATCGTGCAGGCGGCCCAGCTCCCGGCCGAGAGAACCCACCCGCCACGGACGCCGGGCCAGGACATCCAGCATCGTCGGCCCGGCTAGCCGCTCAAGAACCATGTCCGTCTCGGTGATCTCATACACCCGCGGCACCGGACACCCACATGCCGCAAGGTGCGTCATCAAGCGTGACTCCAGACCGGTGGGCCCCCGTGCCGGTACCGTCGCAGCACCCTGGACTCATCCAGGGCATACACATCAGCATCCCGGCCCTGCGCGATCAACTCCATGCGGTGCAGTCTGCATTGACGGCCCAGCCCTCGCCAACAGGGCGAACGTTGCCTGACGTGGCGCCGGCTCGGGCGGACGGCAGCCTCGATGCGGGCGAGTTGGGCGGCGAGGATCTCCTCGAACGCGGCACGGCGATCCGCCCCGAGGGGACGGGTGTCGCGGGCGAAGCGGGCCAGGGCCGGGAAGCGTTCGGGATCGGCGCCCAGGACCGCGACGCGGAACAGCTCCGTGGCCTGTTCATGCTCTTCGGGGGAGACAGCGCTGCCCCCGGCCTCGGAAGCGATCAACACGGCGATGAGGACCGCTATCCGGTGGTGGCGCACCGGGATCTCCTCGTCGGGCAGACCCGACGCGCACAGAGCCGGCAGTACCTCTTCCATGACCGGCCGGAAACCGGTGCCGGATGAGGCGTAGTGCCCCCAGACCGCGGCGAGCTGGGGCTGTCGGCCGAAGGCCTCTCTCACGTGCAGGGCCGGGGCGGTGATGCGCTGCCTCCACTCGCCCTCGGGGCAGTAGCCGTTCATCGCGGCCAGGAGGATCCGGTCGGCGACCGCGCGCAGCAGTTCGGTCCTGCTGCGAAAGTGCCGGTGGAGGCTGGAGGAATCCGTCCTAAGGGTCGCGGCCGGCTTGCGCACACCAGGGCCTTTTCCTCTGCCGACTGCGAGATGGGGCTTGTTGGTCAGTCCGCCGCGCGACCGTCCGAGGCCAGACGAAAGCCCCGGGCAGCCGATCGGTGCGACGGGAAGCCTCGACGTGAGGCCGCGGGCGGGCACCTCCTGTGCGTGTCCGCGTCCGTGCCGTCCCCGCCGCCCTCGGGCCTGTGTTCCGGTGACCACCGGGGCGCGGGCCCGTCGCCCTGCCCCGGTGCGGGACCATCGTGTGTCAGGCCTGGTGGCGACGGGCGTAGTGGCGCTGGGCCTTGGCCCGGTTGCCGCAGCCGCTCATCGAGCACCAGCGCCGGGTGCCGTTCTTGGACACGTCGTAGAAGTGCAGGATGCACTGGGGGTTGCCGCAGGCGCGGATGCGGTCGGGGCGGTCGGCGAGCAGCCGTAGGAAGTCGGCGGTGGCGGCCCACGCCGGCAGCCAGGCCGGGTCGTCCGCCTCGGCCACGGTGCCCGGCCCGTCGGAGCGCAGGACCTGCCGCAGCCGGCCGTGGGCGAGGACGTCGTTGACGGCCGTGATGGCGGCGGGCGAGGGGTGTGCCGGGTCGGCGACGGCCTTGTCGAGCGCGGCGCGGGCCTGGTGGAGCCGTTCCCGGGTGTCGTGGCCGGCCGGGACGGAGATGCCGCCGAGGGCCTCGCGGACCGGGGGCGTGTTCAGCCACAGCGCGGTTCCCTCGAGGGAGTCGAGGAGGTCGTGCCGGCCCGCGGCGTCGATCCAGCGGGTGTTGAGCAGGTCGACGGCGAGCGGTTCGCCGGTCAGCGGCCTGGAGTCGGGTTCAGCGGGTGGCGGCACGGTGCGGGTCCCTTCGACGCGGCGGCATCACCCCATCCACGATAACCGGTCATCTCATGATCATCGGTTGACGGTCCGCCACCTAACCACTAAATTCAATTTCACCGGTTACGAGAGCGACTCGTGGCCCCGAACTGAGGCAGTTGATCGACCATGAGCAATGCGAAGAACCTGCAGACCGGTCACGTCGGGCTGAACGTCACGGACCTGGACCGTTCGCTCGCCTTCTACCGCGCGGTCTTCGATTTCGAGGTGATGGCGGAGGGCAAGGAGGACGGCCGCCGCTGGGCTTTCCTCGGCCACGACAGCCGTCTGCTGGTGACGCTCTGGCAGCAGAGCGAGGGCACGTTCGCCGCCGACCGTCCGGGACTGCACCACCTCTCCTTCCAGGTCGGCACCGTCGAGGAGGTCAAGGCTGCCGAGGAGGTACTGCGCGGGCTCGGCGCCGAGTTCGCCTACGAGGGCGTCGTGCCGCACGGCGAGAACGCCTCCTCCGGCGGCATCTTCTTCACCGACCCCGACGGAACTCGTCTGGAGATCTACGCCCCGACCGGCGCCGACCCCGCCGACGCCCCGACCGCCGGCGCCCCCACCTGTGGTTTCTTCTAGGCCGCACAAGCGGCTCGAGGCGCCCGCCCGGCCGCGGACAGCGTCGGGCACGGCCGCCCCACCACACACCAGACGCTCGGAGAGGCAACGGAAAGGAAACCGTCGTGGCCACCTATCACAACGGCGAACTCGCGGTGCAGGAGCGAGCCGGGCTCACCGACCAGGCCGGGTTCTCGCTCGGCGGCATTCACGAGACCGTCCCGCCCGTGGCCCGCCAGTTCCTGGCCGAACAGCCGATGATCGTGGTGGGCGCCGCCGACCCGGCGGGCCGCCTCTGGGCCACCCAACTGGCGGGGAGACCCGGGTTCCTGCGCGTTCCCGACCCCCGCACCCTCGCCATCGACGCCCTGCCCGTGCCGGAGGATCCGCTCGCCGATGTCCTCGGCACGGCCCGCGCCGTGCGGCTCGGGATGATCGCCATCGAGCCGGCCACCCGGCGCCGGATGCGGCTCAACGGCCGAGCCCACCGCGACGGAGGCGGCCTGCGCGTCGCACTCGACCAGGTCATCTCCAACTGCCCCAAATACCTGCAGAAACGGGACCACCGCAGGACGATCCCCGGCGAAGCGGGGCCCCGCACGGCCGCCACCGGCCGGGCGCTCAGCACCGCGCAGCAGGAGGCGGTGCGCCGGGCCGACACGTTCTTCGTCGCCACCGCCTCCGACGACGGCGACGCCGACGCCTCGCACCGCGGCGGCAACCCCGGATTCGTCCAGGTGCTCTCCCCGACCCTGCTGCGCTGGCCGGACTACGTCGGCAACGCCATGTTCCTGACGCTGGGCAACCTGCTGCTCAACCCCGCAGCGGGCCTCTTCGTGCCCGACTGGGAGACAGGCACCGCGCTCCATCTGTCCGGCACCGCGCGGACCGTCTGGGACGCCGCACAGATCGCCCGCACACCAGGTGCCCAACGGATCGTGGAGTTCTCCGTCGAGGCCGTGCACGAGGTCTCCTCGGCGTCCCCGCTGCGCTGGAGCGCGCCCGGCTACTCCCGCTTCAACCCACCGGTCGCCTGACCCCCGCCCACCCGCACCCGCCCGGCGCACCCCGCGGCACGGAGCCGCCCGGCACCACACCGGAGGGCGGCCGGACCCCACACCCGACACAACGGAGCCAGCCATGCGTATCACCGTGGACATGAACCTCTGCGAGAGCCACGGACAGTGCGTCTTCGCCGCACCGGACATCTTCTCCTTCGACGACGAGGACCACCTGGTCTACGACGCCGCACCGGCCGACGCGCTGCGCGACAGGGCCGAGAAGACCGCCGCCGTCTGCCCGGTACGCGCCATCACCGTTTCCGCGGACGCGTCGTGAGGCGCCCCGCACCCCGCGAGATCGTCGTCGTGGGAGCGTCGCTCGCCGGGCTGCGGACGGCCGAGGCCCTGCGCGCCCAGGGGTTCACCGGGACCCTGACCATCGTCGGCGCCGAACCCCACCTCCCCTACGACCGGCCGCCGCTGTCCAAACAGGTACTGACCGCACAGCCCGACCCGCCCGGCACCGCGCTGCCGCTGCCCGCCGCCCTGGACGCACGCTGGCTGCTCGGCCGCCCCGCAGTGGGCCTCGACCCCACGGCCCGCACCGTCCTCCTCTCCGACGGCACCCTGCTGCGCTACGACGGCCTGGCCCTCGCCACCGGCTCGGCCGCGCGCGGCACACCGGCCGCCCTGG
>NZ_NCTE01000963.1 GCF_002114215.1 Streptomyces sp. 13-12-16 | reverse complement strand
GCGGGAACCGTCGCCTCGATACGGCGGCACCCCCAGCCGCGCGCCACCTCCTCCGCGGCGAGCGCGGCCACCGTGCCCCGGCCGCGCCGGCGGTCCGGCTCCTCGACGCGCAGGCTCGTGATCCGGGCGACGGCATCGCCGAAGACGGGATGCGTGCCGAGATGGACCGCCCCGACGGGACGGCTGTTCACGCACACCTGGTAGCGGCGCGAACGCGTGCCGTCGGGGTTCTGCTGAAGCGGCTCGACCGGCCGCAGGGTGGTGGTCATCGAGGAAGTTCTACCCGCCCGCCCGTCACCCGCCACCGCCCTTGTCCGAGGGCCCTGCGGGCCCGTCCCTTCCGTTCGCCCGTCACCCGCCACCGCCCTTGTCCGAGGGCCCTGCGGGCCCGTCCCTTCCGTTCGCTCCCCGGATCAGCCGGTCCTCGGTCCCGTCACGGATCGAGGTCGGCCCCGGAGCGCTCGTCGAAGATCCGCATGGCCTTGGCCGTCACCGGGCCGGGGGCGCCGGGCAGTTCGCGGTCGTCGACGCGGTGCACGGCCTGGACGTCGCGCAGGGTGGAGGTGAGGAAGACCTCCTCGGCCCGCCCCAGCACGTCCAGCGGCAGGTCGGTCTCCTTGGCACCGGTCCACTCGACGGCGAGGGCGCGGGTGATGCCGGCGAGGCAGCCGGAGGCGAGCGGCGGGGTGTGGAGCTCGCCGTCGAGGACGACGAAGACGTTCGACCCGGTGCCCTCGCAGAGCTGTCCGACGGTGTTGCCGAACAGCGCCTCGGACGCGCCCCGCTCGTGGGCTCGGGCGAGGGCGACGACGTTCTCGGCGTACGAGGTGGTCTTCAGGCCGGTGAGCGCGCCGCGTTCGTTGCGGGTCCAGGGGACGGTGACGACGGCGGTGGAGTCGGGGCGGCGGGTGGTCTCCCCGAGGGCGACCACGAGGGTCGGACCGTGCTCGCCGCGGTCGGAGCCGAGCGGGCCGTGGCCGCCGGTGTAGGTGAGGCGCAGCCGGCCGAGCGGCATCGGGTTGGCCTCCAGGACGGCGGCGCAGGCGTGGCGGACCTCGTCGAGGTCGGGGTCGGGCAGCCCGAGCCCGCGGGCCGACCGGGTCAGCCGGTCGAGGTGCCGGGTGAGCGCGAACGGACGGCCGTCCACGGCCTTCACCGTCTCGAAGACGCCGTCGCCCACGGTCAGTCCGTGGTCGAAGACGGAGACACGGGCGGACTCGGTGTCCTGCAGCCCGCCGTCGAGCCAGATCTTCACCTCTGGGTCCCTTCAGTCATCTCGTACGTCCCCGACGCTACCGCGAGCAGCCGGGAGGCCTTCAGTTCGGTCTCCCGCCACTCCCCCTCGGGGTCGGAGCCCCAGGTGATCCCGGCGCCGGTGCCGAACCGCAGGACGGCGTTGCCGCCCGCGGCCCGGTCGATCCAGAAGGTGCGGATGCCCACCGCGAGCACGCCGGTGCCGCGGTCGGCGTCGACCCAGCCGACACCGCCGCAGTACGGGCCGCGGGGCGCCGTCTCCAGCGCGTCGATGATCCGCAGCGCGCTGGACTTGGGCGCGCCGGTGACGGAGCCGGGCGGGAAGGCGGCACCGAGCAGCTCGGGCCATCCCGCGCCGTCCCGCAGCTCGCCCCGCACGGTCGACACGAGGTGGACGAGACCCGGGTGCTTCTCGACGGCGCACAGGTCGGGCACGGTCACCGTGCCCGTGCCGCAGACCTGTCCGATGTCGTTGCGGACCAGGTCGACGATCATCACGTTCTCGGCGTAGTCCTTCTCCAGCAGGTCGTCCTCGGTCCGCCCGGTCCCCTTGATCGGCCCGGACTCGACGGCCCGTCCCTTCCGCCGCAGGAACAGCTCGGGCGACGCGGTGGCGATCTCCACCCCGTGGCCGGGCAGACGAATCGTTCCGGCGTACGGGGCCGGGTTCCCCCGGGCGAGCAGGGCGGTGAGGGCGTCCACGTCGGCGCCGGACGGCACGGGCGCGGACAGGACGCGGCAGAGGTTCGCCTGGTAGACCTCGCCGGCGGCTATGTGGTCGCGGATACGGCGTACGGCCGTCGTGTACGCGCCCCGGTCGAGCGAGGACGTCCAGTCGCCGGCCGCCGGCCCCCGCCAGGCCCCCGGCACGGGGGCGGGGACCCGCTGTTCCCGGACCTCCCGGAAGCGGGCGCAGGTCAGGCGTCCCTCGAAGTCGGCGGCGACGGCCCAGAACCCCGTGGAATCCAGGGCCGCGGGGTCGTCGGTGACGTCGAGGAGGCCGGTGGCGACGCGGTCGCCGAAGCGGGCGAGAGGTGTCAGGTCCAGCACGTGACGAGTCTATGGCGGGCGCGGTTCCAGTGGCCCGGGTACGTCCGCGAGCGGGCGCAGCGCAGCACGCTGCACAAACGGGTTTTTGTACTGGCCCCGGAATCCGCTAGAGTTCAGTTCGTCGCCGGGACGCGCAAGCCGACCGAAACGACAGGCGGACGTAGCTCAGTTGGTAGAGCGCAACCTTGCCAAGGTTGAGGTCGCGAGTTCGAGCCTCGTCGTCCGCTCGAAGGAAGAGGGGGCTTCCCGGTCCCCTACACTCCTGGTGGAGTGGCCGAGAGGCGAGGCAACGGCCTGCAAAGCCGTCTACACGGGTTCAAATCCCGTCTCCACCTCCAAGGACGATTAGCTCAGCGGGAGAGCGCTTCCCTGACACGGAAGAGGTCACTGGTTCAATCCCAGTATCGTCCACTTGGATCTCCGGATCCTGGATCTCCGGATCCCCCGCGCGATTAGCTCAGCGGGAGAGCGCTTCCCTGACACGGAAGAGGTCACTGGTTCAATCCCAGTATCGCGCACGCAGTGCCCATGATTCGCTCCATGGAGTGATCGTGGTCCCGAGGACGATTAGCTCAGCGGGAGAGCGCTTCCCTGACACGGAAGAGGTCACTGGTTCAATCCCAGTATCGTCCACACCGCCCGAAGCCCCCGGTCCCGCGACCGGGGGCTTCGTCATGTCTCCGTCAGCTGGAGAAGAGCATGTGCCCGAAGCTCTTGTGGCGGTGGTGGCCGTGGTGGCCGCCGTGCGGGGCGCCCCAGGCGGGGGCCGGCGCGGCGGGGTAGGCCTGCGGGGCGGCGGGCGGGGCCGGCGGAGCGGG
>NZ_NCTE01000962.1 GCF_002114215.1 Streptomyces sp. 13-12-16 | reverse complement strand
GCACGGCGGGGTGCGCTGGTCGCTGGCCGAGGCGCGGGAACTCGCGGGCGACACCGCGCGGCACAGCCCCGGGCTCGGGGACGAGATCCGGCGGCGTGACGGGCACGTACCCCTGCTCCGGCTGCCGTTCCCCGCCGAGGGCACCGCGCCCGGCCCGTACGACACCGCCGTCATCCTCCCCCTGCGCGACGCCGCCGCCACCGACCTCACCGAGCGGCTGCTGAACGCCGTCGACGACGCCCTGCTGCTCGCCCTGCCGGGCCTGGAGGAGGTGGTCGTCGAGATCGGGGACGGGGAACCCCGGACGGTGAGCCGCCGCGACGAGGACGGTCTCACCGTCGTCGAGGACTCCAGGGGAGGCGCCACCCGCTGGCGCACCGCCGCCGCGCACGGTCCGCTCACCCCCGACCTGCTCGCCGACCGGCCCGTCGAGGAGCGGCTGCGCCCGTCCTGGTCGGTCACCTGGGCCGTCCCCGTGGACGCCGACGGCGGCCCCGCCCGGCCCCGCACCAGCCCCGTCGTGCACGCGCCCACCCCCAGCGACGAG
>NZ_NCTE01000961.1 GCF_002114215.1 Streptomyces sp. 13-12-16 | reverse complement strand
GGCGGGCCCGAGGGGACCCCGCCCACGGGCCCACCGGGGCGGCGCGTGCTCAGCCGTGCCAGGAGCGCCACAGTGCCGCGTACGCCCCGTCCGCCGCGACCAGGTCGTCGTGGCTGCCCAGTTCGCTGATGCGGCCGTCCTCCACGACGGCGATGACGTCCGCGTCGTGGGCGGTGTGCAGGCGGTGGGCGATGGCGACGACGGTCCTGCCGTCGAGGACACGGGCCAGGGAGCGCTCCAGGTGCCGTGCCGCGCGCGGGTCGAGCAGCGAGGTCGCCTCGTCCAGGACCAGCGTGTGCGGGTCGGCCAGCACCAGCCGGGCCAGCGCGATCTGCTGGGCCTGGGCCGGGGTGAGCGCGAACCCACCGGAGCCGACCTCGGTGTCCAGGCCCTCGTCCAGCCCACGGGCCCAGCCGTCCGCGTCGACCGCCCCGAGCGCCGCCCACAGTTCGGCGTCCTGCGCGCCGGTCCTGGCGAGCCGCAGGTTGTCGCGCAGGGAACCGACGAAGACATGGTGCTCCTGGTTGACCAGGGCCACATGCTCCCGGACCCGTTCCGCGGTCATCCGCGACAGTTCGGCGTCGCCCAGGGTGACCCGCCCGTCCCGGGGCGCGTAGATCCCGGCGAGCAGCCGGCCCAGGGTGGACTTGCCCGCACCCGAGGGGCCGACCAGTGCCAGCCTGGTCCCGGGGGCGACCTCGAGGGACACCTCACGCAGCACGTCGACGCCCTCCCGGTAGCCGAAGCGCACCCGGTCCGCCCGCACCCGGCGCCCGTCGGGGGCGAGCGCCGCGTCACCGGCGTCGGGCTCGATGTCCCGGACCCCGACCAGCCGGGCCAGCGACACCTGCGCCACCTGCAGCTCGTCGTACCAGCGCAGGATCAGTCCCACCGGGTCGACGAGCATCTGCGCGATCAGCGCGCCCGTGGCCAGCTGGCCGACGCCGATCCAGCCCTGGAGGACGAACACCCCACCGATCATCAGCACCGAGCCGAGCACGGTGACGTGGGTGATGTTGACGACGGGGAAGAGCACCGACCGCAGCCAGAGGGTGTAGCGCTCCCAGGCCGTCCACTCCTTGACCCGCTGGTCGGACAGCGCCACACGGCGCGCGCCGAGACGGTGCGCCTCCACGGTCCGCCCCGCGTCCACGGTCTCGGCGAGCGCGGCGGCCACGGCGGCGTACCCGGCGGCCTCCGAGCGGTAGGCGGCCGGCGCCCGCCGGAAGTACCAGCGGCAGCCGATCACCAGCAGCGGCACGGCGAGCAGCACGGCCGGCGCCAGCTCGGGCGCCGTGACGACCAGTCCGCCCAGCAGCAGCACCGCCCACACCACGCCGATGGTCAGCTGGGGCACGGCCTCGCGCATGGCGTTGCCGAGCCGGTCGATGTCGGTGGTGATCCGCGACAGCAGATCACCCGTGCCCGCCCGTTCCAGCACGCCCGGCGGCAGCCCGACCGACCGCACCAGGAAGTCCTCGCGCAGATCGGCCAGCATCCGCTCGCCGAGCATCGCCCCGCGCAGCCGTACCTGCCGGACGAACACCGCCTGAAGGGTCAGCGCGAGCACGAACAGCGCGACCGTGGGTCCCAGATGCAGCTCCCGCTCCCGGTCCGAGACCCGCTCCACGAGTCCGCCCAGCAGGTACGGGCCCACCATCGAGGCGAGCACGGCGACCGTGTTCACGGTGATCAGCAGCACGAAGGCCCGGCGGTGCCTGCGCAGCAGCTCGCTCACGTAGGCGCGGACGGTCGCGGGCGCACCCACCGGCAGCGTGCTGGCCGCGGTCGGGGCCGCCGGGTCGTAGGCCGGTGGCGCCACGCCGATCATGCCGTCTCCTCGATCTCTTCCAGTTCTTCCAGTCGGTGCAGGACCTCGTCCTCGCGCAGGACGCCGTCCTTGTCCAAGGCCTCCGCCGACGCGGTCTCGTCCTCGGTCTCGCGTGTCACCACGGCCCGGTACCGGGGCTCGGTGCGCACCAGTTCGCGGTGGTCGCCGACCGCCGCGACGGTGTCGCCGTGCAGGAACACCACCCGGTCGGCGCGGTCCAGCAGCAGCGGGGAGGAGGTGAACACCACGGTGGTGCGCCGCGCCCGCAGTTCGCGCACGCCCTGGGCGACACGGGCCTCGGTGTGCGAGTCGACGGCCGAGGTCGGCTCGTCCAGGACGAGCACCTCCGGGTCCGTGACCAGCGACCGGGCCAGTGCGAGCCGCTGGCGCTGCCCACCGGACAGGGACCGCCCGCGCTCGGTGATCCGCGCGTCCATCGGGTCGTCGGCGTCCACCGAGCCCTGCACCAGCGCCGCCAGCACGTCCCCGCACTGCGCGGCGTCCAGCGCGTCGCGCGGGTCGACCGCGCCGGACGCCGGCACGTCGAGCAGCTCGCGCAGGGTGCCGGAGAGCAGCACCGGATCCTTGTCCTGCACGAGGACGGCCCGGCGGGCGGAGTCCAGTGGCAGTTCGTCGAGCGGCACCCCGCCGAGCAGCACCGGGGTGCCCCGCTCGGAGGCGTGCCCGCC
>NZ_NCTE01000960.1 GCF_002114215.1 Streptomyces sp. 13-12-16 | reverse complement strand
CACGGATCGCCGCCCACCTGCGGGCCCACGACGACGTGGACGAACTGGACGTCGCCGCCTCGCTCGCCCGCGGCCGGGCCGCCCTGGAGCACCGGGCCGTGATCGTGGACACCGGCCGCGACGGCCTGCTCGCCGGGCTCGACGCGCTCACGGCCGGCAAGTCGCCCGCCTCCGTCGTGACGGGCGTGCGGCGTGGCGACCCGCGCGCGGTGTTCGTCTTCCCCGGCCAGGGCTCGCAGTGGCAGGGCATGGGAGTGGACCTGCTGTCGTACTCCCCGGCCTTCGCGACCCGCTTCGGCGAATGCGCCAAGGCTCTCGAACCGTACGTCGAGTGGGACCTGCTCGACGTGCTGCACGGCGCGTCCGGCGCACCGCCCCTGGACGACGTCGACGTCGTCCAGCCCGTGCTCTGGGCGGTGATGGTGTCCCTCGCCGAGGCGTGGCGCGCCGCCGGCGTCGAACCGGCCGCCGTCGTCGGCCACTCCCAGGGCGAGATCGCCGCGGCCTGCGTCGCCGGCGCGCTGTCGCTGGAGGACGGCGCCCGCGTCGTCGCCCTGCGCAGCCGCATCATCCGCCAGGACCTGGCGGGCCGGGGCGGCATGATGTCGGTGGCCCTGCCCGCCGACCGCACGGCCGAACTCCTGGCGGACTGGGACGGCCGCCTCCAACTGGCCGTCGTCAACGGTCCCGGCTCCGTGGTCGTGTGCGGCGAACCGGAGGCCCTCGACGAGCTGCGGAGCCGCCTGGACACCGACGACGTCCAGGCCCGCCGCATCCCCGTGGACTACGCCTCCCACTCGGTGTTCGTGGAGGAGATCCGCAGCCGGCTGCTCACCGAGCTGACCGGCCTGGCGCCGCGGACCTCGTCCGTGCCGTTCTACTCCACCGTCACCGCGGGCCCGCTGGACACCGCGGGCCTCGACGTCGAGTACTGGTACACCAACCTGCGGCAGCCCGTACGGTTCGAGGAGACCACCCGGGCCCTGCTGGACGACGGCTTCGAGATCTTCATCGAGGCCAGCCCGCACCCCGGCCTGCTGGCCGGACTCGGCGAGACCGCCGAGTCGGCCGGCGTGGCGGCCGCGCTCGTCGGCACCCTGCGCCGCAAGGACGGCAGCCCGCGCAAGTTCCTCACCTCGCTGGCCGAGGCGTACGTACGGGGCGCGGACGTCGACTGGGAGACCCGGTTCGCCGGAAGCGGCGCCCGGCGCGTGGACCTGCCGACCTACCCGTTCCAGCGCAAGCGGTACTGGCTGGAGGTCACCGAACACACCGGCGACCCGCTGGCCAACGGACAGGTGTCCGCCGACCACCCGCTGCTGGGCGCCGCGGTGTCGGTCGCCGGGACCGGGGGAGTGCTCCTCACCGGCCGCCTGTCGCTCTCCACCCAGCCGTGGCTGGCCGACCACGCCGTCGGCGGCACCGTGCTGTTCCCCGGCTCCGGCTTCGTCGAACTGGCGATACGCGCCGGTGACGAGGTCGGCAGGGGACGCGTGGACGAGCTGACACTGGAGACGCCCCTCGTCCTGCCGGAGCGCGGCGGCGTCGCGGTCCAGGTCGTCGTCGACGCGGACCTGCGCACCGTGTCGGTCCACTCACGGCCCGAGGACGTGCCCGCCGGCGCCGCCTGGACACGGCACGCCCGGGGCACCCTCGCCGAGGCCGGTCCCGAGCCGGCGCACGAGCCCGCCCCCTG
>NZ_NCTE01000959.1:4794-5859 GCF_002114215.1 Streptomyces sp. 13-12-16 | reverse complement strand
CCCCCCCCCGCCGCGCCCCGGCCGCCCGCCCTCGACGCCGAACGGGCCGATCTGCTCGCCGCGCTCGCGACCGCGCGGGCGTCCCTGACCGCCGCGGCGCGCGGACTGAGCGACGAACAGGCCGCCGCACGCCCGACGGTCAGCGCCCTGTGCCTGGGCGGGCTGATCAAGCACGTCGCGTCCATGGAGGAGGCGTGGACGGCCTTCATGACCGAGGGGCCGTCCGCGATGCGCCACGACCTGCCCGACGGCGTCACCTGGGCCGACCTCGCGGCCGGTACCGCCCGCGAGGTCCCGCAGTGGGCCGTCGACCATCGGAACGGCTTCCGGATGCTGCCCGGCGACACCCTGGACGGCGTCCTCGCGCGCTACGCGAGGGTCGCCGCCCGCACCGAGGAGGTCGTCGCCTCCGTGCCCGACCTGTCGGCGGCCCACCCGCTGCCCGAGGCTCCCTGGTACGAGCCGGGAGCGGTGCGCAGTGTGCGCGGGGTGC
This sequence comes from Streptomyces sp. 13-12-16, assembly GCF_002114215.1. Classification (GTDB taxonomy): domain Bacteria; phylum Actinomycetota; class Actinomycetes; order Streptomycetales; family Streptomycetaceae; genus Streptomyces. Next base: position 5,366 of record NZ_NCTE01000959.1, on the reverse strand, counting down.
TGGCGCACCTCATCTCCGAGACCGCGCAGCACGCGGGGCACGCCGACATCCTGCGCGAGACGCTCGACGGGCGGACGTCCGCCTGACCGGCGCGGATCGCCGCGTCCGCCCGCCGAGCGGCACGTCCGCGGTCAGCCGGGCCGGTGCTGCTGGGTGAGGACCGCCGCCAGGAGTTCGGGATCGAACACCGAGGTGTCGGCGAGCCGTGTGGTGGCGGTGAGCGAGTTGAACATGGCCTTGGTGACCCGCAGGGCGGAGGCCGGCCGTCGCAGGACGGGTCTGGCCCAGGCCATGACGGCGTCGTCGAGCGCGTCCCGCGGCACGGCCCGGTGCAGGACCGACAGACCGAGGGCCTCCTGGGCGTCGAAGACACGTGCGGTGAGGATCAGCTCCCGTACGCGGGCGGCCCCCACCTCGCTGATCAGGCGGGGGAGCAGCCCGCCCCAGGCGGGGGGTACACCGAGGGCGAGTTCGGGCAGGCGGAAGGACGCGGTGTCCGCACCCACGCGCAGATCGCAGGCGAGCGCGAGCCCGACGCCGGCGCCGACGGCCCTGCCCTGGACGCGGGCGAT
>NZ_NCTE01000959.1:0-4596 GCF_002114215.1 Streptomyces sp. 13-12-16 | reverse complement strand
AACCTCGCGTCGGTCACCGCCGAGACAGAACTCGTCTCCGGCGGCGGCCAGCACCAGGACCCGTACCGCCGGGTCCTGCTCGTCGAGGACGGTGAGGAGGTCCTCCAGCATGGCGTCGGTGACGGCGTTTCCCTCTTCGGGGACGTTCAGTTCGACGGTGAGGAGAGGACCCTGCCGATAGGTACGAAGGGTCTTGAGCATCCGGTCGACGGGGAGATCGGTGAGGGGCGCGGCGTTCATGTCGTTACTTTCAAAGAGGTGATGCGGCGGAAGACGAGCCGGGAGGTGTCATAGGCGGGGGGTGCGGCGGGCCGCAGGGTGGGGAAACGTTCCAGCACCTGGGCGATCAGTTCCCGGGCCTCGGAGCGCGCGAGGGCCGCGCCGAGGCAGTAGTGGGCGCCGCTGCCGAAAGTGACGTGGCCGCCGCCGCGCCGGATGTCGAAAACATGCGGGTCCGGATTGCGCCGGGGATCGTGGGCCGCCGAACCGTACAGTATGTGGACGGTGGTGTCCTTGGCCATGGGGGTGCCGGCGAGGACGGTGTCGTCGGCGGCGATGTGGGAGTTGAGCCACACCGGAGGGTCGTAGCGCAGGGTCTCCTCCACCAGGTCCTCGATGTGCTCCGGGTGCGCGCGGAGCCACTCCGCCCGGGCGGGGTCCTCGGTGGCGAACCGCACCGCGTTGGTCAGCAGGACCGCGCTGGTCTCCAGGGAGGCGATGGTGACGAACATCGTGAGGTGGTAGATCACCTGGTCCGCGGCGGCCCGGTCGTCCGGGTACTGCGCGTCCCAGTGGTGGATCCAGCCGGTGAGGACATCGTTGCCAGGGCGGGCCCGCCGGTCGCGGATCAGATCGGTGAAGAAGGCCCGCATCTCCAGCGTGGCGCGGGCCGCCTGCGCGAGTTCGTCCTTGGTGGGGAACAGTTCCTGGGCGTAGGCCTGCCGGTGGGCGAAGTCCAGGATGTACGCGGCGTGCTCTTCGGGGATGCGGAGCCACTCACAGACCGTGCGGACCGGGAGGAGTTCACCGACCGTGTGAACGAAGTCGGCCTCCCCCTCGGCGCGCAGGCGGTCCTCCAGATCGTCCAGGAGCCCTGAGGCGAGAGCGGCGATCCGTGGGCGCATGCCCTCCAGGGTGGCGCGGTCGAACGGGTTGCCCAGGGCACGCCGCTGACAGGTGTGCGTCGGGGGGTTGAGACGGGAAAGGGTACCGGTCAACTCCTGGGTGGCCAGCTCCTGCCAGCGTTTCGGGTCGGGTTGCCGCTCCTGCCAGGCGAAGTCCGGCACGAGCCAGTTCCTGCTGCGCAGGACCTGGCTGCATGCCTCGAAACCGGTGACGAAGTAGCCGCCCCAGGGGGCGGGTACGACGTCCCCCAGGGTACGCAGCTCTTCCCAGACGGGCAGGGGGTTGGCCTGTCCCTCGTCCGAACGCAGGCGACGGATGAGGGAGATGACGGCTCGGCGGTCGATACGGGTGCCGCGTATGTCGCCAACGGCGGTCACGCAGAGCTCCTTTGCTGGGCACTGTCGATCACTACCGCCGGAACCTACCCTTCCCCTCTCCCCTGTCATGCGCCTCTGTGTGTTGCCCCGGTCACATGCCGCTCATCAGACACGGAAGATGTCCAGGAAGCTGCTCCAGAATCCCTTCTTCCGCGCCGGTTCCTGCCGTGCCGGAGCGGCCCCGGACGACGGGAGCGGCTGCTGCGCACCCGGCGCCTCGGCCCGGCCCCGGAGCGCGGCCGCCATCCGGGTGGCCGGCGTGGGGCTGAACGTCACCGGCAGCGTGGCCAGGGCCCGGTGGAACGGTCCCGGCCGCCACTGCAGGTCCTTCTCCGGTACGGCCAGGGCGAGATCGGGCAGCGCGTTGAGGAGACGCTCGATCGCGGTGGTCGCGATGACCTGCGCCGGGTCCTTGGCGGGACAGGCGTGCGGGCCGGCCCCCCAGGCGAGATGGGCGCCCTTGCTGTGGGCGCGGCGGGCCTCGGCGAGCGCGGGGTCGCTGTTGGCGCCCGCGAAGGAGATGACGACCGGGGTGTTCGCCTCCACCACGTGGCCGCCGAGGTCGACGTCCTGGACCGGGTAGTGGGTGGCGTAGTTGGCGATGGGCGTCTGGTTCCACAGTACGTGGTCGAGCGCCTCCTCGATCAGCATGCCGCTCTGCCGGCCGCCCGCCCCGGACAGCAGCAGCACCAGGGCGTTGCCGATGAGGTTGCGCTCGGGTTCGATGCCGGCGCCCATCAGCAGCACCAGCTGGTCCTTGAGCTCCTCGTCGGTCAGACCGGCCGGGTGCTGGATCAGCCAGGAGGTGACGTCGTCACCGGGCGAGCGCCGCTTGAGCGCGATCAGCTCCATGAGACAGGCGGTGAGGTCCTCGTTGGCGCGCAGCGCGTCCTTGCCGTCGAAGATCGCCGACATGGCGGTGGTGATGGTGTCACCGATGTCCGCCGGGCAGCCGAACAGCTTGTTGAACAGCAGCAGCGGCAGCAGCTTGGCGTAGTCGTTGAGCAGGTCGGCCCGGCCACGCTCGCTGAACCGGTCGATGAGGTAGTCGGCGATCGGTTCGACGTCGCGCCGGATGCGCGTGGTGTTGAGCCGGGCCAGGCTGTCCACCACGGCCTTGCGCAGCCGCAGGTGCACCGCACCGTCGGTGAACAGGCAGTTGGGCCGGTACGCCATCATCGGAAGCACCGGATTGTCCATGCCGATGCGGCCCTCGTTGAGCGCTTTCCAGCGACGGGAGTCACGGACGAACAGCTCGGTGTTCTGCAGCACGCGCAGGGCCATTTCGTGCCCGACGACCAGCGTGGCGTCGGCACCGGGGGCGAGTTCGACGGGGCCGGCCGGGGCGTGGGCGCGCAGCCGGTCGTAGACCTGCTGGGGGTCGGTGGCGAACGCGGCGTCGTGCATGGGGCATCTGCCGGCAGTCGCCACAGACGGGGTGTGAGGATCCATGAAGTCTTCCTTAGTGATCCGGGAACCGTCGTTCCCGGTCCGGGCGGGCGCGCGGTGGTCAGGCCGCGTGCTCGAGCAGGTGTCTCACCAGGGCGATCAGCGCCTTGGCGGACGACCGCTGGTCGCGGGCGTCGCAGTAGACGACCGGGGTGTCCGGGAGCAGGTCGAGCGCCTCGCGCACCTCGGCCTCGCCGTAGGTGGCGGCGGGGTCGAAGCAGTTGACGGCGATGGCGTACTCCAGGCCGTACCGCTCGATGAGGTCGATGACCGGGAAGGTCTCCTCCAGACGTCCCGGGTCGACCAGGAGCAGGGCCCCGAGCGCGCCGCGGGCCATGTCCTCCCACAGCTGCATGAAGCGCTGCTGGCCCGGGGTGCCGAACAGGTACAGCACCAGGTCGTCGCTGAGGGTGAGACGGCCGAAGTCCAGGGCGACCGTGGTGGTGGTCTTGTCCGCCACGCCCCGCAGGTCGTCGATGTGGACGGACGCCTGGGTCATCTTCTCCTCGGTGCGCAGCGGAGTGATCTCCGACAGCGAGCCGATGAAGGTCGTCTTGCCCACGGCGAAGTGCCCGACGACGAGGATCTTGGCGGCGTTGGTCACCGCGCTGGAGACGTAGATGGACTTCTGGGCCGTCTCAGCCGATGAGGGATTGGAGTCCATTCAGAACCTTCTCGAGGGTCGCTCTGTCAACGTTCTGGGCCCGGGGCGGCTCGGCCCGGCGCAGCAGGTGCCCCTGCTCGGCTAAATCGGTGAGCAGCAGCCGGGCCACCCCGACGGGCAGGCCGAGGTGGCCCGCCACCTCGGCGACCGACAGGTAGCCACCCGCGCACAGCTCCCAGATCGCCCGGACCTCGGGGCCGGCCCCCAGCGGAAGCGTCCGCTCGGGAGCCAGGGTGACCAAGGTGTGCAGCGCCAGTTCGTCCGAGGACGGCAGGCTCCGGCCGCCCGTGATGACGTACGAGCGGACGAAGTCACTGGTGACGGGTGCTTCCTCGCCGGGCGTCGTCATACGCCGACACCGTTGTCCGAGCGCGGGGCCACGCTCATCGCCTTGCTCAGCGCCGCCACCGTCTTCTGCATGCGGAACGACATGGCCTCCATGTCGACGTCCAGCGCCGCCGAGACGGCCAGGTAGGCGCCCTGCCCGGCAGCGATCAGGAAGATCCAGCCGCCGTCGTACTCCAGCAGCGTCTGCTTCCAGATGCCGTGCCCCGCCCCGACGAAACCGGCGACCGCCCGGCTGAGGGACTGCATGGAGCTCATCGCGGCGGCGTTCGTCTCGGCGTCGTCACGTGAGATCTCGTCCGAACGCTGCAGCAGCAGGCCGTCGCCCGAGACGAGGACCGCGTGGCGGGCACCACGCACCTCGAGCACGTCGTTCAGCACCCACGACAGGTCGGTGTTCACTGGTGGTCAGGTCCTTCCGTGGTGTTCGTGGTCCGCCCGAGCTGGGTGCCGCGCGCGAACGCCCCCAGGCGCGACGCGGTCACCTCGCCGGCCGACTCGGACGTCTGCTGGTCGGTGCCGGCCGTGTCCTGCGGCGCCGGCACCACCGAGATGGGCCCCTGGCGCCGGCGGCGCTTGGGCAGCCCGCCGGTCGTCGTGCCCACCACGTGCGAGGGGCCGACCGGGACGGGCGCC
>NZ_NCTE01000958.1:1510-6503 GCF_002114215.1 Streptomyces sp. 13-12-16 | reverse complement strand
CCGCCGGCGCGGCCGGGGCACGGTGGCCGCGCTCGCCGCGGAGGAGGTGGCGCGCGGCTGGGGGTGCCGCCGTATCGAGGCGACGGTTCCCGCCGACGCCCGGGCCGCCCTCGGGCTGGCCACGGCGCTCGGCTACGTCGTGCGCAACCGGACCATGGAGAAGGCCCTCGCGGAGACCCCGCCCGTGCTTCCGGAGGGCAGCGTGGCCCGGCCCATGACCGAGGACGAGTTCGGCCCCTGGTCGGCCAAGGGCCAGGAGGACTACGCGGGGGACTGGATCCGGCGCGGGGTGCCGGAGGCCGAGGCGCGGGCCAAGGCGGCGAACGACCACGCCGCGCTGCTGCCCGACGGCCATGCCACCGAGGGCATGGTCTTCAGCGTCCTCGAACACGAGGGCACGCCCGTGGGCACCCTGTGGCTGTCGGTGCGCGGGGAACGGGCCTACGTCTTCGACGTCGAGGCAGACGCCGCCCACCGCGGCCGGGGGCACGGACGCTCGCTCATGCTGCTCGCCGAGGCCCAGGCGGTCGCCGCGGGGAACCGGACCATCGGCCTCAACGTGTTCGCCGGCAACACCCCGGCCGAGCGGCTCTACGACTCACTCGGCTACGGCACCACGCAGTACTCGATGTACAAGCCGCTCCTGTGACGGTGAGCTGCGTCCCTGGGGGCGGGGAGTGCCGTTCGGGTCTTCCCCGGGGCGAGGGGCCCGGCACGCGCTTCCCCGGAAGGGGTCCACAGCACCTCGGGGCGGCCACGAGGCGCCGTCGCCCGCAGCCGGCCCGGCCCGAGCGGTGCCCCTAGCCCTCCTGCTCGGCCAGCAGCCGGTCCGCGATCTCCTCGACGCGCTCGCGCAGCCCCTCCTGGCTCTTGCCGCCGTCGAGGCGCTCACCGCCGATGACGTACGTCGGGGTGCCCGTCACCCCGATCGCCTTGCCCTCGGCCTGGTCCGCGTCCACGATCAGGATGTGCCGTCCGTCGATCAGCGCGGTGTCGAACTCCTCGGCGTCCAGGCCGAGTTCCCGGGCGATCTCGACGAGGAAGTCCTCTCCCCGGCGGTCCAGCTCCTCGACCCGTCCCAGCACGGCCTCGACGTACGGCCATCCCCGCCCCTGCTCCAGCGCCTCCTCGGCGGCCTGGGCGGCGGCGAAGGAGTGCTTGTGCTTCTCCAGCGGGAAGTGCCGCAGCCGCAGCTCCAGGCGGTCGCCGTAGCGGGCCCGCAGGGCACGGAGGTCGTCGAGGGCGCTTCGGCAGTCCGGACACTGCAGTTCGCACCAGACGTCGAGGACGGGGGCGGCGGGGCGGGCGGGGGAGGAGTCGCTCATGGCCACAGTCTTCCAGCCGGGCCCCGGACCACCCAATCGGACGTCCGAAGGGCCGTCCTTCGTCCATTCCGTCCGGGACTCTCGTCCCAGCCGGTCGGGTGCGCCCCTCCATTCCGTCCGGGACCACGTCCCGGCCCGTCCGGTATGCCTCTCCGTCCCGTCCGGCGGCTGCGTCCCGGCCCGTCCGGCGGTGGAGGACGAGGCCCGTCCAGGGCCGAAGCGGAGGTCCGGGGGCGGCGGCCTTCGACGGGGGAGCGCCGACGCCGGGTGCCGGGAACGCGCCGGTGCTCGCACCTACGAAGGATCACCGACCCGGAGATGTCCCTGATGTCCGGCCGGAACATGGCCCGGCCGGGCCGTGCGGGTGCAGGATGGAAGGGACGAAGCGTCACAGCGACCCCACCTGCCTGGAGGACCGGATGATTGCCGAGACCGTCTGTTCCGCCGTCTCCGCGGCAGGCCTGGGCATCGCGGCGATCACGGCCTACCGCAAACGCTTCCTCGCGGCCGCCCGCATCGCCGCCTACTCGCTCGTGCCCCTCGGCCTGGTGATGACCGGCGTCGTCGACTGGCTGGCCGACACCGCCTTCAGCCCGACGGCATGGGCCGGCTTCGGGGTGCTCGGCCTGTCCTGGGTGCTGTTCGCGACCACCCGCACCGTGGAGCGCCGACGCGGCGGCACCCGTAAGGAGCGCAAGGCCGCGCGGGCCGCGGCACGACCCGAGGCGGTGGCACCCGGGGCCTCCGCACCCTCCCTGGGCCAGGGGTCCCGCCCGGCGGCCCGTCCCGCTCCCGCCTCCCGTGGCGAGGACGACTTCAGCGACATCGAGGCCATCCTCAAGAAGCACGGCATATGACGGTGGCGCGCCGCGGGTGAATGCGCCTGGCCGGCGGAAACGTCACAGTGGGTCCGCGAGCGCCCGGAAGTGATCACAACCCGAACCGTAGATCGCGGAATCGGCGAACTCGCACTCACTCCGTGAGTCTTGATCGCGTCGGGCGCTCCCGATGCGTCATCATCGCCGCGAGATGCTGGACACGACACAGAGCGATGCCGCGCCGCAGCAGGACGAGCCGCGTGGATGTCTCTTCGCCCTTTCCCAGCCACCGCTGATGATCTTCCTGGCGGTGATCGGGTGTCTGCTGCTCATGGCTGCCCTGCACGACCTGCTGTGGCTGTGAGCCGTACCCGCGGTACCCGGCGTCACCCGTCGGGACCGCGTCGGCACGGCATCGAGCCGCTTCGCCCGCGTGGGCGTCAGCCCGCCGCCTCCTTGCGCCGCGCCCGGTAGGCGGCCACATGCAGACGGTTGCCGCAGGTGCGGCTGTCGCAGTAGCGGCGCGAACGGTTGCGGGAGAGATCGACGAAGGCGTGCCGGCAGTCCGGGGCCTCACAGCGCCGCAGCCGCTCCTGCTCCCCGGCGACCACGAAGAACGCCAGCGCCATCCCGCAGTCGGCGGCCAGGTGGTCGGCCACGGAGGCGCCGGGCGCGAAGTAGTGCACGTGCCAGTCGTAGCCGTCGTGGTCGGTGAGCCGGGGCGTGGTGCCCGCGGCCGCGATCAGCTCGTTGATCAGCGTGGCGGCCGCGCGGGCGTCCGGAGCGGCGAAGACCGCCGCGAACCGGCCGCGGATCTTGCGCACCGCGGCCAGGTCGAACTCCGTGAGCACCCCGACCTCGCTGACCTCGTGCCGCCGCACGAACTCCTCGAGAGCCGCGACGTCCGGCAGCCCCTCCGGTGTCGTGTCGTCCTCCGGCGCGGAGTTCACCAGGTCCACCACGGTGTCGAGCGCGCACCGGGTGTCGTGGGTGATCAGCACAGTTCGCTCCCTGGCCTGGGGGTCGGGCGGGCGCCCGCCGATGCTGGCCGATGGTAGTGGCTCCGGCGCGCCCCGTACCTCCCCGCTCCGCACATGGCTTCGAATGCAACGCGCGGAGACCGGCCGTCGTTCCCGATCACCCGTTCGGCCTACACCGGCTCGGCGTGCGCACAGCACGACGGCGCCGCCCGCGGAAACCCGCGGTGTCGGCGCCGTCGCGTGTGAGCCGTATGCGGCTGTCCGGGCCCGAGCCGTCTCCCCGAGTCGACGGCGCCGGGCGGCTTCGCGAGCCTCGCCTAGCTTTCCGCCAGGATGTGCGAGAGCTCCTGGTCGAGATCGAAGTGCCGGTGTTCCGTGCCGGGCGGCACGGCGGCGTCGGTGCGCTTCAGGAAGGACTCCAGAGCCCTTGCCGGGGCCTCGAGCAGGGCCTCCCCCTCCGGCGAGCTCAGGGCGATGCACACGACGCCCTGACCGTGGCTGCGCGACGGCCAGACACGGACGTCGCCGGTGCCCGTGGGGCGGTGAAGTCCCTCGGCCAGGAGGTCGCGGGCGAACACCCACTCGACGGTTTCCTCGGCTCCGGTGTGGAAGGTGGCGTGCACGGCGTAGGGGTCGGCCGTGTCGTACCGCAGGCCTGCGGGGACAGGCAGGGAGGACTCGCTCGACACAACGAGGCGCAGGTGCAGCTCGCAGCTGACCGTGGTGTTCATAAGCGCCAGGGCCTTTCGCTCAGTGTGCGCTCGGGGATTCGCACGTCGGCCAAATCGACATGCCACCTACGGTGCCGTTGTAAACCCCTCTGAGTGTTTTGCGTCGGTTTACGTAACCCTTCCGGCCGAAAGATCGTTCGCGTCCTGCGTCCATTCCGGTGATGTGTTCGGCTCGGGTAGTGTTTGGATGCATGAACACGGGGAGTAACAAGTCTGGCGAGGCCGCGGTGACGGCCCACGGGGTGACGGTGGACGAGAGCGAGAACCGGGACGAGCGGGCGCTCGGATCGCGCGCACCGGAGTTCGTCAAGGCGCGCCGTGCGCTGCACTTCAGCTGGCAGGTCGGCGTCTTCGTGGTCGGTCTCGCGGTCGTGGCGGCCGGTGCCGCGATGCTGGTGCTGCCCGGACCGGGCTGGGTCGTGATCTTCGGGGGCATGGCGATCTGGGCGACCGAGTTCGTCTGGGCCCAGCTGGTGCTGCGCTGGACCAAGCGCAAGGTCACCGAGGCGGCCCAGCGGGCCCTGGACCCCAAGGTGCGGCGCCGGAACATCATCCTGACCTCGGCCGGCCTGGTGATCGTGGCCGCGCTGGCCGGTGTCTACCTGTGGAAGTTCGGTCTCGTGATGCCCTGGAAGATCGAGGAGCAGTGAGGCGCGGCGGGGGGCGGGCGCACCGCTCCCCGCTGGTCACGGGCACCCCCTGACATGGGGTAATGTTCTTCCTGCGTCCGGGCGATTAGCTCAGTGGGAGAGCGCTTCGTTCACACCGAAGAGGTCACTGGTTCGAACCCAGTATCGCCCACCGGATCATCAGGCGGCCCGGCTCACGAATCGTGAGCCGGGCCGCCTCGTCGTGTGAGGCCGGCGTGGCGCGTCCGCCTCGCAGGCGCCGGGCGGGGACCCTTCCGGCGCCTCCGAGGCGTTCCGCTTCCGGTCGTCTTCATCCAACCGTGACCTTCCGTCGCGCCCGCCCCGGTGGGCTCCGACATGTTCGGCCGGTCGGTCACGGGGCTGTCACCTGCGCGTTCGCGGCCGGGCCGGGCCTTGCGGACGAGGCGGTCGCCGCCGGTGCCGGACCGCGGCGCACATGAATTCCTGTCCGAATCATTGACGCGCCCGTAGGCCCTCCGTAACTTGTGC
>NZ_NCTE01000958.1:0-1325 GCF_002114215.1 Streptomyces sp. 13-12-16 | reverse complement strand
GGCGGGGGCCTCGCTGGCCGTCGCGGGGATCGGTGCGACGGCCACCGCCTGTGGTGGCGGCAGCGGCTCGGGAGACGGGACGGTCACGATCCGTTACGCGTGGTGGGGCGGCGAGCCGCGCACCATAGCCATCAAGAAGACGATCGCGCTCTTCGAGAAGAAGTTCCCGAAGATCAAGATCAAGCCCGAATTCACCGACTACGAAGCGTTCTGGGAGAAGTTCCAGACCCAGGCCTCCGGCGGGAATCCGCCGGACGTTTTCCAGAATGCGGTCGGCTTCCTGCGCAAGTACGACAAGCGCGGTGTTCTGCTGGACCTCAAGTCGCAGGCGGACGCCGGAAACCTGAGCCTGGAGAACTTCCGTAACGGCGTCCTGGCGAACGGTCAGGTCGACGGCAAGCAGATCGCCGTCCCCGTCGGCGCCAACACCATGTCGCTCGTCATCGACCTCAAGGCCTTCGAGAAGGCCGGCGTGGAGGCGAAGTTCGGCTGGACCTGGGACGAGTACTTCGACGCGCTGCAGACGATCCAGGACAAGCTGAAGATCGCCGGTGACACCGGCTACTTCAGCATCATGTACCTCTACGACCTCTACCTGCGCCAGAACGGCAAGGCCTTCTTCACGGACACCGACCTCGGCTTCACCGAGGACGACCTGACGCAGTGGTGGGAGGACGGCTACAAGCGCGTGCGGTCCGGGCTCGTCGCCGACCCGAAGAAGGTCGAGCAGGTCAAGCCCAAGTCCGCGCTCTCGGCGGGCCTCGCGGCGTCCGAGTTCACCTGGGACAACTTCTCCATCCGCTACGAGGGCGAGGGCGAGTCGGACTACGGGCTCGCGCCGATCCCCACCACGGACGGCAAGGAGACCGGCCAGTACCTCGGCTCGCTGATGCTGAGCGCCTTCTCCGGGACCGAACACCCTAAGGAAGTCGCCCAGTTCATCGACTTCATGGTCCACGACCCCGAGGTCGGCAAGATCATGGGCTACGACCGCGGCATCCTCGCCACCACCGAGCAGTACGAGGCGTTCAAGCCCACCGACGACAACAACAAGGGCGTCGCGGCCTACGAGGAAGAGGTCGCCGAGGCCGGCGTCCTCGGCAAGATCACCCCGCACCCGTCGGGCGCCGACGTCATCGAGGCCGCGTTCCTGCGCATCGGCGGCGAGGTCGCCCAGGGCAAGACCAAGCCGGCCGACGCCGCCAAGGCACTGTTCGGCGAGGCCAAGGCCGCGTTCGCCGGCTGAGGGGACGTACCACCATGACGCTCGTCAAGGAAGCGCCCGCGCGCCCGGCCGGGAAGCGGCCCGCCGCCCCCGCCGCCGG
>NZ_NCTE01000097.1 GCF_002114215.1 Streptomyces sp. 13-12-16 | reverse complement strand
CGCCGGAAGCCTGCGGGTCGTGCCACTGGGCGCCGTCGACGGGCGCGCCGGGCACCCCCCAGGAGCCGGTGGCGGCCGGGTCGGTGCCCGCGGTGATCGCCGGGTCGACCGCGATCTGCGGCGGCACGTAGCCGTGGCCGGGCGCGGCGAGCGGGCTCTCCATGGCGTCCAGCAGGGCGTCGATGCCGCCCTCGGGGAGGTTCACGAAGGCCGTGGCGCCGTCGTCGTAGTCGCCCTGGGGCAGCGGGTCCCAGCGGCTGCCGCCCGGGGGCGTGCCCTGTCCGTGCTGGTCGTCGGTCACGACAGCGCCCTCCCCAGTGCTCGTCGGGCCAGCGCGGCGACGGTGCGCCGCAGGTGCAGTACCGCGGGCGGAAGCGGTGGGACGGTGCCGTCCTCGCCGGGGGCGGCGTCGGGGATGCAGGCCGCGGCGACGTACTCCCCGAACGCGTTCAGTGCCTCGGGCACGATCGCGCGGTTGTTGTCCCAGTCGATGAGCTGCGCGACCCACTGCTCGGCCTGCAGGGGCCGCAGCGGCATCGGAGCTATGGCGCCCACCGCGCAGCGCACCCCGCGGCGGGCCGGGTCGAGCACCAGGGCGACGGAGGCGACCGCGCGGCCGGGGCCGGTGCGGCCGGTCGCCTTCAGGAAGACCTGGGGGGCGTGCAGCAGCGGCACGCGCACGTAGCCGATGAGTTCGCCGGGGCGCAACAGGTCCATCCCGGCCAGCAGGTGCGACACCGGGAGTTCCCGGCGGGCCCCGCCCGGACCCGCGATGATCAGCGTCGCCTCCAGCGCGGCCAGCACCGGCAGCGCGTCCCCGGTGGGGGCGGTGGAGGCGATGTTGCCGCCCAGGGTGCCCGCGTTGCGGATGTGCGGCGGTCCGGCCGCGCGCGCGGAGGCGGCGAGCGCCGGGATGAGGGCGGCGAAGTCGGGGCGTCCCATGCGCGCGTGGGTGAGACCGGCGCCGAGCAGCGCGTGTCCGTCCAGGTACTGCCAGCCGCGGATCTCGCTGATCTTGCCGAGGCCGACCAGCGCGGCGGGCCTGAGCTGCCCGGAGTTGACGGCGGCCATCAGGTCGGTGCCGCCCGCGACGGGCACGGCGGCGGGCATCGCCGTGAGGGCCGCCACGGCCTCGTCGAGTGTCGTGGGCAGCGTCACGGCCTGCGCCGCCTGCGGTGCGTGCGTGCTCAAGTCCGGCTGCCCCTTCCCGCTGCCCCACCTGGTCCCACCTGTGCTGCCGTACGGTACGGCCTGACAGGGCGGACGTGGCAACTCTGGCACATCTTGGCAGGTGCCGAGGACGGGGGTCCGCTAGGAGGCATTCGCCCACCTCACCCCGGACGTGGTCGGTTTCGCCCCACATCACCGATGCGCTTCGGATCGGCACTCTTCGGTGACTTTTCCACCCGTTTCGCATGACCTGTTCGGCACGGTCCGAACAGGTGCGCACACCCCGTTCGGGTCCCCGGCGCCGGGCGGGCCGCACCGCGCCGGGAACCCGGAACGGGCGGGCTACCCGACCGGCGGCGGGCCGTCGAGCGGGCGCCCCAGGACCCCCGGACGCCGCTGCCAGGGCAGCGGTCCGGTGGGCGGCCGGTAGGCGACCCCGAGGGCGTCCAGGCGCCGGTAGTGGGCGGTCATCCGCCGCTCGAAGCCGGCGAAGTCCCGGTCCGCGGGGGCGGGCAGGTCGCTCCAGGCGACCTCGGAGAGCGCGGCGAGCCGGGGGAACGTCTGGTAGTCGACCCGCCCCTGGTCCTCCATCACCTCGGTCCACACGTTGGCCTGGGTGCCCAGCACCCGCGCGGCCTCCTCGCCGGTCAGCTCCGGCGGCACGGGCTCGAACCGGTAGACGTCCTCCAGGGTGCGCACGTACCCGATCGGCACCGGCTCGTCGGGGCCCGCGTCCTGACGGTAGTCCAGGTACACGTACTGCTGGGGGCACATGACCACGTCGTGCCCCGCGCGGGCGGCGGCGACCCCGCCGGAGTAGCCGCGCCAGGACGACACCGCGGCGCCGGGGGCCAGGCCGCCCTCCAGGATCTCGTCCCAGCCGATCAGCCGCCGCCCCCGCGCGGTGAGCCACTCGTCGAAGTGCCCGATGAACCAGGACTGGAGCGCGTCCTCGTCCGGCAGTCCGAGGTTGCCGATCTGTTTCTGCGCGGCGTCCGACTCGCGCCACTGGTCCTTGAGGCATTCGTCGCCGCCGATGTGCACGAACGGCGAGAAGGGGCCGGCGTCCGCGGGGAACAGTTCCAGGACTTCCTCGAGCACCCCTTCGTAGAACCGCAGGGTGTTGTCGGTGGGGGCGAGTACGTTCGGATTGATCCCCCAGGTGTCCCAGACGGTCAGGGAGGCGGTGTCGACGACATCGGAGTTGCCGAGTTCCGGATACGCGGCGATGGCGGCCTGCGAGTGGCCGGGTACGTCGATTTCCGGGACGACGCTGATATGCCGCTCGGCGGCGTAGGCGACGATCTCGCGGATGTCGTCCCGGGTGTAGTGACCGCCGTGCGGCCTGTCGTCCCACAGCGGTGACGCGCGGTGTCCGATTTTCGTCCGGGCGCGCCAGGAGCCGATCTCGGTGAGCTTCGGATACCGCTGGATCTCGATGCGCCAGCCCTGGTCGTCCGTCAGGTGGAAGTGGAGGACGTTGAGTTTGTGCGCCGCCATCAGGTCGAGATAGCGCAGCACGCCTTCCTTGGGCATGAAGTGCCGGGCCACGTCGAGCATGAGTCCGCGCCAGCGGAAGCGGGGCCGGTCCTGGATCTCGGCTTCCGGCAGTTCCCAGGCGGCGCCTTTGAGGGGCGCCCGCCGGAACGCGTCGGGGCCGAGCAGTTGCCGGAGCGTCTGCGCGCCCGCGAAGGCGCCGGCCGGGTCACCGCTCACGATCAGCGCGCGGTCGTCACGGATGGTGATGCGGTAGGCCTCGGGCGGGAGGTGGTGGTCGTGCCGCAGCTCGATGGCGTTCTCCGCGGCCCGTCCGGGCGGGCCGGGTTCGCCCTCCCTCAGCGGCAGGCCGGTGGCCGCCTGCAGGGTCGTGCGCAGCCAGCGTTCGGCACTGCCCACCCCCGGTCCCGCCGTCAGCGTCGTGTCCTCGTCGAGGACGAAGACCCGCTCGCCCCACGTGCTCACGCTCAGCGGCGCGGGAATCAGTTCCGTCAGTGAAGTCACATCAGTCCTTTACCGCGCCGCCCAGTCCGGAGACCAGGCGCCGCTGTACGAGTACGAAGAAGACCAGTACCGGAATCGTCATCACCGTGGACGCCGCCATGACCCCGCCCCAGTCCGGCTCGTCGGGTTTGTAGAAGACCAGCAGCGCCATCGGCAGGGTCGACTGCGAGATGTCGCTGATGATGAAGGACTTGGCGAACAGGAAGTCGTTCCAGGTGGAGATGAACGAAAACACGCTGGTGGCCACCAGGCCCGGCAGGACGAGCGGGAAAAGGATCTGCCAGAGAAAGCGGGCGCGGCTCGCCCCGTCGATGTAGGCGGCCTCCTCCAGCGCTTCCGGAACGGCCTTCACGAACCCCCGCAGCATCCAGATCGCGAAGGGCAGGGAGAACGCGATGTGCGGCAGGATCAGCGACCACAGCGTGTTCAACTGTCCGAAGTCCCGCATGACGAAGAACAACGGGATGGTCAGCGCCTCCACGGGCACCATCTGGGCCACCAGAAACATGATCAGCAAGGTGGTCCGCAGCCGGAACCGGAATCGTGTCACGGCGGTCGCGGCGAGAAAGGCGATCAGCGCGGAGGCGATCACCACGGCGAGAGCGACGACGACGCTGTTGAGGAAGTACCGGCCGAATTCCTGCTGCCCGAACACCCGCCGGAACGAGTCCAGCGTGGGCGCGAGCGTCCAGGGCCGCGGCTCGGTCGACTCGATCTCCCCGGCCGGTTTGAAGGCGCTCAGCACCATCCAGTACAGCGGGAAGGCCACCACGGCGGCGATCAGCAGCGCCGCCGACTCGGCCGCCAGCCGCCCCGGACGCCGTACGAACCGGCGCACAGGATTCACCCGGGGTTTTCCGTCCCGGCTCACAAGGCTCACAGTTCCTCCCCCTGGCGGCGCAGCAGCCGCAGGTACACCAGCGTCACGCCGAGCAGGATCAGCAGCATCACCACGCCGATCGCCGCGCCGAGGCTGTACTGCGAGGACGCGAACGCCTGCTGGTAGGCGTAGACGTTCAGGACCAGGTTCTGGCCGGCGATGCCCCCGCCGTTCGTCATGACGTAGATCTGGGTGAAGACCTTGAAGTCCCAGATGACCGACTGGATGGTGACGACGACCAGGATCGGCCGGAGCATCGGCGCGAGCACCGAGCGCCAGATCCGCCACTGCGAGGCCCCGTCCAGGGAGGCGGCCTCCAGCACCTCGGACGGTACGGCGCGGATCCCGGCGTAGACCGTCACCATCACGAACGGGAAGGAGCACCAGACCACTTCGAGCAGGACGAGGAAGAAGGCGCTGAACCGTCCGTACGTCCACGAGTGGTCGCCGAGCCCCAGCACCCGGTTGACCGGCCCGAAGTCGGCGTCGAAGAGGAACAGCCACACCGTGGACCCGGTGATCGCCGGGGTCGCCCACGCGCCGAGCGCGGCCAGCATCAGCGCCAGCCGCGGCACGGCCCGCACGCGGGTGAGCAGCACGGCGAGCGCACACCCCACGGCCAGCGTGCACACCACACAGGCCGCCGCGAACACCACGGTGGCCAGCAGCACCTGCCAGAACTGCTCGTCGCCGAAGAGCTCCGCGTAGTTCCCGAACCCCTCGAAGGTGGTCGGTTCCCCACCGCTGACCTGGGCCTGGGTGTAGTGGAAGAGCGAGATCAGCCCGAGCTGGTAGATCGGGTAGGCGAGCAGCCCGCCGAGCACGACCAGCGCCGGTGCCAGATACAACCAGGGTGCGCCGGAACGCCCCTGACGGGAACGCGGGGCCGTACCGGATCCGCGGCCGCCGCCGCGTGGGCGCGAGGGACCGCGGACCACCCGCACCCGCCCGCGCTTCACGGCCTCCGAGGTCGTGGGCACCGTCATCCGACGGATCCGAACGCCTCGTTCATCTTCTTCGCCGCGTCCGCCGAGGCCGCGGCCACACTCTTCTTACCACTCACGACCTCCTGGAACATCGTCGGCAGCACCGACGACGAATCGATCCGCGCCCACGCCGCCGAAGCCGGCACGAACTTCGTGTCGGCCGCCAGCGTCTCGACGAACGGCTTCACGAAGGGCTCCTTCGCGGCCACCTGCTCCCGCACGTCGGAGAAGGTGGGCAGGAACCCCATGCCCTCGAAGAGCGCGCCCTGTGCCTCCTTCGAGGCGAGCCGCTTCATCAGGTCGACGGCGAGGGTCCGGTGCGACGTGGACTTCAGCACGCCGAGGTTGTTCCCCCCGGCGAACGCGGGGGCGATGGACCCGGCCTCGACGCCCGGCAGCGGCACGACGGCGTACTTGCCCTTGACCTTCCCGGCCTCGACGGCCGCGTGGCTGAAGTCGCCGCCGATCGCCATGGCCGCCTTGCCCGAGGCGAAGGCGGTCACCGTGTCGTTGCCGCCCATGCCGGCGCACTTGGCGGCCGGGCAGTTGTCGTCGCCGAAGAGGGAGGTGTACGCCTCGATGCCCTTCCGGGATTCGGCGCTGTCGATGGCGGAGGCGTACGAGCCCTCCTTGCCGGTGGCGAGTTCGCCGCCGTGGGCCCAGAGGAAGGGCATCGCGCCGTAGGTGTAGGCGCCGCCGACCGCGATGCCGTACATGTCGGGCCTGGCGGCGCGGATCCGCTTCGCGGTGGAGACCAGCTCGGCCTGGGTCTTCGGGACGTCGAGGCCGAGTTCGTCGAAGACGTCGGTGCGGTAGTAGAGCGCGCGGACGCCGACGAAGTACGGGGCCCCGTAGACCTTGCCGTCGACGGTGACCGACTGTCCGGCGGTCGGGTCGGTGTCCTTGGCCTCGTCCCAGGCCCCGAACTCCTCGGTGATGTCGGCGAGTCCGCCGTCCTTCACGTAGCCGGCGGTGTCGGTGTTGCCGTACTCGATGAGGTCGGGCGCGGACTTCGGGTCGTTGAAGGCGGCCTTGATGCGCTGGGCGCGGGTCTCGACGGGGATGTACTCGACGGTGACGTCGGTGTCCTCGTGTGCCTTCTCGAACTCGGCGAGGACGGAGTCGACGACCTGTTCCTTGGGCTCGTTGTTGACCTCCTGGAAGAGCCAGACGCGGAGGGTGCCGGTCTTCTCGTCCTTGTCGGAGGAGGAGTTGCCGGAGGTCTGGGGCGCGCAGGCGGCGGTGGCGAGGACGGCCGCGACGGCGACCAGGCGGGCGGACAGCTTCATGGAGTTGCTCCTCCGAGCACGTTGCAACATACGCAATGGCGGTTTCGCTGTGCACAACACACCGGAGGCTAGGGACTGGGTGAACCGCGCCACAAGAGGTCTCAACCACTCTGTGACCGGCGGACGCACCCTGCGCAACGCGCGGACAGCACAAAGGCCCCCAGGGCACGCAAAGCGCACCCCGGGGGCCTGTGAGGACCGGACCGACGGAGGGGAGGGGACGGACTACTTGTCGCCCTTGCCCTTGTCGTCGCCGCCGGCGCCCATGGACTCGTAGATCTCCTTGCACATGGGACACACCGGGTACTTCTTCGGGTCGCGGCCGGGCACCCACACCTTGCCGCACAGCGCCACGACGGGAGTCCCGTCGAGGGCGCTCGCCATGATCTTGTCCTTCTGGACGTAGTGGGCGAAGCGCTCGTGGTCACCGTCGCCGTGGGAGGTCTGCGGCGTCGGCTCGACGAGGGTCCCCGTACCAGTCCCGCGCTCGGGCTCAAGAGTGCTCATAACTGCCAAGGGTACTGAAGCCCGCACGCATCAGTTGAGCGAAGGGTCGTCCGGATAGGTGGCCACCATCGCCAGCTCGTTGCGCTGGCGGCGCAGCACCTCGCGCCAGAGCCGCTCCGGGGACGGGGAGGAGACGTCCCCGGGTTCCGACTCCACGACGTACCAGGCGCCGTCCACCAGCTCGTCCTCGAGCTGGCCGGGACCCCAGCCGGCGTACCCGGCGAAGATGCGCAGCGAGCCGAGGACGGAGGCGAGCAGCTCCGGCGGGGCCTCCAGGTCGACCAGCCCGATCGCGCCGTGCACCCGGCGCCAGCCCAGCGGCGCGGCCTCCCCGGCCGTACCGCCGGGGACGACGGCGACCCCGAGGGCCGAGTCCAGCGACACCGGACCGCCCTGGAAGACGACACCCGGTTCGCCGGCCAGGTCCGCCCAGCCCTCCAGGATGTCGCCCACGTCCACCGGCGTCGGGCGGTTGAGGACGACGCCGAGGGAGCCCTCCTCGTCGTGGTCGAGGAGGAGCACCACCGCGCGGTCGAAGTTCGGGTCCGCCAGGGCGGGAGTGGCCACGAGCAGCCGCCCTGTGAGCGAGGACACCTCGGTCATGCCAGACATGATCCCGCATCTCGCTCCCGCGTGGGGAGGCAACGGGGGTACGGGAGTGAATGCAGCTCAGGGCGGACCGGAGCGCGCCCGGCGCACGGCGGGGGCGGTGACCCCGTGTGCCCGGCCGCGAACCCTTCGTGTTGTGACAGACCCATGACGTCCCAGGGCCCTCCTCGGGCTTACGGAAGGGGGGCCGGGGGCGATTACCCTTTCCCTTCTGGCCCCTGCCCCACTCCCCACGGAACGCGAGATTCATGACCGTCAACGACGTCGATGACGTACTGCTTGTCCACGGCGGGACCCCGCTGGAGGGCGAGATCCGTGTCCGCGGTGCGAAGAACCTCGTGCCGAAGGCCATGGTCGCCGCGCTGCTGGGCAGCGCACCGAGCCGTCTGGGCAACGTCCCCGACATCCGTGACGTCCGGGTCGTCAGGGGTCTGCTGCAGCTGCACGGCGTGACGGTCCGTCCGGGCGAGGAGCCCGGCGAACTGGTGCTCGACCCCACGTACGTGGAGAGCGCCAACGTCGCTGACATCGATGCCCACGCCGGGTCCTCGCGGATCCCGATCCTGTTCTGCGGCCCGCTGCTGCACCGGCTCGGGCACGCGTTCATCCCGGGGCTGGGCGGCTGCGACATCGGCGGCCGGCCCATCGACTTCCACTTCGACGTGCTGCGGCAGTTCGGCGCGACGATCGAGAAGCGGGCGGACGGCCAGTACCTGGAGGCCCCGCAGCGGCTGCGCGGCACCAAGATCCGGCTGCCCTACCCCTCGGTCGGCGCGACCGAGCAGGTGCTGCTGACGGCGGTCCTCGCGGAGGGCGTCACCGTGCTGTCCAACGCGGCGGTGGAGCCGGAGATCGAGGACCTGATCTGCGTCCTGCAGAAGATGGGCGCCATCATCGCGATGGACACCGACCGGACCATCCGCATCACCGGTGTGGACAAGCTCGGCGGCTACACCCACCGTGCCCTGCCCGACCGCCTGGAGGCCGCCTCCTGGGCGTCCGCGGCGCTGGCGACCGAGGGCAACATCTACGTCCGCGGCGCCCAGCAGCGCTCGATGATGACGTTCCTGAACACCTTCCGGAAGGTCGGCGGCGCCTTCGAGATCGACGACGAGGGCATCCGCTTCTGGCACCCCGGCGGACAGTTGAAGTCCATCGCGCTGGAGACGGACGTGCACCCGGGCTTCCAGACGGACTGGCAGCAGCCGCTGGTGGTCGCGCTGACCCAGGCGACGGGCCTGTCCATCGTCCACGAGACGGTCTACGAGTCCCGGCTGGGCTTCACCTCCGCGCTCAACCAGATGGGCGCGCACATCCAGCTCTACCGCGAGTGCCTGGGCGGCTCCGACTGCCGCTTCGGCCAGCGCAACTTCCTCCACTCGGCGGTCGTCTCGGGCCCGACGAAGCTCCAGGGCGCGGATCTGGTCATCCCCGACCTGCGCGGCGGCTTCTCCTACCTCATCGCCGCCCTCGCCGCCCAGGGCACCTCCCGCGTCCACGGCATCGGCCTGATCAACCGCGGCTACGAGAACTTCATGGAGAAGCTCGTGGAGCTGGGCGCGAAGGTGGAACTCCCGGGCAAGGCCCTGGGCTGACGGGAACCTTCACTCACGCCGATGGGGCGGTCACCCGGATCCGGGTGACCGCCCCATCGGCGTGAGTGAAGGCGCCCCCGAAGGGGCGCGGGGAACTGCGCGACCGGCCACAGCCGGCCCGCAGTTGCCCACGACACTCTCAAGAAGGCAAGGTCACTTGCCCTTGGCGGCTTCCTTGAGCTTCGAGCCCGCCGACACCTTCACGCTGTACCCCGCGGGGATCTGAATCGGCTCACCGGTCTGCGGGTTGCGCGCGGTGCGCGCGGCCCGGTGGGTGCGCTCGAAGGTCAGGAAGCCGGGGACGGTGACCTTCTCGTCGCCCTTGGAGACGATGTCGCCGACGACCTCGGCGAACGCGGCCAGCACGGCGTCGGCGTCCTTGCGGGTCACCTCGGCGCGGTCGGCCAGCGCGGCCACCAGCTCACTGCGGTTCATGTTGTTACTCCCGTGTTCTTCTTGCCGTTGAGGCGTGCCACGCGGCGGAGCCGCATGTCGGGCACGGCCAAGCCGATGCTGCCAGGTTCCTCGGTGGGTCCCCGGACCCGGGTCCCTCGTCGGACCCTCGCGCCCAGGGACGCATCCTGCCTCTACCTGCGGCGGTAATGCCAATCCGGCACCCGCAGGAGTCGTGAGAACACCCCGGGGAGTCACACGAAGAGCGCCACGGCCCGGCCGCCACCATAGAGGGCCACCAGGATCTTCGGGTGCCCCGACGCGCCGGTTCGAACCGGTCGTGGTGATCCTCACAACCCCCTCGGTGCCAGGTTTCCCTAGGAGGCCGAGGCCCCCGCCGCCTTCGCCGCGTCGCGGACCGCGCCCGCGACGGCGCCCGCGACCTTGTCGTTGAAGACGCTGGGGATGATGTAGTTCGGGTTGAGCTCGTCCTCGGTCACCACGTCGGCGAGGGCCTTGGCGGCGGCCAGCATCATCTCGGTGTTGACGGTGCGGGACTGGGCGTCCAGCAGGCCGCGGAAGACGCCCGGGAAGACCAGCACGTTGTTGATCTGGTTGGGGAAGTCGGAGCGGCCGGTGGCCACAACGGCCGCCGTCTGGCGGGCGATTGCCGGGTCCACCTCGGGGTCGGGGTTCGCGAGCGCGAACACGATCGCGCCCTCGGCCATCGCGGACACGTCCGTGCCGTCGAGGACGTTCGGGGCGGAGACGCCGATGAAGACGTCCGCGCCGCGCACGGCCTCCTTCAGGGTGCCGGTGAGGTTCTCGGGGTTGGTGTTGTCGGCGATCCAGCGCAGCGCGGAGCCGGGGGCGGCGTCGACCAGGTCGGCGCGGCCGGCGTGCACGACGCCGTGGATGTCGGCCACCACGGCGTTCTTCACCCCGGCGGCGAGCAGCAGCTTCAGGATGGCCGTGCCGGCGGCACCGGCGCCGGACATCACGACGCGGATGCCGTCGATGGCCTTGCCGGTGACCCGCAGGGCGTTGGTCAGGGCCGCGAGGACGACGATCGCGGTGCCGTGCTGGTCGTCGTGGAAGACGGGGATGTCCAGGGCCTCGCGCAGCCGCGCCTCGATCTCGAAGCAGCGGGGGGCGGAGATGTCCTCCAGGTTGATGCCGGCGAAGCCGGGGGCGATGGCCTTGACGATCTCGACGATCGCGTCGGTGTCCTGGGTGTCCAGGCAGATCGGCCAGGCGTCGATGCCGGCGAACCGCTTGAACAGGGCCGCCTTGCCCTCCATCACCGGCAGCGCGGCCTTCGGGCCGATGTTGCCCAGGCCCAGCACCGCGGAGCCGTCCGTCACGACCGCAACGGAATTGCGCTTGATGGTCAGACGGCGGGCGTCCTCGGGGTTCTCCGCGATCGCCATGCACACGCGGGCCACACCGGGCGTGTAGACCATGGACAGGTCGTCACGGTTGCGGATGGGGTGCTTCGACGCCATCTCGATCTTGCCGCCGAGGTGCATCAGGAACGTACGGTCGGAGACCTTGCCCAGGGTGACGCCCTCGATGCCCCGCAGCTGCTCGACGATCTCGTCGGCGTGCGAGGTGGAGGAAGCCGCGATGGTGACGTCGATACGGAGCTTCTCGTGGCCGGACGCGGTGACGTCGAGGCCGGTCACCGAGCCTCCGGAGGACTCCACGGCCGTGGTGAGCTGCGATACGGCGGTTCCGCTCGCGGGCACCTCCAGCCGGATCGTCATCGAGTAGGAGACGCTGGGCGCCGTTGCCATGGCCGACTTCCTCTGCTTTTACCGTGTCGCTAAACGTGCCGTCCGATCGTCGCACCTACCCCTGAGTACGCGGTAGCCGCCCCGGATTGCGGACGTTTTGTTCATCGGCTCGTGCCGTCTGACGGAAAATCTTTTCCACCATACGAGAGGCTCCCGGACAAGAAAAGAGGTCCACGTCACAAACCGTGACGTGGACCTCTCGACTGCTTGAGTGACACCGACCCGCCATGCTCGCCTCGCGGCAAGTGGTCGCTCGAAGCGACTAAGGTTGGGCCCGGGGGCTTGGATCGGGCCGGTGCCACACCAAGGCTAACAAACGGATCCGGTGAGGCCATTCCCGTGGCGCAACCCGTTTTTTCCGGGCGCCCCTCAGCCCCTCGCTTCCCGGCTCCCTCACTCCCTCAGCAGATCCGGCACCCCGGCCGCGTCCGGCTCGTCGCGGTCCGCCGAGACCACCGTGAGCTGCTGCGTGGCCCGGGTCAGGGCGACGTACAGGACCCGCAGGCCGGCCGGGGACTCGTCGGCGATCTCCGCGGGGGAGACGACGATCGTCGCGTCGTACTCCAGGCCCTTGGCCTCCAGGCTGCCGAGCGCCACCACGCGGTCGCCGAGCCCGTCGAGCCAGCGGCGGGCCTCCTCGCGGCGCTGCATGGCGACGACCACGCCGACGGTGCCGTCCACGCGCTCCAGCAGCCGGGCCGCCTCCGCGCGCACGGTCTCGCCCAGCGGCCCCTCCGCGACGGAGAAGCGCGGCTCGACGCCGGTGGAGCGCACCGCCCTCGGCGACCGCGACCCCGGCATGGCGAGGGCGAGCACCTTCGACGCCAGCTCGGCGATCTCGGCGGGGTTGCGGTAGTTCACCGTGAGCTCGAAGCGGCGGCGCGGGCGGGTGCCGAGGGCCTCGTCGCGGGCCTGGGCGGCCTCGTCGGGGTCGGACCAGGAGGACTGGGCCGGGTCGCCCACGACCGTCCAGGTGGCGTGCCGGCCGCGGCGGCCGACCATGCGCCACTGCATCGGGGTGAGGTCCTGCGCCTCGTCGACGATGACGTGCGCGTACTCGACGCGCTCCTGGGCGAGCCGCTCGGCCCGCTCCCGCTGCGTCTCCTCGCGCACCGGCATCAGCTCCTCCAGGCCGGTGAGCTGGTCCAGCGGGTCGAGCTCGCGCTTCCTGCGGGGGCGGGCCGGGGCACCGAGGATCGCCTGGAGCTCGTCGAGCATCGCGATGTCGTGCACGGAGCGGCCGCCGCGCTTCAGCGCGCGGGCGACCTTGCGGACCTCGCCCGGGTTGAGGATCCGCCGGGCCCAGCGGCCGAGGCGCCGCTCGTCCGCCATGGCGTCCAGGACGACCGCCGGGGTCAGCTCGGGCCACCAGGCGTCGAGGAAGGCGATGAAGTCGTCCTCGGTGGTGACGTCCTCGTCGAAGGAGGAGCGCAGCTCGGCGGCGAGCTGCGGGTCGGTGTGCCGGTTCCCGGCGCCGGAGCGCTCCCACAGGGCGTCCAGGAGCAGCTTGCGGGCGCGGGGGCGCAGCAGGTTGACCGGGGCGGTGCCGCCGAGGGCGGTGCGGCGGATGCCGGCCAGTTCCTCCGCCTCCAGCTCCAGCCGGCGGCCGAAGGCGACGACCCGCAGCCGCTGCGGTGCGTCGGGTCGCTCCAGCGCTCCGCGCGCGGCCTTCCGCAGCACCTTCAGCATGCGGTACGAGCCCTTGGCGCGGGCCACCGACGGGGAGTCGTACAGCGTGGCCTCGGCACCGTCGACCAGCGAGCCGATGGCGCGGATGGCGACCTGGCCCTCCTCGCCGAGCGAGGGCAGCACGCCCTCGGTGTAGGCGACGAGCAGCGGGGTGGGCGAGACGATGAGGATGCCGCCCGCGTACCGGCGCCGGTCCTGGTAGAGGAGGTAGGCCGCGCGGTGCAGGGCGACGGCGGTCTTGCCGGTGCCGGGGCCGCCCTCCACGTAGGTCACGGAGGCGGCGGGGGCGCGGATCACCAGGTCCTGCTCGGCCTGGATGGACGCCACGATGTCCCGCATGGTGTGCGTACGGGCCTGGCCGAGCGCGGCCATCAGGGCGCCGTCGCCGATCACGGGCAGCTCGCGGCCGTCCAGGGACGCCGTCAGCTCGGGGCGCATCAGGTCGTCCTCGACGCTCTGGACCCGGCGGCCCTTGGAGCGGATGACGCGGCGCCGCACGACCCGGCCGGGGTCGACCGGGGTGGACCGGTAGAAGGGTGCGGCGGCCGGCGCCCGCCAGTCGATGACCAGCGGGGCGTAGTCCTCGTCCAGGACGCCGATGCGGCCGATGTGCAGGGTCTCGGCGATGTCGGCGGTGTTGTCGGGGCGTACGGCGCCCTCGGCGGGCTCGACGGCGGTGTACGCGCCGTCGGGGCCCTTCTTGCCGTCCTTGCCGAGCAGCAGGTCGATCCGGCCGAAGAGGAAGTCCTCGTACTCGTTGTTCAGCCGGTTGAGGTGGATGCCGGCCCGGAAGACCTGGGCGTCCCGCTCGGCAAGGGCGCCGGGCGTGCCGACCTGGCCGCGCCGGGCGGCGTCGCGCATGAGGAACTCGGCCTCGTGGATCTTCTCCTCGAGGCGCAGGTACACCCGGTCGAGGTGTTCCTGTTCGACTCGGATCTCCCGGTCGCGAACGGAGTCGTGAACCGGATCGACCGCGGTTTCCTGTTGAGCCTGAGCGGCCACCGGGCCCCCTTCTGACGTGCTGGGCAGCCGTCAACCGTACGCGAAGGAGACCCCGGTCGGCTACGGGCCCGCCCGGTGGGCCCCTCAGGGGGCGCGGGGCCCGGCACGCGCTCTCCCGGAGGGGGAGCCCCGGCCGCGCCGTCGCCGGTCGCCGGCTCCCCCGCGCCCGGCCGC
>NZ_NCTE01000957.1:2749-5151 GCF_002114215.1 Streptomyces sp. 13-12-16 | reverse complement strand
CCGCGCCGATCGCCGCGTAGTCCGCGGGCTGCGGCACCACCACCTGCGCCCCGAACAGGGCGGGCGCCGCCGACTGCACGGCCGGCAGCTCCGCGGCCGGACCCAGCAGGAAGACCCGCCGCACCTCCACGCCCCGGCCGCGCAGCACGTCCAGCGCGTCCGCGAGCCCGCACAGCATGCCCTCGAACGCGGCCCGCGCCAGATGCTCCGGCTTCATCGACTCGCGCCGCAGCCCGGCCAGCGTCCCGGCGGTGTGCGGCAGGTTCGGGGTGCGCTCGCCCTCCAGGTACGGCAGCAGCACCAGCCCGTGCGACCCCGGCGTCGACTTCATCGCCAGGTCGGACAGGGTCTCCAGGTCGGGCACCCCGAGCAGTTCGGCGGTCCCGCGCAGGGCGCGTACGGCGTTCAGGGTGGTGACGACGGGCAGGTGCATGCCGGTCGCGTCCGCCAGGGAGGTGATCATCCCGTACTGGTCGACGAGCGCCTCGGGGTGCACGGCCATCACGGACCCGGACGCGCCCAGCGACACCACCGCGTCGCCCAGCCCGATCCCCAGCCCGAACGCCGCCGCCATCGTCTCGCCCGTGCCGGCGGAGATCAGCAGCCCCTCCGGCGTCGTACCGGCCGCCTCCGCCGGGCCGATCACCTCGGGCAGCATCGCCTGGTGCCCGAGCGCCAGCTCCACCAGATCGGGCCGGTAGCCGCCGGTGGCCGCCGCCCAGTACCCGGTGCCGGAAGCCCCGCCCCGGTCGGTGGTGCGCCGCACCGGCCGGCCGAGGAGCTGCCACACCAGCCAGTCGTGCGCCTGCAGCAGTACGGCGGTGCGCGCCGCGCTCTCCGGTTCGCTGCGGGCCATCCAGCGCAGCTTGGTCACCGGCTGCGCGGCCCCCGGCACACAGCCCACGGCCTGTGCCCACGCCTCACGCCCGCCGAACGCGTCGATGAGGTCCGCCGCCGCGACCTGCGCCCGCTTGTCACCGCCGGTCATCGCCGGCCGCACGGTGTTGCCCTGCGCGTCCAGCGGCACCAGCGCGTTCGCCTGCGCGGAGACGCCGATGGCCTGCACGCCCTCCAGCAGGCCGCCGCCCGCGGCCTCGCCGAGGGACAGCAGCCAGGCCTGCGGGTCGACGTCGGAGGGACGGCCGCCGCCGTCGGTGCTCTGTACCGGATGCTGGGCGTACCCCTGCTTGAGCACGGATCCGGTGTCCGTGTCACAGACGACGATGCGAGTGAAGTCTGGCGCGCTGTCCAGTCCGGCGACTATCCCCATACGGCGATTTTGCCGTATGGGGAGGGTGAGTGGGGCGTGGGCACCGTCGGGGTGAGCGCGGTTGTGCGGGTGCGCCTTCGTCGTGGCCCGTCGCGTCCAGGCGGCGGAGCCGCGCATCGACACGGCCCCGCGCCCCTGGAGCGGGGCGACTCACCCGGTGCCGGAAAGCCGCCCCGTCACGTGTTGCTCGTGCCCCAGTCGTCCTCCGCCGGGCCGTGGGCGGCGCGTTCGCGGA
Organism: Streptomyces sp. 13-12-16; assembly: GCF_002114215.1. Classification (GTDB taxonomy): domain Bacteria; phylum Actinomycetota; class Actinomycetes; order Streptomycetales; family Streptomycetaceae; genus Streptomyces. The sequence continues at coordinate 3,646 of NZ_NCTE01000957.1, read as the reverse complement.
GGGTGCGCACCCGCTGGGCGACCGAGTCGGGCATGCGGTCGCCGACCTTGTCGCTGACCGCGTGGTACGCCTTGTCCGCGAACTCGCGGCCCTGCTGCGCCGCGCTCTCCGCTGTGTTGCGCACGGCGGGGTTCCGCGTGAACTGCTGCGCGGACCTCTTGATCTGCTCGTAGCGCTCGCGTCCGGCTTTCGTGCCCAGCACGTAACCCAGGACGACTCCGGCGACGAACGTGAGCCGGTAACGCATGGCGGCCACCCTTCCCGTTGTTGCGGTCTGCGTAGGTCTCCGGTGCGGCGACAGCGCCGGGGAGTACCGATTGGCGGAGCACCCCCCTGCTTGCGCTAATGTATGTGTCGCAGCGAGCGAGTGCCCCCTGGCGGATACCCAGGCGGGTACGTTCGATGCAACGAGGCATTCCTCCGTAGCTCAATTGGCAGAGCAGCCGGCTGTTAACCGGCAGGTTACTGGTTCGAGTCCAGTCGGGGGAGCTCGGTCCTCCGTAGCTCAATTGGCAGAGCAGCCGGCTGTTAACCGGCAGGTTACTGGTTCGAGTCCAGTCGGGGGAGCATCCTGAACGAGGACCCCGTAGGGGTCCTTTTTCATGTCCGGGGGAACCGTGCGGGGCTCGGCGAAGTCTCCATGGTCACGAAGACCGCACGCAGCCGACCATCCGGAGCAGGAGATCGTATGAGCGGCTATGCTGCGGCAGACGGCGCGCACACATGTACGCGACACGCCGTTATGGGGCGGTAGCTCAGCCGGTTAGAGCAGCGGACTCATAATCCGTCGGCCGTGGGTTCGAGTCCCACCCGCCCCACCACACGCCCCCGCCCCTCGTGCGGGCGCGCCTCTCCCCGTCCACGGACCTGGACGCGGCGGAGTGGAACGCCCCCCGC
>NZ_NCTE01000957.1:0-2646 GCF_002114215.1 Streptomyces sp. 13-12-16 | reverse complement strand
CTGACGGCCGCTCACCCGGTGACCCGGAGCACCCCGCCGCCGGCCGGCACGACACCGGCCCGGTCCGCCCGCCGGACCGGCGCCTCGGTACCGCAACGGCGGACGGACTCCGGTGACGGGCGCTACTCGGGCTCGTCGGCGGCCGTCGGGGCGTCCGACGGGTCGCGTTCGCCCTCCGCCTGGGACGGGGTGGAGTGCGGGATCTCGGGGGTGGTCCACTCGTCGTCGTCCCGGTCGCCCTCGGCCTGGGACGGAGTGTGCTCGCTCAGCTCGCTCATGGTGCTGCCTCCCGTTCGCGGGGCCGGTGGTCGGTCCGTCGCCGGGTACCCCGCGCGGGCCGGTGTCACCGTGCCGAGCGGCGGGCCAGGGCCCTGGACAGGGCGGCGCGGACCTCCTCGGGCGGGGCGGCACCCTCCGCCTCCGCACCCGCGGTGAGCGCCTCCGCGACCGTGCGGAGCTTGGTGTTGGAGAGCTGGGACACCTCCCGCAGGATGTGCCACGCCTCGTCCGAGGTGCAGCCGTACGTCGCCATCAGGACGCCGCGGGCCTGGTCGATCACCGGGCGGGAGGCGATCGCCTGCCGCAACTGCTCGACCTCCTCCTGGAGCAGGTGCAGCCGCTCCTCCCGCTCCAGCGCCACCGCCGAGACGGTCCGCGACGGCGTGCCCTCCGGTGCCGGGGAGCGCAGCGGGTCCGTGGTGTCGAGGCCGGCGAGTTCCAGGATGCGGCGCGGCTGACCGTTCCAGCGGGTGGCCGTGACCGGCACCGACCGGCGTCGGCCGTGGTCGCGCAGCACCTCCAGGAACTCCAGTCCCGCCGTGTCCATGAAGTACACGCCGCTCATGTCCACGTCGACCCGTGCCGTGCCGGCGGGCAGCCGGGCCAGCTTCTCGGTCAGGGCCTGGGCGCACCCGCGGACCAGCTCGCCGCGCGGGACGAGCAGCGCCCGGTCCGCGTCCGTGCGACCGCCGATGACCAGGCTGTTCGGCCTTCCCGGGGGAGGGAGTGATGCCGCGGAGGACATGTCACCGCCTTGTCGGTGCTCGTGGGTGGTCGGGGCGTTTCGGGTGAGTCCGGCCGCCGCCGGCACCGGAGCGGTAGGCTGCGCACGGTCCCGGCTGCGCTGCGGATGCGCCTGCCCCGCCCGCGGCGTACTACACACCGCGCCGGTGAATGGCCGGGAACCGGCGGGGTACCAGGGACCGGGAGCGTGGGGAGGCGGTGTTGGGCGATCACCACCGGACGTCGTACGGGCCCGGGGCCCCGGCGCCGTGCCTGACGGTGCGTCCGCTGGCGGACGGCCGCGGTGTCCGCGCGGCCGGGGAGATCGGTCTGGCCACGCATACGATCTGGGAGCGCGTGCTGGAGCAGGCGGTGCGCGGAGGTGAGGCCGTGTACCAGCTGGAACTGTCCGAGGTGACGTTCGTCGACGTCGCGGGCGCCGGAGCGCTCGCTGCGGCCGCCGCGCGCCTCGGGGACGGCCGCCGGTTCGTGGTGCGCCGCCCGCCGCCCGCCCTGAGCCGGGTACTGGACCTGTTCTGGCCCGACCTGTCGACGATCGAGGTGTCGATGTCATGAGTGCCGCGGCCGGACCCCTGGAAGCCCTCGCCGGTCCCTTCGCCCACCCCGCCCTCTTCTACCGGGACGACCGGGAGTACCTGGAGGGCACCGTCCCCTTCGTGCGCGAGGGGCTCGCGGCCGGCGAGCCCGTGGCGGTCGCCGTCCCCGGGGAACGACTGCGACTGATCCGGGACGCGCTCGGTGACGACGCGGACACCGTCCGCCTCCTCGACATGCGCGAGGCCGGACGCAACCCCGGCCGGATCATCCCCGGCGTGCTGCGCGCCTTCGCCGACACCCGGCCGGCCGGGGAGCGGGTGCGGATCATCGGCGAGCCCATCTGGGTCGGCCGCTCCGCGGCCGAGTACCCCGCCTGCGTCCAGCACGAGGCACTGATCAACGCCGCCTTCCGGGACCGTACGGCGACGATCCTGTGCCCCTACGACGCCGTACGCCTGCCCGCGCACGTCCTCGCCGACGCCCACGCCACCCACCCCACCGTCATCCCCGCCGGCGCACGCCCGGCGCGGGACAGCGAGGCGTACGCCCCCGACGCGGTCGTCGCCCGCTACAACGAGCCGCTGCCGCTCGTGACGGACGCGATGACCTTCCCGTTCGTCGCCGATTCGCTGCCCTCGGCCCGGCACGCCGCGTCCGACGAGGGACGGCGGCTCGGCCTCACCGGCGTCACCCTGAACGACCTGGCCCTCGCCACGGCCGAGCTGACCACGAACAGCGTGCTGCACGGCGGTGGTTCGGGAGTGCTGCGGGTCTGGGCCGAGGACGGCCACGTACTGTGCGAGGTGCGCGACGGAGGCCGGATGGCCGACCCCCTCGCCGGGCGCCGCCCCGCCTCCCGCGACCAGCGCGGCGGACGCGGCCTGCTGATGGTCAACCTGATCGCCGACCTGGTGCGCGTGCACACCGGGGCCGAGGGCACGACGATCAGATGCTGGTTCCCCCGCTGACGCCTGCCCGGCGGCCCGTGTTCGCGGGCGTGCACGGGGACGCACGCGTGTCGGCTCGCCCGCTGACGCCCGCCCGGCCGCCCGGGGGCGCGGGCCGGGGCGTGGGTGTGCCGGTCCG
>NZ_NCTE01000956.1 GCF_002114215.1 Streptomyces sp. 13-12-16 | reverse complement strand
CGGGTGCGTCAGGCGCGGCCGATCGGGGACAGGGTCGCCGAGGTCAGGGTGGTCAGGTCGGTCGGGGCGAGTTCCACCTCCAGGCCGCGGCGGCCCGCCGAGACGCAGATCGTTTCGTGCCGGGTGGCCGACTCGTCCAAGACCGTGGGGAGTCTCTTGCGCTGGCCCAGGGGGGAGATGCCGCCGCGGACGTAGCCCGTGGTGCGTTCCGCCAGGGCCGGGTCGGCCATCGTGGCCCGCTTGCCGCCCACCGCCGACGCGAGGGCCTTCAGGTCCAGCTGGCCCGCCACCGGCACCACCGCCACCGTGAGCGTGCCGTCGACGTCCGCCACCAGAGTCTTGAAGACCCGGTCCGGCGAGACCCCCATCGCCTCGGCCGCCTCCTCGCCGTACGACGGGTGGGCCGGGTCGTGCTCGTAGGAGTGCACCGTGAACGGCACCCCGGCCGCGGTGAGCGCCACCGTCGCGGGCGTGCCCCCCGGCTGCTGCTTCCTGGACTTCTTCGCCATCCCCGCCTGTACCCCGGTTGGTTTCGTATGTCGGTTTCGTATGTCGGTTTCGTGCGTCAGTTGAGACTCGTCGGACCGCGCGTCAGCTCCGCGGCCGGCAGCGACGGCAGATGACGGATGACGGCCGTCTCCGCGCGCAGCAGTCTCAGCTCGTCACGGAGCCGGGACGCGGTGTCCGGCGCCTGGAGCAGCCGCTGCTTCGTCGGCGTGTCCAGCATCATCGCGGCGGCGACCAGGTAGGAGACGACACCCGGCTCGTCCGGCAGCTCCGCGCCGGTCGTCAGCGACCGCTCCCGCGCTCCCGCCAGCCGCTTCTGGTACTGGCGGAAGGAGCGCAGCACCCCCTCGGCCAGCGCCCCCGCCTCGTCGCCGGGATCCTCGGCCAGCGGCTCCGCCTCGGCCGTCAGATACGGCCCCGAGGCGTCGACGGACAGCAGCCGCACCCGGGTCGTACCGGTCGCCAGCACCTCGAAGGTGCCGTCGGCCCGCTCCCGGATCGTCGCCGCGTCCGCGACACAGGCCACCTTGTGGAAGGCGCGCAGCGGATCGGTGCCGAAGCCCGCCGCCGGACCGCGCGCGGGCACGGCCGTCGGGTCGGGCATGCCGGGCGCGCTCGGCGCCACCTCGTGCCCGTCGCGGATCGCCACGACGGCGAACCGGCGCGGCTCGTCCTCCGGGGTCTTCAGCAGCTCGCGCATCATGGCGCGATAGCGCTCCTCGAAGACGTTGAGCGGAAGCACGAGCCCCGGGAACAGCACCGTGTTCAGGGGGAAGAGCGGGAGCCGGACGGTGGTCACGGGTCAAGAGCCTAATGGTCGCCGAAGCGGAGCCGGCCGCCCTGTTCACTCCTCGGTCGGTCCGGGACCGGTGCCGGGGGCCGGATCCCGGCTAGGGACAGCCGGACGCGACCGCCGCGCGCACGTTCTGACGGACCTCCAGGAACCGGCCGAGGGGGTCGTCCGCCTCCCGGTCCCAGGGGAAGGACGTGGCGTACGGGCCGGTCAGCCGGAGCTGCTCCAGGGCGTCCCGCCGGCGTTCCAGCCGGACCAGGACGTACGTCAGCAGATTGCGCAGCTCGGCCGGCCAGGACTGGCCCGCCGGCAGCCGGGCGGACAGTGCGGTGGCGCGGTCGGCCGCCGCCTCCAGCCGTGCGCGCGGCACTTCGGGACCGCAGCGGTCGGTGAGGTAGCCGAACGCCGCCCGCAGCGGCAGCGCCTGCGTGAGCGAGTCCTCCGGCGCGTCCTGCGCGGCCAGGTCCGCGAAGGTGAAGCACTCGTGGTGCGAACCGTGCCAGGAGGACGCCAGGTAGCGCAGGGCCGCCACATGGCAGCCGTGGTGGTGCGGGGCCCGCCGGACCGCGGCCTCCCACAGCTCCTCGAAGTACGTGTGCCCGGCGCGCGCGCCGCGGGCGTGGTCCAGGGCGAGCCGCCAGGGCACCGGGTCGCGGTTGTCCGCCCGGGCGGCGGCCGTGATCAGCGGGCTCACCTCGCGCAGCAGCTCGACGCGGGCCGGTGAGTCCCAGGCGCGGTCCACCGCCCGCTGGGCGTCCACCAGCAGCCCGTCGGGGTCGCGCGGGTCG
>NZ_NCTE01000955.1 GCF_002114215.1 Streptomyces sp. 13-12-16 | reverse complement strand
GCAGCTGGCGGCCGAACACCTCGCCGACGCCGCGCTGCTCGTCCTGCCGCCCGCCGGCCGCCGGCACAGCGTCACCCACGCCCTGCGCGGCAGGCCCGCGGAGCACACTTCGCGCCAGTTCGACGCCCGTGACGTCCCGGGCCTGGCCGAGGCCCTCCAGGGCTTCCCGCCGGTGCCCGCGCGCTGGATCGACCCCGGTGCCCTCCCCGAGTGGGTCGTCCCGGAGGGCTTCGCCGGGCCCGTCGGCTCCGTCATCGTCACGCCACTTCCCGGGCACGGGGTGTCCGCCGGCGCGCTGATCCTGCTCCGCGCCGGCACGGAGCGGGCCTTCACCCCGGACGAGGAGGCGTTCGCCCGGCTCTTCGCCGCACGCGCGGGCACCGCGCTGTCGGCCGCGCGCCTGTACAGCGAGCAGAGCGCGATCACCACCACGCTCATGCGGGAACTGCTGCCGCCGGTCCTGGAGAACCTGCACGGGGTCGACTACGCGGGGCGCTACCGCGCCGCCAGCGACCACGAGCGGATCGGCGGTGACTTCTACGACGTGCACCCCGGGGCCGACGCCTCGCAGGAGACGTTCGTCGTGCTGGGCGACGTGGCCGGCAAGGGGCTGGACGCGGCGGTCCTGACCGGGAAGATCCGCAACACGCTGCACGCGCTGCTGCCCCTGGCCTCCGACCACCAGCAGGTCCTCACCCTGCTCAACGGAGCCCTGCTCACCTCGCACCACACCCGCTTCGCCACCATGGTGCTGGCCTCCGTCAGGCGCGAGGGCCGCCGGGTGCGCCTGAGGCTGACCAGCGCCGGGCACATGCCCCCGCTCATCGTCCGCGCCGACGGCCGGGTCGAGGAGGCGGCCACCCACGGCACCCTCGTCGGCGCGCTTCCCTCCGTCACGGTACGGACGGCCGAGGAGGTGCTCGCGCCCGGGGAGACGTGCCTGCTCTACACCGACGGCATCACCGAGGCCCGCGGCGGACCGCTGGGGGACGAACTGTTCGGGGAACGCCGGCTGCGGCAGGCGCTGGTGGAATGCGCCGGCATGCCGGGGGAAGCCGTCGTGGAGCGGGTGCAGATGCTGGCCGCCCAGTGGCTGGGCGGCGGCGGCCACGACGACATGGCCGCCCTCGCCATCAGCGCACCGCGCACGGCGCCGCCCGCGGGCGCCGGCGAAGCCCCGGGGAGGGACACGTGAGCACGGACCGCCCGTCGACCGCCGTTCTGCGCGACGAGCTCTGGCGGGCGGTGATCGAGGGCACCGAGTACGACGCCGTCGACGTGGTGCGCGGCGGGCTCGACGCGGGATGGGAGGAGGAGGCCCTGCTGCTCGACGTCGTCGCGGCGGTGCAGGAGAGGATCGGTGCCGAATGGGCCGCCGACCGCATCACCGTCGCCCAGGAGCACGCCGCCACGGCCATCAACGAGCGCGTGATCGCCGCCCTCGTCCACCGTCCGGCGGCGGGCAGGCCCGTCCCCCCGCACCGCGGGCGGGTGACGGTCACGTGCGTCGACGGCGAGTGGCACGCCTTCCCGGCCCGGCTCGTCGCCGAGGTCCTGCGGCTGCGGGGCTGGCAGGTGGACTACCTGGGCGCCCAGACGCCCACGCCCCACCTCGTCGCCCACCAGCACCACACCGACTCCGACGCCGTCCTGCTCTCCGGGTCGATCCCCACCCACCTGCCGGCCGCGCACGCGGCCATCACCGCCTGCCAGGCCGTCGGAGTGCCCGTGCTCGCCGGGGGCAGGGCCTTCGGCGAGGACGGCCGGTTCGCGCGGGCCCTGGGCGCCGACGGGTGGGCCCCG
>NZ_NCTE01000954.1 GCF_002114215.1 Streptomyces sp. 13-12-16 | reverse complement strand
GACGGCCGCACCATCAAGGCGTCCACCTTCGCCTCCGCCAAATGGGGCTGGATCGCCGAGGAGAACCCGGACCTGGTCGTCCTGCGCACCTCCGTGGGCCGCCACGGCGAGACGGAGATCCTGCGCCGCGACGACGCCGACCTCGTGGAGGTCTCCCGGCACGACCTGAAGGCCGCCGTCGGCCTGGTCGCCGCCCCGGTCGCCACCCGCGTCACCCGCTGGCCGGACGGTCTGCCCCAGTACCCTGTCGGGCACCACGCGCGCGTGGCCCGCGTCCGCGAGCACCTCGCCGGGCTCGCCGGTCTCGCCGTGTGCGGCGCGGCCTACGACGGCGTCGGCGTCCCCGCGTGCATCGCGAGCGCGTACGCCGCCGCCGACCAGATCCACGGTGACCTGCACGGTGTGCAGCAGCTCACCGCCGACCCGGTGCAGAGCCTCCACGGAGGAGCAGGAGAATAAGGGACATGAGTGACGACGCCACCACCCCCGCCCCCGACCGGATCCCGAACAAGGGCAAGCTGGCCAAGGACCTCAACGAGGTCATCCGCTACACCCTCTGGTCCGTCTTCAAGCTGAAGGACGTACTGCCGGAGGACCGCGCCGGGTACGCCGACGAGGTCCAGGAGCTGTTCGACCAGCTCGCCGCCAAGGACGTCACGATCCGCGGCACCTACGACCTGTCGGGCCTGCGCGCGGACGCCGACCTCATGATCTGGTGGCACGCGGAGACCGCCGACAAGCTCCAGGAGGCGTACAACCTCTTCCGCCGCACCAGGCTGGGCCGCGCGCTGGAGCCGGTCTGGTCGAACATGGCGCTGCACCGGCCCGCCGAGTTCAACCGGTCGCACATCCCGGCGTTCCTCGCCGACGAGACGCCCCGCAACTATGTGAGCGTCTACCCCTTCGTGCGCTCCTACGACTGGTACCTGCTGCCCGACGAGGACCGCCGGCGCATGCTCGCCGACCACGGCAAGATGGCCCGCGGCTACCCCGACGTGCGCGCCAACACGGTCGCCTCGTTCTCCCTGGGCGACTACGAGTGGCTCCTCGCCTTCGAGGCCGACGAACTGGACCGGATCGTCGACCTCATGCGCCACCTGCGCGGCTCGGAGGCCCGGATGCACGTCCGCGAGGAGGTCCCGTTCTTCACGGGCCGCCGCAAGGACGTCGCGGAACTGGTCGCGGGCCTGGCCTGATCAGGCGGCGGGCCGGGCCTCCCCGGTCCGCCGGTCCGCCGACGCCGGTTCCGGTTCCGGGTGCGGTGCGCAGGAGGCGCGCCGCCCCGGGACCCGGCCGTCCAGCAGATACGCCTCCAGGTGGCCGTGCACGCAGGCGTTGGCCCCGCCCGCGAGGCCGTGACTGCCGGCGTCCCGCTCGGTCACCAGCGCCGACCCCGCCAGCCGCCGGTGCAGCTCCAGGGCCCCGTCGTACGGGG
>NZ_NCTE01000953.1 GCF_002114215.1 Streptomyces sp. 13-12-16 | reverse complement strand
CGCGGCGGCCTGCTCCCGGCGATCCGCTCCCGCTTCACCGCCGCGCACCCGGACGCCGCGGTCCGGCTGCGGCAGGTCGGCTGGGAGGACCCGACGGCGGGGCTCGCGGGCGGCGAGGCGGACGTGGCGTTCGTCTGGCTGCCGCTGCCCGACGCCGGCCGCTACGACTGGACGGTGGTCGCCGAGGAGCCGCGTCTGGTCGCCCTCCCCGAGACGCACCCCCTGGCCGCCCGTACGGACCTCACGCTCGCGGACCTCGCCGACGAACCGTTCCTGGCGCTGCCCCCGAGCGCGGGTGTCCTGCGCGACCACTGGCTCGCCCTCGACGAACGCCCCGGCGGCCCGCCCCGCGTCGGCGCGGAGATCGCCGGCACGGAGGAGACCTATGAAGCCCTGGTCGCCGGCCTCGGCATCTGCCTGGTGGCCGCGGGCAACGCCCCTCTGATCACCCTCGGCGGCGTCACGACCCGCCCGGTCCACGGCCTCTCCCCGAGCCGTTACGCCCTGGCCTGGCGGACGGAGGACGGCTCCCGCCCCCTGGTGCGGGGGTACGCGCAGGCGTGCCGCCGGGCGACGGGGCGGCCGTAGTCCGGGCGGGAGCGGCCCTGGCTCACATCGGGTCCACAGGGTGCCGCTAGCATGTGCGGACTCATGGCGATCTGCCGATCATCCGATCTTCACTCATAGACCAGGCAGTGAAAACAGAACCAAGCCGCATACCGGCGCGCATACGTCAGCCGCAGACGGTGCTGTGGGCGGCCGCGGGTGTCGCGACCCTCGGATTCCTCATCGCCCTGGAATTCACCGCGCGCGGCTACGGCCTGCCGGGGCCGATCACCCACCACGCACGCGAGGTGGTCCTCGCCCCCGATTCGGGACCACTGCTGTACGCCGGTCTCGCGTTGGCGATGGTGGTGCTCACCTGGCGGCAGCGGCTCGTCGCGGCGGGCGCGGCGATCGGCATCGACGTCGTCTTCTTCCTGGTGCGGTGGGCGGCCGGCGCCGAGATGAACTTCGGCAACGGCGCGCTGTGGGCGGTCCTGGGCATCGCGGCCGTCGCCGTCACCCGCCGTACCGGGCCGGAACGCCTGCTGCTGCTGAAGGGCACCGGACTGGGCCTGCTCCTGGTGGCCGGCCACAAGACGGGCGACACCTGGCTGCTCATCACCTCGAAGACCCGCCCGACGGTGCTCGACCCGTACGTCGCGCTCGCCGACCGCGCGCTGGGCGACCCCTCGTGGCTGGCCGGCCGGATCGTCGAGGCGACGGAACCGGCCGGCCCCTTCCTCCTCCACGTGGTCTACGGTCAGCTCCCGCTGGCGGCGGCGCTCGTCGGGCTGTACCAGCTGCGCCGCGTGGCGGTGGAGCGCCGTTTCCCGGCCCACCACCTGGTGCGCACGTTCCTGGTCATCGGCCTGCTCGGACCGGCCGTCTACATGGTCTTCCCGGTCGTCGGGCCGGTCTACGCCTACGGAGCCGATGGCGGACAGTGGGCGGTGGGCCACCTGTGGCCGGACACGCTGCCGTCCATCGGCACCCCGCACCCGGTCCCGTTCGACGAAATCACCCCGCGCAACTGCATGCCCAGCCTGCACACCGCGTGGGCCGTCACCCTCTTCGTCCACACCCGCAAGGGCTCGCGGGCGATGCGGTACGCGGGGACGTTCTGGCTGGTCGCCACCCTCTCGGCGACGCTGGGCTTCGGCTACCACTACGGCGTGGACCTCGTCGCCGGTGTGGTGTTCGCGCTCACGGTCGAGGCGGCGATGCGCTCGCTCGCACGCGGCTGGGACCGGTCGGCCACCTGGCTGGTCGCCCACGGCACGACGGTCTTCGCCGTGCTCCTGGTGTCGTACCGGTGGCTGCCGGTGGAGATGGCCGAGTACCCGTGGGCGTCCGGCCCCCTCCTCGTCCTGCTGATGGCCTCGGTGATCCACGGCTACGTGCGCACCACCGCACTGTGGGAGACGACGACCGCACCGGAGCGGCAGCGGGAACCGCGGCCGGAACTCGTCTGAGTGACGTGGCGTCGGGTACCGGCCGGCACGGACGACACCGGCCCGGTGAGTGAACGCCGACGCGCGTGACGGGCCGTCACCTCACGGCCGCGGAGGTCACCGAGCCGGCGCGGCGGCCGGCCGGCCCCGGGGGGCGTGCCGCCCGCACCGGACCGGGACATCCCGCACGGGCCGCG
>NZ_NCTE01000952.1 GCF_002114215.1 Streptomyces sp. 13-12-16 | reverse complement strand
GGCCACAACTTCGAGCCGGAGGGGCCGCCCGACCCGGCGGACACGGCGACCGGCTTCACGCGGCGGTCGCCGGCGCAGGGCGTCGCGCGGGCGCGCCGGCCCCCTCCGGTGCCCCCGGAACCGCGGCAGGCCGGTCAGGTGCGGACCAGCGGTGTGTCGACCAGGTGCTCGGCCAGGAACCACGCCTGTCGTTCGCCGGTCCTGATCACCTGGGAGACCAGCAGGTCGTTGGTTCCGTCGTCACCGCTCCCGGCCGCCCGGGCGGCGGCGTCATGGGCGTCCACGAGGATGGTCTCGTGTGCCTCCAGCAACCGGGACAGCATGGCCGGCACCTCCTCCGCCCCGTCCGGCGGCCTCGGGATCGACGTGATCTCGGCGACGTGCCGGGAATCCCCCACCGCGACACCGCCCAGCGACTGGACGCGCTCGGCGAGGGTGTCGACGATCTCCAGCTGTTCCCCCGCGTGCCGGTCCAGGACCAGGTGCAACTGGTAGAAGGTGGCGCCCCGCATCAGCCAGTGGTGCTTCTTGTAGAGGCCGTGGAGGATCTGCGTGTCGGCGAGGACCTTGTTCAGGCGCTGGCAGGAGTACATCCGGGTCTCGTAGGACAGGGCGACCGGGAACTGCTTGACGGTCCCGAACTCCTGGATCACTTCCCCCTTCTGGTGCAACCAAGGCTGACTGCCGTGGTGAGCGGACGAGTTGGTCATGCGCGTCTCCTGTGTGTAGTGCCGCGTGTTCCCCGGGGACGCTAGGTCCCCGGCCCGGTGCCGTCTTGACCGGCAGCGCATGCGGGGGTGACCGGCGGCGCACTGTGCCCGCCCCGGCGCCGGCGTTTCGCTCTCGGGCAAGCACGCGTGCGTCGGCGGACTCGTCCCGCTCTCCGGCCGCCCTAGCGTCGGCCGGAAAACCGTGCCCGGTGAGCCGGCGGAACGGTGAGCCGGCGGAACGAGGAGAGGCATGAACGCGAACGAGCAGGCGGACGTGGCGGGCGCCGGGCCGGGACCGGCCGGGGCGGCTCCGGGAGCCCCCCGCTGAACCGCCGCCTCACCCCGCGGACGCCACGGGACACCGGGCGGTGGCACACGATGGCCGGCCGCGACTCCGGAGAGCCGCACCGGACCTCCACCCCCCTGGAGCTCTTCTTCGACCTGTGCTTCGTCGTCGCGGTGGCCCAGGCGTCCGGGAGTCTGCACAGGGCGCTGGAGAGCGGCGACCACGCCACCGGTGTGCTGCGCTTCGCGCTGGTGTTCTTCACCATCTGGTGGGCGTGGATGAACTTCACCTGGTTTGCTTCCGCCTACGACCCGGACGACGTCCCGTACCGGCTCTCGGTGCTCCTGCAGATAACGGGGTCGCTCGTGCTCGCCGCAGGCGTGGACCGCGCCTTCGAAGCCGGCGACCTGACCGTCATCACCGTCGGATACGTCGTCCTGCGCACGGCCCTGGCCGCGCTCTGGCTGCGTGCCGCGCTGGCCGACCCCGCCCGGCGCCGGACCGCGCTGCGCTTCGCCTCCGGCGTGGCGGCGTGCCAACTCGGCTGGGTGGGGATGCTCCTCGTCCCGGCGGCGGTGAGGCTGCCGGGCATCGTGGTGATGATCCTGGCCGAGCTGTCCGTCCCCGTGTGGGCCCAGTCCGCCGGGATGACGCCCTGGCATCCGGGCCACATCGCCGAACGCTACGGGCTGTTCACCCTCATCGTGCTGGGCGAGTCCGTGGCGGCGGCCACCGTCGCGGTGCGCGGTGCCTTCGACCGGCACCACGGCACCGGCTCGCTCTGGGCGCTGGCGGCGGGCGGCCTGCTCATGGCCTTCGCC
>NZ_NCTE01000951.1 GCF_002114215.1 Streptomyces sp. 13-12-16 | reverse complement strand
CGGGGCGGAACCGATACCGGTTCCGCCCCGCCCGCCCCGCCGTGTGATCAGGCCGCCGGTGCGAGGTCGGCCCGCACCGCCGAGATGTCCAGGGCCAGCGTCACCTTGTCGCCGATCAGGACACCTCCCGCCCCCAGCGGCGTGTTCCAGGCCAGCCCCCAGTCCGAACGCCGCAGGGTGGCCGTGCCCTCGAAGCCGGCCCGGTACCGTCCGTGGGCGTCCTCGCCGGCTCCGCCGAAGACCGTCCGGAGGTCCAGGGGCAGCTCGACGTCCTTGATGCGCAGCGCGCCCATGACCCGGAACCCGTCGTCGCCGAGCGGGACGACGCGCGTGGAGCGGAAGCTCATCAGGGGAAACGTCGCGGCGTCGAAGAAGTCGGGGCCCCGCAGGTGGGCGTCACGCTCCTCGGCCCCCGTGTCCATGCTGTCGGTCTGGACACTCACGTACGCCTCCGAACGGGACGGGTCGGAGCCGTCGAGCAGCAGCAGGCCCTCGAAACGGCCGAACCTCCCGTGCACGCGGGAGACCATGGCGTGCCGGACGGAGAAGCCGATGGTGCTGTGGACCGGGTCGACGGTGTAGGCGCCGGTCACTCCCGCGTAGGACGCGGAGCGGGCGGGAACGGCCTGGTCGTGCCGGGTGGACATGGTGGGTGACTCCTTCTGCGATCGCTGTCTGCCCGGAGAGGGGCCTGAAAAAAGGGGCCCGTCGTGCCGCGGTGCGGACGACGGGCCCCACGCGCGGGGGCGGACCCTCCTTCCGGAGCCCGCCCCCCCCGGGGTGGCTCAGTGCTGCTGCTGCGCGAGCCAGTCGCCGAACCGGGTCTCCGCGATGTGCGCGTCCGCACCGGGCAGCAGCGTGTCCTCCCGCAGCTCCGCACCGAAGTACGGGGCGTGCGCGTCGGTCACGACCGTGCGCGGGTCGTTCTTGGCGGCCAGGCCCTTGCGGATCAGCTCGTCGAGCTGGAACACGTCGGGACCGGCGACCTCCACCACCCCGTTGACGGGCGTGCCCACGGCGGTGCGGCCGACGGCGGCGGCCACGTCGTCGGAGTGGATGGGCCGGATCTTCACCGGGGCCAGGCGGACGGTGTCACCGTCGGTCGCCGACTCGGCGATGCCCTTCATGAACTCGAAGAACTGCGTGGCGTGGACGATGGAGTAGGGAATGCCCGAATCCTTGATCAGGCCCTCCTGCGCCTGCTTGGCGCGGAAGTAGCCGCTCTCCTGGAGCCGCTCCGTGCCGACCACGGAGAGGGCCACGTGGTGGGTGACACCGGCGTCGGCCTCCGCCTTGAGGAGGTTGGTGGTCGAGGTGCGGAAGAACTCCATGACGGCGTCGTCCGCGAAGGAGGGCGAGTTGGAGACGTCGACCACGACCGAGGCGCCGGTCAGCACCTCGGCCAGGCCCTCGCCCGTGAGCGTGTTGACGCCGGTGTTGGGGGCGGCCGGCACCGCCTCGTGACCATGCTCGTTGAGCTTGGCGACCAGCTTCGAGCCGATGAGTCCGGTGCCGCCGATCACTACGACCTTCATGGTGGGAACCTTTCGTATATGCGCTGATGTCGTGATGTTGTCCGCATGAGGAGAGACCGGGTGGGCGCGTCTTCTGTGACACGGCCACCGCGTGCCTTCGGGAACCGCCGGCTATTCGACGAGCTTTCCCTCGGTGGAGACCTCGGCCATGAGGGACGCGATCTCCTCCGGGACGGGGGGAATCTCCTCGTGGGTGATGCCGGTGGCCGGGGACCAGACGAGGTTGACGCGGAAGGCGGGGTCCATGTCGGGGAAGTCGCTGCGGTTGTGACAGCCGCGGGTCTCCCGGCGTTCCAGGGCCGCTTCCAGGGTGGCGCGGGCCGCCAGGGCGGCCGACTTGAGGTCGAAGGCGTGGGCGAGGTCCTGGAACCCCGCGATGTCGGGGTGGACGCCGATGTTCTCCATGCGCTTCTCGATGACGTCGAGCTCCGCCAGACCGGTGCGCAGGCCCTGTTCGTCACGGACGACGCCGGCGTGTTCGGTCATGGTGTCGCGGATGGCGCGCTGCAGGGCCCGGACGTTCTCGGGCCCGTCGGCGGCGAGCAGTTCGTCGACCTCCGCGCGGGCCGCCGCCACGGCGGACGCGCTGCGGGGCTGCGCGGTGAGCCCGTCCGAGTAGGCGGCGGCGGCCCGCCCGGTGATACGGCCGTAGACGAGGAGTTCGATGAGACTGTTGCCGCCGAGCCGGTTGGCGCCGTGCAGCCCGCTCGACGCCTCACCGATCGCGTACAGGCCGCGGACGTCGGTGCTGTGGTCCTCGGGGCGCACCCAGACGCCGCCCATCGAGTAGTGCGCCGTGGGGGCGACCTCGATGGGGTCGCGGGTGATGTCCAGCATCTGCAGCTCGAGGAGCGTCTGGTAGACCCGGGGGAGCCGCTCCATGATCGTCCGGCGGGGGAGGTGGGAGACGTCGAGCCAGACGCCGCCGTCGGGCGTGCCGCGGCCCTCCTTGATCTCGGTGTAGGAGGCGAGCGCCACGCGGTCGCGCGTGGACAGTTCCATGCGCTCGGGGTCGTAGCGGTTCATGTACCGCTCGCCGAGCGCGTTGCGCAGGATGCCGCCCTCCCCGCGTGCGGCTTCGCTGACCAGGGTGCCGGCCGCGTTCTCCGGCTCGATGATGCCGGAGGGGTGGAACTGGACCAGCTCCGGGTCGCGCAGCCGGGCCCCGGCCTCCACGGCGAGCCGGAACGAGTCGCCGGTGTTCTCGTCGCGCCGCGACGACGTGCGCCGCCAGATGCGGGTGTGCCCGCCCGCCGCGAGGATCACGGCGTCGGCGTGGACGAGGTAGCGGGTGCCGTCGCCCGGGTCGAAGCCGTAGGCGCCGAAGACGGCACCGTCGTGGACCAGGAGACGGGTGATGTAGACGCTGTCGAGCACCGGGATGTTCAGCCGGCCCGCCCGCCGGATGAGGGTGCGCTGGATCTCCAGCCCGGTGTAGTCACCGGCGAAGGCGGTGCGCCGGAACGTGTGCGCGCCGAAGAAACGCTGGGAGATCCGGCCGTCCTCCTCACGCGCGAAGGCCATGCCGTAGCGCTCCAGGTCGTCGATGCCCAGGGCGGCGCCCCGGGTGACGATCTCGGCGGTGCGGGGGTCGCCGAGCAGGTAGCTCTCCTTGAGCGTGTCCGCCGCGTGCTGCTGCCAGCTGTCCTCGGGGTCCATGGTGGCCAGGGCCGCGTTGATCCCGCCGGCCGCCAGGGAGGTGTGGGTGTCCTCCTTGGGGCGCTTGCCGACGGCGAGGACGTCGATGCCGGCCTCGGCCAGCTCGATGGACGCGCGCAGACCGGCCCCACCGGTGCCGATCACCAGCACGGTGGTGGCGAGTCGCTGTTCGGTCATGGCCATGATTGCTCCCGTCGCTCTGGGTGGGTCACTGACCAGTGACCGGGGCGAGCGGGGGTTTGTGACACCGTGGCACCCGCTCCGGGCCGTGCGGTGTCACGGATCGTCAGCGGGCCCGGTCAGGTCTGCCGTGAGTACTCCCGTGGACCTCGTGCATCTCCTGCTGACCGTGCTCTTCGCCGTCGTGGCGGCGCACGCGCTGTGGCGGAGCCTCCGGTCACCGGGGGCGGGGTGCCGTGACCGGGTGGACCACCTCCTGCACTGCGCCATGGCCCTGGCCATGGCGGCGATGCCGTGGAGCCCCGGCCACGCGCTGTCCGGCGGGACCGCGACGGCCCTCTGCGCGGCCGCCGCCCTGTGGTTCCCGCTGACCGCCCTCCACCGCCGTACGCCGGGCACCGTGGCGGCCGTCGCCGCCCGGCTGCCGGCCG
>NZ_NCTE01000950.1 GCF_002114215.1 Streptomyces sp. 13-12-16 | reverse complement strand
CCCCGAGTCCTCCCCCACCCTCGACCCCCGTCTCCTCCTCGCCCTGAAACGCCCCCCGCACGGCGACTCCGTGACCCGGCGCACGGGGCGGGCCCTGCGCAAGCTCACCTCCTCCGTGGCCCAGGACGTCGCCGAACGGACCAGGATCGCCCGCGAGTTGCAGCAGCCCGTCACCACGGGCCGGGTGGTGGCCGTCACCTCCATCCGTGGCGGCGTCGGCAAGTCCACCGTCTCCGCGTTGCTCGGGCGCACCCTCAACCACTACCGGCACGACCCGGTGCTCACACTGGAGGCGGATGCCGCGCTGGGCACCCTGCCGGTGCGCATGGGTGCGGAGGCGGTGCGCTGGACGCTCGCCGATCTCGCACCGATCCTCCACCCGTCCATGCAACTGACGGACGTGACCGGCTACTTGGTGCCGGTTTCGGACGGCGGCTGGTTGTTGCCCGCGAGCCGGGGCCAGGTCGGTCCGCCGCTCGACATGGTGTCGTACCGCAAGGTGACGCTGGCGTTGCGCCGCTACTTCGCGGTGAGCGTGGTCGACTGCGAGACGCTCCCCGGCGAGGTGGCCCGTACGGCCATGGACACCGCGCACGCCCGGGTGGTGGTCGCGCCGGCCACCGCGGAGGGCGTCGGCGCCACCCGCCAGGTACTGGACTGGCTGGCCCGGTTGCCGCACTCCGCCCTGGCCACGACGGTCGTGGCGCTGGTGTCGAACACCCCCGACACGCTCCTCGACGACAAGACGGCCGCCGGGCACCTCAAGGAGGCCGGTGTCACCGTCGTCACCGTGCCGTACGACCGTCATCTGGCCGGTGGCGGCCCCATCCGCACCGACCTCCTGGCGCACACCACGCAACAGGCCGCCCTGCGGCTGGCCGCCGAGGTGATGGAGCGCGCGGTGAGGGTGCGCTGAGCATCCGGCCGGCGCGCCCCTGCCCGTGCCCGCCCCGCCCCTCCTCCGCCACGACCCGCTCCCCCCCCTTTCCGTCACGACCCGCTCCGGAGAAGTCCGCCCGTGACCCTGCAGATCGTCCACCGGCCCGCCCGCAGCACCCGTCCCCCGGAACCCGCCCGGCCCCGTACGGTCGAGGCGCCGCCCAACCTGCCCGAGGGGAAGATCGGCAACGCGGCCACCGCGCTGCTGCCGATGGCCGGCGTCATGGGCTCCGTGATCATGATGACCGTGGTCCGCAACAGCCGGTTCGCGGTGGTGGGCGCGGTCGTGCTGGTCTTCGCGCTGCTCGGTGCGGTGGCGCTGTTCCTGTCGCAGCGGGGCAAGGCGCAGCGCACCCGGCGCACGCAGCGTGAACGCTACCTGGAGTACCTGGAGGAGCTGCGGGAGGAGCTCGGCGCCGCGGAGCGCCGGCTGCGGGACGCGGAGCGGGAGCTGAATCCGCCGCCGGACGCACTGTACGACCTGGTGCGGGACCCCGCCCGGCTGTGGGAACGGCGCCGCCGGGACGCCGACTTCCTGCGGGTGCGGGTCGGTCTCGGTGACGTACCCGTGCAGGAGCCGGCGATCCAGCAGAGCGGCGCCGGCGGGGTGCTGACGCCGCCGGACCCGTTCATGCTCAACGAGGCGCGCGCCCTGCAACGCCGGTTCGCGACGGCCACCGACGTGCCCTTGACGGTTCCGTTGGACCGCGCCGGGAACGTCAGCGTCGTCGGTGACCGGGAGGACGTCCTGCGGGTCGCCCGGGCGCTGCTGGTGCAGACCGCGGTGACGCACGCTCCGGACGACGTCGCGCTCGCCCTGGCCGTGCCCGGCGAGCGGCTGGCCGAGTGGGAGTGGGCGAAGTGGCTGCCCCACGTACTGGATCCGCGGGCGCACGACGGTCCGGTGGCCGCCCGTCGTATCGCGCCCGAGGTGCGGCAGCTGGCCCAACGGTTGCGGCACGAGCTGGGCCGGCGGTCCGCGTACGCGGCGGAGGTACGGCGTGGCCTGGCCGACCGGAACGCGTTGCGGCTGGCGGACCGGCTGCTGGTGGTCGTCGACGCCCACGGTGAGCCGGCCGCCGAACTCCCCCGCCCGGACTCGGCGGTCGGGCTGCCGGACATGGGGGTCACCGTGGTGCACCTCCTCCAGGAGCAGGTCCACGAGCCGGACGAGGTGAGCGTGCGCATCACCGTTCACGGCGAGCGGGTGGTCGTCGAGGACCTGCGCGGTTCCGCCGCCGAGGGCACCGTCGACCCGGTCACCGCGGCCGGGGCGGAGGGTGTCGCCCGGCTGCTGGCCCCGCTGCGGCTGTCCCCGGAGTCGGTCGCCGAGGGAAGCCCTGTCACCGGGCCGGTCGACTTCCCCGCGCTCCTCGGCATCGCCGACCCCGCCGACCTCGATCTGCCCGCCCTGTGGAAGCCCCGCAGCGAACGGGACTTCCTCCGCGTGCCCATCGGACTGACGGACCGGCACGAGCCGGTTCTGCTGGACCTGAAGGAGTCGTCCCAGCTCGGCATGGGTCCGCACGGACTGTGCGTGGGCGCGACCGGTTCCGGCAAGAGCGAGCTCCTGCGCACCCTCGTCCTCGCCCTGGCCGCCACCCACTCCCCCGAGGACCTGGCGCTCGTCCTGATCGACTACAAGGGCGGCGCCACGTTCGCCCCCTTCGCCGAACTCCCGCACACCGCCGGAATGATCACCAATCTGGAGAACCGGGCCGGGCTCGTCGAACGCGTCCACACCAGCCTCGCCGGCGAGGTCAAGCGCCGCCAGCAGGTCCTGAAGGACGCCGGGAACGTCGCCGACATCGGTCACTACGCCGTACTGCGCGCGACGGAGAGGCCGGACCTCGAACCGCTCCCGCACCTGTTCGTCGTCATCGACGAGTTCGGCGAACTCCTTACCGCCAAGCCGGACTTCATCGACCTGTTCCTGTCCATCGGACGCATCGGCCGCTCCATCGGCGTCCATCTGCTGCTGTCCAGCCAGCGCATCGAGGGCGGCAAGCTCAAGGGCCTGGACACCTACCTGTCGTACCGGCTGGGCCTGCGCACCTTCTCCGCCGACGAGTCCCGCACGGTCCTCGACACCACCGACGCCTTCCATCTGCCGCCCCTGCCCGGATTCGGCTATCTGAAGGTCGACACCTCCACCTACGAACGGTTCAAGGCCGGGTACGTCTCCGGCGTCCACCGCGGCCCCGCGGTGCTCGAGCAGCGGGACGAGGAGCCGCTCGCCCTGCCCTACCCGGCGTACAACACCGCGGGACGGGCCGAGGAGCCGGAGGAGGAACCCGCCGCCACCCGTCGGGAGACCGGCCCGGCCGTCCTGTCCCTGATGGTCGGCCGGCTCACCGGCGCCGCGCCCGCCGTGCGCCGCATCTGGCTGCCCCCGCTGCCGGACGCCGTCACCCTGGACGCGGTCGCCGGACCGGCCCGGGTCTCCGAGCACGGGCTGCGTCTGGCACGTGCCACGGACGGTATGCGGGTGCCGCTCGGCGTGCTCGACGACCCGGCCCGGCAGTGGCAGGGCCAGTGGGTGCTGGACCTGACCACGGCCGGCGGTCACGTGGCCGTGATCGGCGGCCCCCAGTCCGGCAAGACCACGCTGCTGCGGACCCTGGTGCTGTCCCTGGCGGTCACCCACACGCCCCGCGACGTCGCCGTGTACGGCCTGGACCTGGTCGGCGGCGGCCTGTCGGCGCTGGCCGCCCTGCCGCACGTCGGCGGGGTCGCCGGACGGGCCGACCGGGAACGCGCGGCCCGTACGGTCGCCGAGGTGCGCGCCATGCTCACCGAGCGCGAGACGGTCTTCCGCGAGCACGGCATCGACTCCGTCGACCAGCTCCGCCGGCTCCGCGCCCAGGGCCGGCTGCCGCAGCTCGGCTCCACCGACGTCGTCCTCGTGGTCGACGGTTTCGGCGCCCTGCGCGACGACTTCGCCGACCTCGACGAGCCGGTCGCCGATCTGCTGAAGCGGGGCGGCGGCTACGGCATCCACGTGGTGGC
Source organism: Streptomyces sp. 13-12-16 (assembly GCF_002114215.1). Classification (GTDB taxonomy): domain Bacteria; phylum Actinomycetota; class Actinomycetes; order Streptomycetales; family Streptomycetaceae; genus Streptomyces. The sequence continues at coordinate 14,999 of NZ_NCTE01000950.1, read as the reverse complement.
GGGCATGCTGCGCTGGAACGACGTCCGCATCGCCACCCAGTCGCTCTTCGGCACCCGCGTCGAGCTGCGCCTGAACGACCCCGCCGACTCCTCCGTCGACCGCAAGCTCTCCGAGACCCTCTCGCCGGACGTTCCCGGCCGGGTGCTGACCGACGGCAAACTGTTCGCGCAGGCCGCCCTGCCCCGTATCGACGGCTCGCCCACGACCGGTGACCTGGGCCCGGCCCTGGACGAGGCGGCCCGGACGGTCCGCGCCACCTGGCACGGCGAGCCCGCCGCCCCGGTGCGGGTGCTGCCGGCCCGGCTGCCGGTGACCCGGCTGCCCTCGCCGGCCACCGAACCTCGGCGGATACCGGTCGGCCTCGACCAGGACGCCCTCGCCCCCGTGCTGCTCGACCTCTTCGGCGCCGACCAGCACCTGCTGGTCCTCGGCGACAACGAGTGCGGCAAGACGAACCTGCTGAAGCTGATCGTCGCCGGGCTCGTCGAACGGTACTCCGACGACGAGCTGGTCTTCGGTGTCTTCGACCCCCGTCGCGGCCTGCGCGGCGTCGTCCCGGAACCGTACCGGGGCGGCTACGCCCACAACGCCACGCTCGCCTCCGCCCTCTCCACGGGCATCGCCGCCGAACTCCGGAAGCGGATGCCGGAGACCGCCGACCCGGACGCACCCGAGACCGGCGAACCCGCCTTCCGGGGCCCGCGGATCGTCATCCTCGTCGACGACTACGACATCCTCACCACCGCCGGGCAACAGCCCCTCGCGCCCTTCCTGCCGTACGTGTCCTCCGCGCAGGACATCGGCCTGCACTTCGTGCTGGCGCGCCGCACCGCGGGAGCCTCCCGCGCGCTGTACGAACCGCTCCTGACCACACTGCGCGAGACGGGCGCCACCGCCCTGGTGATGACCGGCGACCGCACCGAGGGGCAGCTCTTCCCCGGTCTGTACGCCTCCCGGCAGCCACCCGGCCGCGGCACCCTGGTCCGCCGCGGCCGGAACCACCGGCTCGTCCAGACCGCGCTGACCGGAGCCGGAGAGGAGAAGTCGTGACCAAGGACGTCATCGCCCTCACCCCGAGGATGCCGGACGCCTGGGCCCTGCTGGCCGGCCTGTACGCGGGCGGCCCCGAGACGGGCGTGACCGCCGGCTCCGAAGGCGCCGTGCTGCGGCTGTGCGCCCCGGACGGCAGGCCCCTCGTGTCCGTGGAGGCCCCGCTGCTGGTCCAGGTCCCCGGGGAGGCCGAACGGCTGCTCGGACGGGACGTGCCCGTGCCCTTCTGGTGGACCGAGGTCCGGGCCTCCGGCGCCGTGCCCGAGGCCGAGCGGCTGGCGGGATCCGTGTGCGGGCGGCTCGCCCTGCTGCTGGGCGGCAGCACCTGGCCCGGGCCGGCGGCGGGCACCGAGGTCGTGGACGTGCGCGCGGCCGTCGCGCCGGACGACGGACAACCGGTCGTGGACGTCCTCACCGACAGCACGTCCGTCGTCCTGGCCGACCGGCCGGTCCTGGCCCTGACCACCTGGCTCTCCGAGGTGCTGCGCGGCACCTCCGAGTCGGGCCGTGCCCTGCAGATCGTCACCCCGCCGCACGTCCGGCTCAGTGCCCCGGCCCGTGCCACCCTCCTCCAGGTGCCCAACCGCTGGGTCGTCCAGGACCCGGAGCAGGGCTACTACGACGGGCTGTCCGGGGCGGTGCTGCGCTGGCGGGACGGGACGTTCGCGCCCGTGCCCGGGGCGGACGGCACGGCCCCGGTCGCCGAGGCGTTCGGCCGGACGTCCCCGTCGGGCGACCGGCAGCTCGTCGTGGCGTTCCGTACGACGCTCCCCGCGCACGAGGACGCCGTCCTGGGCGAAGGGCTCGAGACCGCCTGGCGCGCGCTCACCGGCTCGGCGCCTGCCGGCTGGGGCACCGCGGAGCCCGTCAACCTGCCCTGGTCGCCGCGCCGGCTGACCGGTCTGGCCCGTGACCGGGCCCCCGAACCGACCCATCTGATCGTGACGGGGCGCCCCGACCGGCCCGCGCTGGCGTGGATCCGGGTCACGCGGACGACCGCCGGGGTCGAACAGGACGTGACGCTCGTCCTCGGATACGGGGAGGGTGAGGAACCGCCCCTGGAGGCGATCGCCCCGCTCGCCGAGGTGCTCGTCGCGGAGCACGGCCTGACGACGATGCTGGCCTCGGTGCGGCGGGCCTCCCGTGACCTCACCACGGGACCCGTGCTCCAGGCCCCTCCCGTCCCGGTCGCCTTCACCCTGGGCGCGCGGGACGTACGGGGCATCGGCCTCACCCATGCCCGTCGCCCGCCCGTCGAGGTACGGCCCGTCGTCCTGGGGCCCGCGTCCGAACCGGCCCTGCACTACCCGCTGGGGGACGGGTCGGACGCCGGTGCCCTCGTCGAGCTGCACCGCCTGGCGGCGCATCTGCGGGCCGGTGTGCCGGGTGCGGAGGCCTGACGGTGCGCTCCGCGCGGGGCGGGACGCCAGGGCACGGGAGGACCTCTCCCCAGAGCTTCTCCCGTGCCCCGCGCCCCGACGCGGCGCCCGGGCCGTGCACAGGACCCGGGACACCGCACGGGCGGCATCCGGGCCCCGCACAAGACCCGGGACGCCGCGCGGCTCCTAGCCCGCGTGCTCCACGAACCGGGCCGCCGTCTCGGCGAGGACCTCGCGGCCGTCGCGGGCCCACAGGCCGTCGTTGAAGAGTTCGACCTCGATGGGGCCGGTGTAGCCGGCCGCCTCCACGTGGCCCTTCCACTCCCGCATGTCGACCGCGCCGTCGCCGATCTGGCCCCGGCCGTTGAGGACGCCCTCGGGCAGCGGGGTGGTCCAGTCGGCGAGCTGGAAGGTGTGGATGCGGCCCTGGGCGCCCGCGCGGGCGATCTGGGCGGGCGCCTGGTCGTCCCACCAGATGTGGTAGGTGTCGACCGTGACGCCGACCTGGTGGGCGGGGAAGCGTTCGGCGATGTCCAGGGCCTGGGTGAGCGTGGAGACCACGCACCGGTCGGAGGCGAACATGGGGTGCAGCGGCTCGATGGCCAGTCTCACCCCGTGCTCCTCGGCGTAGGGGCCGAGTTCGGCGAGTGCGTCGGCGATGCGCTCGCGGGCGCCGCGCAGGTCCCTGGAGCCGGCCGGGAGGCCGCCCGAGACCAGGACCAGGGTGTCGGTGCCGAGCGTGGCCGCCTCGTCGACGGCGCGGCGGTTGTCCGCCAGGGCGGCGGCCCGCTCGCCGGGGTCGGTCGCGGTGAGGAAGCCGCCCCGGCACAGGGTCGTCACCGCCAGGCCCGCGTCGCGGACCAGTTTCGCGGCCGCCTCCACGCCGTACGCCTGGACGGGCTCGCGCCACAGGCCCACGCCCGGTACGCCCAGGTCCCGGCAGGCGTCGGCGAGTTCCGGCAGCGAGAGCTGCTTGACCGTCATCTGGTTGATGCTGAAACGCGCGAGGTCGGCGCTCATGGGGTCACTCCGTACAGGTGCAGCAGGGTCCTCATCCGTTCCTCGGCGAGCTTGGGGTCGGGGAACAGGCCGAGGCCGTCGGCGAGTTCGTAGGCGCGGGCGAAGTGCGGCAGGGAGCGCGCCGACTGCAGGCCGCCGACCATCGTGAAGTGGGACTGGTGGCCGGCCAGCCAGGCGAGGAAGACCACGCCCGTCTTGTAGAAGCGGGTGGGGGCCTGGAAGAGGTGGCGGGAGAGTTCGACGGTGGGGTCGAGGAGGGCGCGGAAGCCCTCGGTGTTCCCGGTGTCGAGGACGCGGACCGCCTCCGCCGCGAGCGGGCCGAGCGGGTCGAAGATGCCGAGCAGGGCGTGGCTGAAGCCCTGCTCGTCGCCGGCGATCAGCTCGGGGTAGTTGAAGTCGTCGCCGGTGTAGCAGCGCACGCCCTGCGGGAGGCGGCGGCGCAGGTCGACCTCGCGCTGCGCGTCGAGGAGGGAGACCTTGATGCCGTCGACCTTGTCGGGGTGGGCGGCGATGACCTCAAGGAAGGTGTCGGTGGCCGCGTCGAGGTCGGACGAGCCCCAGTAGCCCTCCAGCGCCGGGTCGAACATCGGGCCCAGCCAGTGCAGGATCACCGGCTCGGCGGCCTGGCGGAGCAGGTGGCCGTAGACCTCCAGGTAGTCGTCCGGGCCCTGCGCCGTCGCGGCGAGGGCGCGGGACGCCATCAGGATGGCCTGCGCGCCGGACTCCTCGACGACCGCGAGCTGTTCCTCGTAGGCCGCCCGGACCTCGGCGAGGGTGCCGCCGGTGAGCTGGTCGGTGCCGACGCCGCAGGCGATGCGGCCGCCGACGGCCTTCGCCTCGGCGGCGGAGCGGCGGATCAGCTCGGCCGCGCCCGCCCAGTCCAGGCCCATGCCGCGCTGCGCGGTGTCCATCGCCTCGGCGACGCCCAGCCCGTGCGACCACAGGTGGCGGCGGAAGGCGAGGGTGGCGTCCCAGTCGACGGCGGCCGGCGAGTCGGGTGACACGTCCGCGTACGGGTCGGCGACGACGTGCGCGGCCGAGAAGACCGTACGGGAGGTGAAATCGCTTCCCGGAGTGACGGCGAGGGGCTCGGTGCGGGGCTCGTAGGCCCGCAGGGTGCCGTTCGCGTCGGGCAGGTGGAGGGTCACAGCGAGATCTCCGGCACGTCGAGGCGGCGGCCCTCGGCCGAGGACTTCAGGCCCAGCTCGGCGAGCTGGACGCCGCGGGCGCCGGCCAGCAGGTCCCAGTGGTAGGGGGCGCCGGCGTAGACGTGGCGCAGGAACAGCTCCCACTGGGCCTTGAAGCCGTTGTCGAACTCGCCGTTGTCCGGGACCTCCTGCCACTGGTCGCGGAAGACCTCGGTGGCGGGGATGTCCGGGTTCCAGACCGGCTTGGGGGTGGCGGAGCGGTGCTGGACGCGGCAGTTGCGCAGGCCGGCGACGGCGGAGCCCTCGGTGCCGTCGACCTGGAACTCGACCAGTTCGTCGCGGTTGACGCGGACCGCCCAGGAGGAGTTGATCTGGGCTATGGCGCCGCCGTCCAGTTCGAAGACGCCGTAGGCGGCGTCGTCGGCGGTGGCGTCGTAGGGCTTGCCGTTCTCGTCCCAGCGCTGCGGGATGTGGGTGGCGGTGAGGGCCTGTACGGACTTCACGCGGCCGAACAGCTCGTGCAGCACGTACTCCCAGTGCGGGAACATGTCGACGACGATGCCGCCGCCGTCCTCGCTGCGGTAGTTCCAGGACGGGCGCTGGGCCTCCTGCCAGTCGCCCTCGAAGACCCAGTAGCCGAACTCGCCGCGCACGGAGAGGATGCGGCCGAAGAAGCCGCCGTCGATGAGGCGCTTCAGCTTGAGCAGGCCGGGGAGGAAGAGCTTGTCCTGGACGACGCCGTGCTTGACGCCGGCCGCGTTCGCCAGGCGGGCGAGTTCCAGGGCGCCGTCGAGGCCGGTGGCGGTGGGCTTCTCGGTGTAGACGTGCTTGCCCGCGGCGATCGCCTTCTTGATCGCCTCCTCGCGGGCCGAGGTGACCTGCGCGTCGAAGTAGATGTCGACGCTGTCGTCGGCGAGGACCGCGTCCACGTCCGTCGAGATGTGTTCGAGTCCGTGCCGTTCGGCCAGCGCCTTCAGCGCGTGCTCCCGCCGGCCGACCAGGATCGGCTCCGGCCACAGCACGGTGCCGTCACCGAGGTCCAGACCACCCTGCTCGCGCAGGGCCAGGATGGAGCGGACGAGGTGCTGGCGGTAGCCCATGCGCCCGGTCACACCGTTCATGGCGATACGCACCGTCTTGCGTGTCACGTCATTCCCTTCGTACGCGGTTCGCGCCGCGTACGCCCCACTGGTGAGCGTGACAGCAAGCGCTTTCTATGTAGAGAGAAGCTAGCCTCTGAACGGCGGTGTGGACAAGACCACGGCGAACCGGAGTTGTTCGAGGGGGCGAACAGGCGCGCGGATGGCCGTAGGGTCTGCTCGGAACCACGGGTGTGGGCGTGGATGTGTACGACGGCGTACGGCGAACGCGCGAGGCGGAGGACGAGACATGACGGTGACCCTGGCGGACGTGGCGGCTCGCGCGCAGGTCTCCCCCGCGACGGTGTCGCGCGTGCTCAACGGGAACTATCCCGTGGCCGCGTCCACCCGTGAACGGGTGCTGAAGGCCGTGGACGAGCTGGACTACGTCCTCAACGGCCCCGCGAGCGCGCTGGCCGCCGCCACCTCCGACCTGGTGGGCATCCTGGTCAACGACATCGCCGACCCGTTCTTCGGGATCATGGCGAGCGCGATCCAGGCGGAGATCGGCGGGCCGGGCGGGCGCGCCGGCGGGGAGAGACTCGCGGTCGTGTGCAACACGGGCGGCTCGCCCGAACGCGAACTGACCTACCTCACCCTGCTCCAGCGGCAGCGGGCGGCGGCGGTGGTGCTGACCGGCGGCGCGATCGAGGACGCGCCGCACAAGGCGGCCATGGACGCGAAGCTGCGGAAGCTGGCGGACGCCGGGACCCGGGTGGTGCTGTGCGGCCGGCCGCCGGCGGCGGAGACCGGGGCGATCGCGCTGACCTTCGACAACCGGGGCGGCGGGCGGGAACTCACCGAGCACCTGATCGGGCTGGGGCACCGGCGGCTGGGGTACATCGCGGGCCCCGTGGAGCGGACCACGACGCGGCACCGGCTCGAAGGCCACCGGGACGCGCTGGCCGCGCACGGCATCGAGGAGGACCCGCGGTGGACCGTGCACGGCCGGTACGACCGGCGGTCGGGGTACGAGGCGACGCTCGAACTCCTGCGGCGCGACCCGTCGTTGACGGCCGTGGTCGCGGCGAACGACTCCGTCGCGCTGGGGGCGTGCGCGGCGCTGCGGGAGTCGGGACTGCGGATTCCGGACGACGTGTCGGTGGCCGGGTTCGACGATCTGCCGTTCAGCATCGACGCGGTGCCTGCGCTGACGACGGTGCGGTTGCCGTTGGCGGAGGCGGGGGCCCGTGCGGGGCGGATCGCCATGGGGCGGGAGGAGGCGCCGCACGGGGGGATCACGTCGGTGCGGGGGGAGTTGATGGTGCGGGGGTCCACGGCGGGACCGCGGGACTGATCGGGCCCCGGCCCGGGGTCCTGCACCACCGGTGCGGGTGCGTTGCGGCTTGTCGCACAGTTCCCCGCGCCCCTGGAGGGGGGCGTCGTCAGGCGCGGACCGTAGGGGGTGTGCGCGCCCGCGCGGCGGAGCCGCAAATCGATACAGCCCCGCGCCCCTGGAGAGGGGCGTCGTCAGGCGCGGACCGTAGGGGGTGTGCGCGCCCGCGCGGCGGAGCCGCAAATCGATACAGCCCCGCGCCCCTTTGAGGGGCGCGTCGTCGGGTGCGGGCCGTGGGGCTGCTCGCCGGGTCCTCTGCGGCTCCGGCACGGACACTCCCCCCAGGGGCGCGGGGAACTGCGCGACAAGCCACGACGGACCCGCACCCGACCGGAGGCCTCTCAGGGGCGCGGGGAGCCGCGCGACGCCGACACCAGGGTGAGGGAGAGGAGTCGGGCCGGGCCCTCGCGGGTAGGGTCCGTTTCCATGAAGCTGGCGTTCTCCACCCTCGGCGTCCCCGGGCTGCCCCTCACCGACGTGCTGGGCCTCGCGACCGCGCACGGCTACCACGGTGTCGAGCTGCGCGCCCACCCCGAGGAACCCGTCCATCCGGGGCTCGGCCCCGCCGAACGTGCCGATGTGGCCGCCGGGTTCAAGGCGGCCGGCGTCGAGATCCTGGGGCTCGCCGGGTACGCCCGGGTCGCCGCGCCCGGCGAGGACGAACCCGTCCTCGCAGAGATCCGCGCCCTCCTCGACCTCGCCCGGGACCTCGGCGCCCCCTTCGTCCGCGTCTTCCCCGGCGGCGGCGAGCAGAGCCCCGAGGAGGCGGACGCGACGGCCGCCCGCCGGCTGGGCACGGCCGCCGAGTACGCCGCCGACCTGGGCGTACGGATCCTGCTGGAGACCCACGACTCGCACCGTACCGGCGCCGACGCGATCAGGGTCCTCGGCCTGGTCGGCCACCGTCAGGTGGGTGCGCTGTGGGACGTGATGCACACCTGGCTCGGCGGCGAACAGCCCGCCGAGAGCTACGCGGCCCTCTCCCCGCACCTCGGCTACGTCCAGGTCAAGGACATCGCCTCCGCCGACGACACGACCCCGCTCCCGCTCGGCGCCGGTGTCCTCCCGCTGACCGACTGCGTGGAGATCCTCTCCCGGCACGGCTGGGACGGCTGGCTCTGCTGGGAGTACGAGAAGCGCTGGTACGCCGACGCCGCCCCGCTGCCCGGCCTGCTCACCCCCGGCCGGGAGCACCTGGCCCGGCTGCTCAGCGAGTCGGCCTGACCGGACGGAAAAACCACTGGCCGGGGCGGGCGGCGGCCGGATAGCGTCCCCGCCGTGCCCCAGCCCGTGCCCCGCCCCGCCGTCCTGCCCTCGTGAGCCTGTCCCGCACGCTGATCGACGTGCGCCCCCTGCGTACCTCACCGGTCTTCAGGCGCCTGCTGATCGGGCGGACGGTGTCCCTCCTCGGCGGCTTCATGACCATGGTCACCGTCATGTACCAGGTCTGGGAGATGACGCACAGCGCGGCCTGGAGCGGCGCGGTGGGTCTCGCGCAGGCGCTGCCGCTGGTCTGCTTCGGACTGTTCGCCGGGGCCTGGGCCGACCGGGGCGACCGGCGCCGGATCTTCCTGGCCGCGACGGTCGGCCAGGCGGTCTGCTCGCTGCTGCTGGCGGTCCAGGGATTCACCGGGAACGTGCCGGTGGGCGGTGTGCTCGCCCTGGTCGCCGCCCAGGCCGCCTGCGCGGCGGTCGGCGGTCCGGCGGCCGGTGTGTTCGTGCCCCGGCTGCTGCCCAAGGAGCAGGTGGCCTCCGGACTCGCGCTCTACCAGGTCACCGGTCAGGCGATGATGTTCGTCGGACCCGCGCTCGGGGGCCTGCTGCTCGGCTGGTTCGGCATCGGCGTCTGCTATCTGCTCGACGCGCTGAGCTTCCTGCTGTCCTTCTACGGCGCGTTCGGTCTGCCCGCGCTGCCGCCCGAGGGAGAGCCGTCCCGCGCCGGGCTGCGCGGGGTGCTGGACGGGCTGAGCTTCCTGGCCGGCCACCGGGTGGTGCGCGGCGCGCTCGTCACCGACCTCGCCGCCACCGTCCTGTCGATGCCGGTCAGCCTGTTCCCGCTGATCAACGACGAACGGTTCGGCGGTGACCCGCGCACGCTGGGCCTGTTCCTGTCGGCGGTCGCGATCGGTGGCGTGCTGGCGTCGGCGCTGTCCGGGGCGGTGACCCACCTGGGCCGTCCCGGCCTCGTGATGCTGTTCGGTGCCGGTGTGTGGGGTGCCGCGCTGGCCTCGTTCGGGTTCATGAGCAACCCCTGGATCGGTCTGGGGCTGCTGGTCGTGGCCGGTGGGGCCGACGCACTGTCGGTGCTCTCCCGCACCACGATCGTGCAGACCCGTACGCCCGACGCCTTGTTGGGGCGGGTCACGGCCGCCGAGCAGATCGTCGGGCAGGCCGGGCCGCACCTCGGCAACATGCGGGCGGGGCTGGTGGCCGGGGCGACGTCCGGGGCGGCGGCGCTGGTGGCGGGCGGGGTGCTGTGTGTGGTGGCGGTGGCGTATGTCGGCGCGAGTACGCCGGAGTTGCGGGAGAGGGCTCCCGCGCCATGACCCTCCGGGGGTTGGGCCGGAGAGCTCGGGGGGTGGCGTCGTGGGGCGGGTGCGGGTGCGTCGTGGTTGGTCGCGCCCCTATTCGCGCCCACGCGGCGGAGCCGCACATGTCACAGCCCCGCGCCCCTATTCGCGCCCACGCGGCGGAGCCGCACGTGTCACAGCCCCGCGCCCCTATTCGCGCCCACGCGGCGGAGCCGCACGTGTCACAGCCCCGCGCCCCTGAGGGGCGCTCCGCTCCCCGGTGTGTCCCGAAACCCGCTGTTCCAGCCGGTGGCGGACCTCCGGCCAGTCCTCCCCCGTGATCGAGTAGATCGCCGAGTCGCGCAGGCGGCCCTCCTCGCCCGGTGCCCAGCTGCGGGACCAGTTGCGCAGGACGCCCTCGAAGCGGGCGCCGGTCCGTTCGATCGCGGTACGGGAGCGGGTGTTGCGGGCGTCCGTCTTCAGGTCGACGCGGGACACTCCCCACTCCTCGAAGGCGTGGCCGAAGAGCAGGAGTTTGGACTCGGCGTTGAGGCCCGTGCCCTGGGCCGAACCGGCGAGCCACGTGAAGCCGACCTCGATCGCGTCGAGCCGGTCCTCGTTCAGCCAGGAACGGGGCTCCCAGTACGCCGTGGCGCCCACCGCGCGTCCCGTGGCGAGGGAGATCTGCGCGTAGGGGGCCAGCCGGCCGGTCGCCGCGCGGGCGAGCTGCGCGTCGATGTAGGCGCCGACCTCGTCGGCCCTGGGCACCCAGGTGTAGGCGTAGGTGTCCCGGTTCTCCTCCGCGGCGAGCGCGAGGCCGGCCGCGTGCCGGTGCTCCAGCGGTTCCAGGCGCACCGACGTGCCCTCCAGCACCGGCCCTTCCAGAACGAAACCCATGTGCGGCCTCCCGGTCTTCCTCATCCACCGACCGGGGAGTCTTCCGTACGGGCCTCCGCCCGTCGAACGGGTTTCACCGCCGGCACCGCCGCCGGCCGACGCGGCGTCACCGACGCCAGTGCCACCCCGCCCACCAGCAGTGCCGCCGCGCACCACCGCAGCGGGGTCACCGACTCGCCCAGGAACAGCGCGGCCGACGACATGCCGAAGACCGGGACCAGCAGGGAGAAGGGCGCGACCGTGGAGGCGGGGTGGCGGCGCAGCAGCCACCCCCAGGCGCCGAAGCCGAACACCGTGGCGACCCAGGCGACGAAGAGCACGGTGCCCGCGCCCTGCCAGTCCAGGCCGCGCAGCGCGTCCAGGTCCCGCGACGGGCCCTCCAGCAGCAGGGAGAGCGCGAGCAGCGGCAGCACCGGCACCGTGCTCACCCAGATCATGAAGTTCAGGGCGTCGGGGGGTGCCGCCTTGCGGGTGAGGATGTTGGAGACGCCCCAGCAGGCCGCCGCCGCGACGACCAGGGCGAAGCCGAGCAGCGGACCCGAGGTGCCCTCGTCGACCGCCGCCACCCCGATGCCGGCCAGCGCCACCGCCATCCCCACCAGCCGTACGCGCGAGGGGCGTTCGCCGAGGAGCGCGAAGGCGAACAGGGCCGTGAACACCGCCTGGATCTGGAGCACCAGCGAGGACAGTCCGCCCGGCATCCCCGCGTCCATGCCGACGAACAGCAGCCCGAACTTGGCCACCCCCAGCGCGAGTCCCACCCCCACGATCCACTTCCACGCCACCTTGGGCCGCCCCACGAGGAACACCGCGGGCAGCGCCGCCACCAGGAAGCGCAGGGCGGAGAAGAGCAGCGGCGGGAAGTGGTCGAGCCCGACCTCGATGACGGTGAAGTTCACTCCCCACACGGCGGTGACGAGGACGGCGAGGAACAGGTGGGAAGGTCGCATACGCCGAGGATCGCCGCCCACCACACTTCAGCACCAGCGATGATTCCTGCATGGTTGGATGAAGCACCGCTAACCGATCGGGGAGCCGTCATGCTCGACCTCCAGCGGCTGCGCGCCCTGCACGCCGTCTCCGTCCACGGCACCGTCGGTGCCGCCGCCGTGGCGCTCGGGTACACCTCGTCCGCCGTCTCCCAGCAGATCGCCAAGCTGGAGCGGGAGACGCGGACGGTGCTGCTGGAGCGGGAGGGCCGGGGCGTACGGCTGACCGACGAGGCGCATCAGCTCGTGCGCGCCGCGCGGGAGCTGCTCGCCATCGTGGAACGGGCGGAGACCGAGCTGGAGGAGCGGCGCGGGGTGCCGGCCGGGCGGCTGACCGTCGCCGCGTTCGCGTCGGCGGCCCGCGGGCTGATGCCACCCGTCCTGGCCGACCTGGCCCGCCGGCACCCCGCGCTCGACACGCGGCTCACCGAGATCGACCCCCATCTCTCCGTGGACCTGGTCGCCAAGGGCGCGGTCGACCTCGTCGTCGCGCACGACTGGGACATCGCGCCGCTGCCCGCCCCGGCGGGCGTGGAGCAGGCGGTCATCGGTGACGACCTGTGCGATCTGCTGGTGCCCGAGGACCATCCCTTCGCGGGGCGTACGGCGGTACGGCGGGAGGAGCTGGGCGGTGAGCGGTGGATCTGCCAGCCGCCGGGGCGGGTCTGTCACGAATGGCTGGTGCGCACCCTGCGCACGGCCGGGCACGAGCCGGAGATCGTCCACCAGGCCGACGAGAACCCGACCCTGGTCGCCCTGGTCGCGGCCGGGCTCGGCATCGCGCTGATCCCCCGGCTGGGGCGCGGCCCGCTGCCCGCCGGTGTGGTGGAGGTGCCGCTGGACCCGATGCCCGTACGACGGCTGTACGCGCTGTGGCGCACCGGGGCGGCCCGCCGGCCGGCGATCGCGGAGACCGTCCGCACGCTGTGCGGGCACTGGCCCGAGGTGTCGGCGCACGCGCCCCGCTGACCCCGTCCGAACCCCCGGTCCCGATCCCGGGAAATCCGGTCCGGCCGGGGAACCCGTCCCCGCCTCCGTCCGTCCCATGTGCAGGCTGCCGGACGAGTCTCCGTGGTGCGGTGTCGGCCCTCGCTGCCGGCTGCGATCGCCGACCGACCCTCTCCGCCGTGCCATGGCCGGCAGCACGCCGTCATCGGCGCGCCCCCTCCCGTCGCGCCGATGACGGCCCCATGCCCCCAAGCCCCCAAGCCCCCGAACCCTCAAACCCCCGAGCCCCAAGCCCCCGAGCCCTCCGGATCCCGCGGATCCCGCGGATCCCGCCCGGTCGCTGCGCATTCCCTTGACTGGCAGAAACTTCCCGGATATTGGTGACCTCCTGGCAGTTTCCTTCAAGGATGTCCTTCAGTGGTCCCCGGCCCCCCGCGGACCACCTTCCAAAGGAGCGCACGTGCCCGACAGCAGCACCGGAAGCACGGGAAGCACCGCACGTCCGTCCAGACGTACCGTCCTCGCCGCGACGGCGGGCGTCGGCACCGCCCTCGCGGCCGGCGGCGCCGTCCACGCGGCCACCGGCCGGCCCGCGCACGACGACAGAAGCCTGCGCGCCCTCGTCTCCCGCATGACGCTGGAGGAGAAGGTCGGCCAGCTCTTCGTGATGCGGGTCTACGGCCACTCCGCCACCGACCCGGACCAGGCCGACGTCGACGCCAACCTGAAGGAGATCGGCGTCCGCACGGCCGCCGAGCTGCTGGCCAGATACCGGGTCGGCGGCATCATCTACTTCGCCTGGGCGCACAACACCCGCGACCCGCACCAGATCGCGGACCTGTCCAACGGCATCCAGAAGGCGTCCCTCGGTCTGCCGCGCGGGCTGCCCGTGCTGATCTCCACCGACCAGGAGCACGGCATCGTGGCCCGCGTGGGCGAGCCCGCCACCCTGTTCCCGGGCGCGATGGCCGTCGGCGCGGGTGGTTCCCGCTCCGACGCCCGCACCCTCGGCCGGATCGCGGGCCGTGAACTGCGCGCCCTGGGCATCCGCCAGAACTACTCCCCCGTGGCCGACGTCAACGTCGACCCGGCCAACCCCGTCATCGGCGTCCGCTCCTTCGGCTCCGACCCGGAGGCGGTCGCGGACCTCGTCGCGGCGGAGGTCGAGGGCTACGAGTCGTCCCGCGTCGCCTCGACGGCCAAGCACTTCCCCGGACACGGCGACACGGTCACCGACAGCCACGCCGAGCTGCCGTACATCCACCACACCCGCGAGCAGTGGGAGGAGCTGGACGCGCCGCCGTTCCGGGCCGCCGTCGCCGCGGGCATCGACTCCATCATGACCGCGCACATCGTCGTGCCGGCCCTCGACGCCTCCGAGGACCCGGCCACGCTCTCCCGCCCCATCCTCACCGGCATCCTGCGCGAGGAACTGGGCTACGACGGGGTCGTGGTCACCGACTCCCTCGGCATGGAGGGCGTCCGCACGAAGTACGGCGACGACCGGGTGCCGGTGCTGGCGCTGAAGGCGGGCGTGGACCAGCTGCTCAACCCGCCCTCCCTGGACGTCGCCTGGAACGCGGTGCTGAACGCCGTACGCGACGGCGAACTGACCGAGGACCGGCTCGACGAGTCGGTCCTGCGGGTGCTGCGGCTGAAGGCGGGACTGGGCCTGTTCGAGGACCCGTACGTCTCGCACGCCGGGGTCGACCGCACCGTCGGCACCCGCGCGCACCTGGCCGCCGCCGACCGGATCGCCGAGCGCACCACCACCCTGCTGGTCAACGAGGGCGGCCTGCTGCCGCTGTCCCGGCGCAGGCAGCGGAAGCTGCTGGTGGTCGGCGCCGATCCCGCCTCCCCGTCCGGTACGACGGGACCTCCGACCGGTGTCCTCGCGGACGCCCTGACCGAGCTGGGCTTCACCGCCACCGCCCTGTCCACCGGCACCGCGCCGTCCGCCGCCGCCATCGCCGGGGCGGTGGAAGCGGCCCGGGACGCGGACGCGGTCGTCGTGGGGACGTACAACGTCACGGCGGCCAGTAGTCAGAAGACCCTGGTCGAGCGACTGCTGGAGACCGGGACGCCGGTGGTCGCGGTCGCGGTCCGCAACCCCTACGACGTGGCCCACCTGCCCGGCGTGCCGGCGTGTCTGGCGACGTACTCCTGGACCGACGTCGAACTGCGGGCGGCGGCCCGGGTGATCGCGGGCAAGGTGCGCCCGCGCGGCACGCTGCCGGTGCCGGTGCAGCGGGCGGACGACCCGGCGACGATGCTGTACCCGGTCGGGCACGGGCTGAGGTACTAGCGCACTCGGGCGCTTCCCCCTGCCGGACGTAGCGCGCGTACGTCACCCATCCGACGCGCCTTCCCCGATGTGGTGAAAGCTCACCACATGTCTGGCGTGCCCCGGCGGACCGGGTCACGCTGGACGGGGGTGTCCGGGGGATGACGATGCACGTGCGGAGTGGGTGGGGGACGCGCGCCGCGTTCGCGGCGGCGGTCGCGGTGCTGCTCACCGGCTGTCAGGGCGCGCCGGGCGGCGCCGAGGAGGACGGCGGGCCGGGCGAGCGGCGTACGGCGCC
>NZ_NCTE01000949.1 GCF_002114215.1 Streptomyces sp. 13-12-16 | reverse complement strand
CGGGCGCGGTCCTCGGCTGCTCCGCGTCGGGGGTGTCGGGGGCCTGTTCGACGACGGTGTGGACGTTGGTGCCGCTGAGGCCGAAGGAGGAGACGGCGGCGCGGCGGGGCCGGCCGGTCTCGGGCCAGGGCACGGTGTCGGTGGCCAGGTCGATGGCGCCGGAGTTCCAGTCGACGTGGCTGGAGGGGGTGTCCACGTGCAGGGTGGGCGGCACGGTGCCGTGGCGCATCGCCATGACCGTCTTCATGACGCCGGCGATGCCGGACGCCATCTGGGTGTGGCCGATGTTGGACTTCACCGAGCCGAGCAGCAGCGGCCGGTCGGCGGGCCGGCCCTGGCCGTAGGTGGCGAGCAGGGCCTGCGCCTCGATGGGGTCGCCGAGCGCGGTGCCGGTGCCGTGGCCCTCGACCACGTCGACGTCGGCCGGGGTGAGGTTCGCGTTGCTGAGGGCCTGGCGGATCACCCGGGCCTGGGAGGGGCCGTTGGGGGCGGTGAGGCCGTTGGAGGCGCCGTCCTGGTTGACGGCGGAGCCCCGGATCACGGCGAGCACGGGGTGGCCGTTGCGGCGGGCGTCGGAGAGTCGTTCGACCAGGACGAGGCCGACGCCCTCGGCGAGGCTCATGCCGTCGGCGCCCTCTGCGTACGCCTTGCAGCGGCCGTCGGGGGCCATGGCGCGCTGGCGGCTGAAGCCGGTGAAGGCGCTGGGGGTGGCCATCACGCTGACGCCGCCGGCGAGGGCGAGGGTGCTCTCGCCGTTGCGCAGCGACTGGCAGGCCAGGTGCAGCGCGACGAGCGAGGAGGAGCAGGCGGTGTCCAGGGTGACGGCCGGGCCCTCCAGGCCGAAGGTGTAGGCGAGGCGGCCGGACATCACGCTGGAGATGGTGCCGGTGATGAGGTGGCCCTCGGCGCCCTCGGAGGAGGCGCCGCCCGCCGTGTAGTCCTGGTAGCTGGCGCCGATGAAGGTGCCGGTGAGGCTGCCTCGGAGGGTGGCGGGGTCGATGCCGGCGCGTTCCAGGACCTCCCAGCCGGTCTCCAGCAGGAGTCGCTGCTGCGGGTCCATGGCGAGGGCCTCGCGCGGGGAGATGCCGAAGAAGGCGGCGTCGAAGTCGGCGACGTCGTGGAGGAAGCCGCCCTGGGTGGAGTAGGTGGTGCCGGGCTTGTCGGGGTCGGGGTCGTAGAGGGCGTCGGCGTCCCAGCCGCGGTCGGCGGGGAAGCCGGTGATGGCGTCGCCGCCGGCCGCGACGAGGTCCCACAGGGCCTCGGGGCTGGTGATGCCGCCGGGGTAGCGGCAGCTCATGGCGACGATGGCGATGGGCTCGTCGTCGACGGCGGCGGTGGTGCGCACCGGTCCGTCGTCCTCGGTGCCGGGGCCGCCGACGAGGCCGCGCAGGTGCGCGACGAGGGTGAGCGGGTCCGGGTAGTCGAAGACGAGGGTGCTCGGCAGGGTGAGGCCGGTGACGGCGGCGAGCCGGTTGCGCAGGTCGACGGCGGTGAGGGAGTCGAAGCCGACGTCGCGGAAGGCGCGGCGCTCGGACAGCACCTCCGGGGAGGCGTGGCCGAGGACGGTGGCGGCCTCGGAGCGGACCAGGTCCAGCAGGAGGCGGTCCTGTTCGGCGGCGGGCAGCGCACGCAGCCGGCCGGCGAACTCGCCGCCGCCGGCGGCGCGGGCCTCGGTCTCCTCGGTCAGGCGCCGTACGTCGGGGACGTCCTCGAACAGGCCGGTGGGCCGCGAGGAGGTGAACACCGGGTGGTAGCGGTCCCAGTCGACGTCGGCGACGGCGAGGACGCCCTCGTCGGCGTCGAGGGCCCCGCGGAGTCCGGCGAGGGCCAGTTCGGGGTTCATGAAGACCAGGCCGCTGCGGCGGATCTGGCCGGGGTCGACGCGGCCGAGCTTCATGTCGTCGGCCCAGATGCCCCACGAGATCGCGGTGGCGCGGGCGCCGCGGGCACGGCGGTGCTCGGCGAGCGCGTTGAGGTGGGCGTTGGCGGCGACGTACGCGGCGTGCCGGCCGCTGCCCCACAGGCCGGCGGTGGAGGAGTAGAGGACGAACGCGTCGAGCTGGTCGTCGTCGAGGAGTTCGTCGAGGTGGGCGGCGCCGGCGGTCTTGGCGTGCACGACCTTGGCGAAGGCGTCCAGGCTGGTCTCGTCGATCGACTGGAGTTCGATGACGGCGGCGGTGTGGAAGACGCTGCGGACGGTGCGGCCCTCGGCGGCGAGCCGGTCCAGGAGCGCGGCGACGGCGTCCCGGTCGGTGACGTCGCAGGCGGCGACGGTGGCGGTGCAGCCGCGTTCGGCGAGCTCGGCGACGAGTTCGGCCGCTCCGGGCGCGCTGTCGCCGCGGCGGCTGGTGAGGACCAGGTCGCGGG
>NZ_NCTE01000096.1 GCF_002114215.1 Streptomyces sp. 13-12-16 | reverse complement strand
TGAGGGCTCCTCACCTGCGGATCTGTCAGTGTCATGAACGCGGCTGCCGTTGGCACCGCCGTCACCGCGGGTGCGCGGGGCCCATCCGCCTGCTCCTGGCTTGCGAACGCGGCGGCCGTGTCTGGCGCCTCGCCGACGCCTGCGGCGCCTGCGCCGCGGCAACCGCCCAGGCCGCCGTCGTGCCCGACACCGTGCTGGCCGCACCCTTCCACCCGCCTTCCGCGCGGCCGCGCGGTCCCCGACCCAGCCGGGGGCCGGGGGAGCGTGTCCGCGTGAGCGAGATCCTCAGCTACCTGGCCGCGGCCCTGCCTGCGGACGTGTCCGCCGAGGCGAGGCTCCTCGCCCTGCAGTGCGCCCTGCGCATGAACGCGTACCTGCACGTCGAACTCCGTGCGGGTCTGCTGCGCAGCCTTCGTATCAATCCGGTGCAAGCCTGCCGCGAGTTGGAACAGGCGCGGTGGGCAAGCATGGTGAACGGTCCCGGAGCGGCTGGGGTGGCTGCGGAGCTTCGCGACGCCACGCTGCTCGCCCAGTCACCGGCCCGCCCCGACCGGCGGCGCGCCGCCGACTGGGCGTTGCGCACCGGGTGCCCTGCCCGGATCGGTGGGGCAGAGCCGCAGCTGCGACTGTCGGGCGTCTATCTCGCGGCGCGCAGCGATCCGTCCTCGGGAGAGGGACTGAGTGAATGCGACAGGATCATCCGTGACTGTGGCCTGCGCGATCAAGGGTTCTACGGTGTGCTCAGCAGTCTGACGGCGAACGGCGTTCTGGAAGGGTGGCGGATCTGCCCGGATTCAGGCGGCGTGCACTGGACGCTGGCGCCGGGGTGATGAGGGCAGCCACCGGGCGGTGATCACGCGCGAGTAGCCGCAGACGACGACCATAACCGGCGGCCTGCCCGACTGGCCGTAGCCGAGCGAGATGTCGGCCGGGGGGAACCACAGATCACACTGGGCAAGCTCACCGGGCTGGTGAACGGTCCGGGAGACCGGGGCCACGGGAAGGTAGGCCGGGCGCAGTTCGCGTACGCGTTCCTTGAGGATGGTCAGCCCGCGTTCCCAGCCGATCCGCTCGGCGATCACGGTGGCGGGCATCGTCGGAGTCTGCTTGAGCAACTCGCGGATGGCGGGTTCGACGGCGTCCACCGCCGAGCCCTTCAGTAGACGCTGGTAGAGCGGCGGCCGGTCGGTGGCCAGGGCACGTTTCACCGTGTTCTTCGAGATCCCCCGGTGACGGGCAATCGCCCGGATCGGCATCTGCTCGGCCCGGCCAGCCGACGGATCTCAGCCCAGTCCTCAACGGAAATCACCCTCTCCTCCTGACCCCTCAATGAAGATCACGGTGATCAGACGATCGCGAGGTGGGTCATCGTTGATCCGCCGTTCAGCGGTCAGTTTTCACCCGTCGCCGAGACGCAGTCCGGCCGCGATGTGTCGCCGTTCCGTGAAACCAGGTTCAGAGACCGCCGACACGATGTTCGTGACGCCGATCAGCGGCAGTGCCCCGACGGCCAGGCTGCGCCAGGTCGCCGTCGTGCGGAGTGCGTTGCCTTCGCAATTGGGAGGCGCACTCGGTGAAGGCGGAGGCCCTGCACCACGTCCGGGATACCACCTTCCAGTGGTCACGCACGAGTGCGAGTGAGGCCAGTTGTGCCGGGGTGGCCTGCTCGGCGATGAGGCTGGTGACGGCGTAGACCGCTGTTCCGGGGCCAGGGTCCCTTGCGTGATGGAGGTCTGTCCGGATTCATCCAGTGAGGCCGAGGGCGGCCATGGGCCTTCGCCAGTCGCGAGCGGTGTGACGTAGGGCGGCGGCGATGTTGGTGTGGCCGTCCTGACGGTGGATGTCGATGGCGAGGCTGTGCAGGCCGGCCATGATCCGCGGGAGATGGCCAACGTCGATCTTGGAGTCGTCCTCGCGGAACGGGTGGTCGCGGACGTGGTGCAGAAGATTTTCGATCTTCCAGTGCCCTCTGATCCAGTCGGCGAGCTGGGCGCCGGTAACCGCGCCGGGCGGCAGGCTGATGATCAGGTAGACGCGCTCGATGGTGAACTTGCCGCTGGTGAAGGCCTTCCTCCAGCGCACGACTTGGAGGGTCTGGTGGGCATCGGGGTATTCGAGGCGTGCGAAGGCGGCGGTCTTCAGCCGCCGGATCTCCAGGCGGTGATGGGCCTAGGGCGTTTCTTTCCGATCGTCGGATCGTTGGTCTGGCCGTGCCGTTGACTGACGCGCAGTGGGCGCGGATAGAGCCGTTGTTGCCTGATCGGACGCCGAGGCGGGGCGGGCGGTGGCGTGATCATCGACAGGTGATCGATGCGATCGCCTGGAAGTTCCGGACCGGGTCTCAGTGGGTGCACCTGCCCGCCGAATACGGCTCGTGGAAGGGCGTCTATACGCGGCTGAGGAACTGGGCCATCGATGGCACTTGGGAGCGTGTGTTCACCGTGCTGCTCGCCCGGGCCGATGCCGACGGCGACCTGGACTGGGTCGTCGCGATTGACTCCACGATCGTGCGCGTTCATCAGCACGCGGCCGGGGCTCGCAAAAGGGGGCCTCAGCTGGGGAGCCTGGCGACCATGCCATCGGCCGATCCCGCGGCGGGCTGACCACGAAGATTCACCTCGCCGCCGACGGCAACTGTCGGCCGCTGGCCTTCGTGCTCACCGCCGGACAGGCCGGTGACGCACCCGCTTTCGTAGAGGTGATGGGCCGCCTGCGTGTCCCACGCCGGCGCGGACGACCTCGCACCAGGCCGGATGTGGTCCTGGCCGATAAGGCGTACTCCTCACGCTCCATTCGTGACCACTTGAACAAGCGCGGCATCCGGGCGGTGATTCCGGTTCCGGCGGACCAGCAGGGCCACCGCCTGCGTCGAGGCAGCCTCGGCGGTCGGCCGCCCGCCTTCGACCGTGAGGCATACAAGCAACGCAATACGGTCGAGCGGTGCATCAACCGGCTGAAGCAGTGGCGCGGCATTGCCACCCGTTACGAGAAGACCGCCACGGTCTACCGCGCTGGCCTCCTCATCGCGGGCATCTTCCTCTGGTCTGCCCGCTGAACCAACAAGAAGATCAGGGCCTGAGGCATTCTCCCTGCGGATCGAAGCAGACGAGTCCGTGCTCGCGAGCCAGCGTAGCGGCGTACTCGGACACTTCCTCTGCCTTCCCATAGGACATGAGCAGGTACACGATCGGGCCCGATGCCTCCTCGATGACCGGCGGGAACGCCCATACGACACTGCGATCGACGTCGTCCGGATATCGCGCGACGAGCGCTTCCACATACGCCACGATGCGCGGCGCCGGAGGCACGACGACATCGTCCGACTCCAGGTAGCGCTCGTAGAGCTCGTCGTAGGTCAAGCCCGCTTGGCGGTCGTCGAGTGGACGGTCGCCGTCCCACACCGCAAGGTCATAACTCACAAGCGCATCGTCGCAGGCAGCGGTCCCGCCGGCGCCAACGGGCCCGGAGATCGGACCCCCGCCAAGTGATCCGTAAGAGAGCTCCTAGGTGCGACCGTAGTGGCCGAGCCTGATCTCACGCCAGGGCAGACGGCGGACCCTGCCCTCGGCGTCAGCATTGTTTTGAAGGACTCGTATTCCTTTACCGCCGTGACGCGGGCGGTCTCCTCCCATGTGGCCCTTGCGGCCTGTACGAGCCGCCCTTCTCCGCTATTCAACGACAGGGGGTGTTCACGGGGCTCTGGTGATGGTGACTAGCCCCGCCCAATACCAGGGAATGCGTTTTGACTCGCCGTGTTCACCCGCCGCGTAATTCCGCTGAACTTTTCGCAGCGCCTCGGCTGGGGGAAGCCCCAGCACCAGCTCGCCAAGGTAATCCTTAAGAATGGCTGCTGTGGTTTCGATTCCAACCGGATACAAAGCAGCCGTGACAAACTGAGCGCCCCGTGTGAGTGCGACAGCTGGTAGGCCAATCGGCTCTTCGCCAAACGCGAAGGATTGTGCCCCCGACCAGCATGCTCCGAGAATAAGATGGGGCGGGAGATGGCAATCGAGCAATTGAGCGGCGGATAGTCGCTCCATCGGGGAGTCTTGTAGACGCAGACTGTGTCTCAAGCCTGGCTGATCGTCTCCGTGCGCCACAAGAACTGCGAGTTGGTACCCGTCCTTAGCGTGGAGCTCCCTACGCAGGCTGGAGGGATTGTTCAGCACCTGCAGGTCATACGCGGTTCTAAGGGAATCCAACTTCAAGTGCTCAGTTACGTCACTGTGAAGGTACGCAACTGCACGCAACCTCTCTTCATGCCTCAAGCGGTTCCCTTCTTCCTGCCTCTGCTCGGCAGAAGGGAGCATGCGTAGAGAAGGAAGCAGAGTTAGCACCGCATGGTCGATTAGGTAATGTTCACCCAACCGCAGCGCGGCGAATGGCATAGCCCACAACTCACCACTAGGCACGATGATCAATTTTTCCGGTTCTTCCTCCTCTGGCTTGACACTCGCCAACTGTCGACGCAGTTCAGCAGGTAGCAGTTCCTTCGCAAAATCGACTGACCAACGGTGTTCAGGATCTGAAAGCGTTATACTCCCTTGGAGGTGCATGCCTCCACGTGCGTTGGTGATATCTTCGAGCCATCCGATCTGCTCCTTTGTCAATTCCCCCCTTTCGACCACCGGCTCGGCAGGGGCCGGAGGAATCCAAATTCGAAAGAGTGGGAAATTCGACTCTTTCCACCAGCCTGGCAGTGCGCACAGGACCAGAGTATGTGCATCTGGAGGCAGCCGGCGTCGTAGCGTGTGAGCTGACATTGGCTCGGCCGTAAACATGTCACGAAATGCGTTTCCGGTCAATTCTCCGAGCTCTTGATAGAAAGACCTTCGCCTTTCCTCTTGCTCGCCTTCATGTAGACGCCAGTTATCCACGCCTGTCGGCGCGGGTGTAAGAACAGATGGGTCTGCAACATCTGAATGTGCTGCTGTTTCAAATTCAAGATCTTCGATCTCGGACAGCAGGGCACGGACCCGAGGTGGTGTTTCGCTTTCGCCCCGCGCACTCCGGTGAAGGAGCTCTGCCAGAGCCTCACCCCGCCCAGCCTCAGCAACTTCCAATGCCGCAACGCCGTCCTCGAGTTCGGCTGCCAGCGTTAGCGCCCATTCGTTGATCTCCTCACTCGAGGTTAGGAAAGCTGCACGGGAAGCTGCGCTCCCTAGCTGTAGCCGCATGACGTCTCGATTTCTGACGGCTGCCAGCGCATGCTCCAAAGCCTCTGGCTTGCTTCCTTCACTATTTAGCAGTTTGCTCAGTGCCCAGTGGGATCTCGTCATGCCAAGGAAATTCCCAGCTGAACTTGCCTGTTCAAGCGCCTCTTCTAGGTGTTCACGAGATTGCCCCGATGTTCCAGACGCATACAGGATTTCCCCGAGGACTTGGTGTGCATTTCCCAGACCCAGCACGTCTCCGGTTCTTTGGGCCATGGCCAACGCGGCTTGAGCGTGGTCGCGGGCCGCCTTCAACGCATGACCATCCGCTCCTTGCAAGGCAAGCTGGGCCAGAGTTACGAGCGCACTCTGCTGACCCGCAATATTTCCCGTAATCTTTGCAAAATTCAGAGCCTGATTGATGTGGTAAGTGGCTCGATCCGCACCAAGCCTTTCCGCAGTAGCCAACTCCCCGATCAATTGATGAGCGTTTCCCTGACCGATTGGATCGTGGGCCTCTTCAAACAAGCCGAGTGCCCGCTCGGCTTGCCGTAGAGCTGTTCCATAATCGTCGTGCCTCCGTTCCAGTTCGCCCAGTATGAGGAATACGTTTCCCTGGAGCATGGGATCGCCTGACGCTTCGGCGCTTCGGAGTGCATGATGTAGTCTTTCACGCGATTCACTCAAACGACCTTGGTACCATGAGGCGAGCCCCAACAAAAGAAACTCGTTTCCCTCCCGACCCGAATCGCGGGAATGGCGTGTGGCATCCCTTGCCTTTTCCACTTGCTCCTCAACGGACTGGAAATGCCTTCGCCTCAAGGAAATTTTAGCTAGCACAAGAAGCGCATCATACTCATCATTGCGGCTATCGAGTCGTCGTGCGTACTCCAACTCGCATTCCGCATGGTGTTGCGCCTTATCGAGATGCCCTAGGCTTAGATAACCTTCGGCCAGTAGGTCGTGAGCGAGAATTTGATTCCGAGGGCTGCTAGCTTCTTGTGCTAGTTCAAGAGCTCGCTCGGCATGCCGACAACCCACCTCAGCATCGATCGTTATCTGGGCGATAAGTCGATGGGCAAGACTCTGTGCTAGAATCCGCCCTTGAGGGTTGTCAATTTCTTGAGCGAGGTCTAGAGCCTTCTCCGCATGACGGCCGGCCACCTCTGGCTGACCCTCTAGATTCGCCAGATCGCCGAGGAGTTGGAAGGTCATGCATTCCGCCCACTTCTTATGCGGATCACCTTCAAGGGCCTTGAAGCACCTCAGAGCCTCCTCGGCAAGCTGTCGCGCCTGACTGCGATTGTGCTTATTGAAGTATGCGAGCAGCATGTAACTGAGGCCCCGAAGAAGCAGGTTCTTAAGCACCGGGAGCGCCGCTTCTAGAGCACGGATAGCCGTTGCTGGGCTACGGTTGGCCTCCCTGAGTTGGTCAGCGAATGCCACCAGCCCTACACCCCGCTGTTCCGGGGGGAATTCTTCCTCAGCTGACAGAAGTTCGTCTAGTCGCGCTATGTCATCGGGGCTTTCGTTTTCGCCAGGTTGGCTGAGAGGATTCTTTGCCATGCCAGACTCCACATATTCCTGCCGCGACAGATGTGCGCGCTGGCTAAGATCGACTATTAAGCTGACTTTGGAGATAGTGGACTATTGTGTCTCCGCTCCAGCTGGGGTCAATACGCGCCGTAATGTAATCGCCATCGGGCGTGCGCACCTGCAACTCCAGTGGTTCTGATCCGCCACGCCTCTTGATCCATTTCGAAATGTGGTGCGATATGAAGGAGCTGACACCTATGACGTTGTCCGCGTAGCCAACAACAGCAAGCGCCGCGATAAGGCTCGCCCCTACATCAAGTTTAGGCTCAGCGGGCGTTCGAATCAGTCTCGCTCCGGCAGATGCCGCCCCATCTCCATCGGCTTCCATCTCGGAGATGAGGCCTGCGGGCCCAAATATGGTGAGGGAGCTCATGGCGGACTCCGTAGACAAGTAATGCAACCCGACCGATGACCACCCCTCCTAACGACCGTATGTCGTGCAGCTGATGATCGCATGTGGATAACACAGAGGAGCAGGCCCATGGCCGCCCTCGGCCTCACCGGATGAATCCGGACAGACCTCCATCACGCAAGGGACGCTGGTCCCGGGGTATGGGGTATACAACGTGTCTCTCTAGGGCCCATCTCAAGGATGGATGATCCCTGAAGCGAACCAGTCGTGAAGTGTGGACTCCGCCCCTTCCGGGAGATCGTTGACGAAAACCACGGCCAGGCCGCGCTGGGCTCGCGAGCAGCACACGTAGAACAGGTTGCGTGAGCGCTCGGTACGGTCGGGTTTGTCGGTGCCTGCAAGCATCTTGCCGATGTTGTACCTGTTCCAGGCGCTGTCGTCGACCACCACCACGACGTTCTCGAATTCGTCGCCCTTGACACCGTGCTGGGTTGAGAACGGGGTGAGTTCGTCGATGAAGTGTGTGACGCTGATGACTTCCCGGTAGGAAACGTTGCGGAGGTTGTTCGAGAAATCCGCTCGTCGCTGGTCGCGCTCATCGAGACCCGTTGCGGTTCTGCGGCGTTCGAGGTCTTTGAGCTTTCCTGGCGTGGCGAGGAGGTGGCCGTCGCCCATCAGGTCGAGCACGTCGCCGATGGTGCCGCTCGTACGTACGGCGTCGAGTGCACGGATGGCCTGACTGATGGCGCGTTTGTCAGAGTGACGGGTAATCCGTGTCCGTCCCTCGTCCAACAGGCTGGTCAGCTCAGCGAAGTCGTTGTTGCGGAAGGCCGTGCTCACGGCCTCGACGCGCGTCAGGTACTGGATGTAGGGCTCATTGCGTGCCATGAGGTCGTCGGGGCCGTACCGGCTCAACTTTCTGTACTGTTCGAGGAGGTTGGCGTACTCCAGTGTGCCCGCGATCCTGCGGTGAGTGAGCAGGAGATATTTGCTGTTCTCCCGAGTCCAGCCGTCCTGGGCAAGTGATGCTTCGGCGGCGGTGAGTCGCTCAGGGCCGGCTGGGGTGCCGGTGTTGAGGAACAGGTGGACCTCGCCTGTCTGCTGGTCGCCGATGGCGTCCTGGATGAGGTCGGGACGCATCCGGTTGAGCACCTCGACGACGGGAGGTGAGCACCGGTAGTTCTCGTGCTTGGTGATCTCGGTTAGGAGGCCGGGGCGTTTCACCGCTCCGACGCCGGACTCGTAGATCTTCTGCATGGAGTCGCCGAAGAGGCCGACCACGCAGTTCTCGTGGCCGGCGCCCGCCAGGTGGTCCAGCAGGAGCTGGATCGTCTTGGGTGAGGTGTCTTGGTACTCGTCGACGAAGATGATGGGGTACTTGCTGGCGATGATGCGTATGAGCTTGGGGTGTGCTGTGACGAGGCGGAGCGACAGCGCGATGACGTCGTCGTGGGAGATGCGCCCTTCGCTCAGCCTGCGCCCGCGGTCGGAGTACTCGATCACTGGGGGAGCGGTGACGTCATCGAGGTCTTCGGGCTTGTTCAGGTCCTTGTTGTAGTCGAGGATCTGCAGCCAGAGCTCACGCTGGTAGGGCTGGATGGCACTCCAGAGGAATTCGTGGATGGTGCCGACGTCGACGAGGGGGTCCGCGGCGATGCGTTCGTGGATCTTCTTCTTGGCGACGTTCGTGTATGTAATGCAGGCGATCCGCCGACCGTGTGCCTCCAGGTCTGTGCGGTGGTGGTTCAGGAGATGCTGCAGGGTGCGGACCAGGGTGGTCGTCTTGCCGGCGCCGGCTCCTGCTTCGACGAGGAAGCTGCGCCGGGCCTCCATCTCCGTGACGACGGCTTCGAGGGTGTCTAGGCGAGCCACTGCAGCCCTTCGGCGATGTAGCGGGGAACAGCCCAGTCCTCCAGGAGCATGACGTCGAAGGCGAAGTCCGTCTTGTGGTCGCTGAGTTGCTGTGCGATGTCGTAGGCCTTGGCTTCGATGTGGTCAGCGGTGGGGTCGGCCCCGACCTCCTTGACGAAGGCCGCCTTCAGAGCGAGCTGGCGGAAGTCACGCGCGAGGGGTTCTGCGTTGGCGATGATGAAGGCATCCTCGAAGCTCCGCGCGCAGACTCCCGAATCTCTCTCCGGGATCTGGTAGGCGACGCGGACGTGTCCCTGCTCCTTCTCGGCCGGGTCGGTGGCGAGCAACTTGGCGATGCCGGACTTTGCAGGCAGCCAGTTCTTGAGCGTCTGGTTCGAGGTGACCGTCTGCCCTTGGCCGGGTGGGCAGGCCTTGCGGTGTTTGGGGCATACGGAATCAATGTCGGTGATGACGAGGGTCTTGACGTTCAGGAAGGCGAGCAGTTCCCGGAAGCGGACGGCGTAGGCGTCGCCGACCTCGATGACCGATACGTACTGGTGCAGCAGCGCCTTGGCGCAGCGTCGGACCATCTCGGGCAGCAGCAGGCGTTCCGCGGTGCCCTCGATAAGGATCACCTTGTCGGCGAAGAACATGTCGCACCGGTGCAGGACCATGTACTGGCGCAGGAAGCGCAGGGTCTCGTCGCCCTGCGGGGTGGCCTTGACGTTTGCCTGGAAGGTCGAGAGGTCCTTGACCGTGAGCTGCGGATCGGAACGGTCGAAGTAGCGCACGGTTTGGAAGCCGCTGCTGGCGACGATGTGGGAGGAGTGCGTGGTGATGAACACCTGCACCTTCCAGCCCGTCTTGCGGTCGATGAAGTCCTGGATGTTCTTGATGAACGTCTCCTGCATCTGTGGATGCAGATGGGCTTCCGGCTCCTCTATGAACAGCACCTGCAGCGCCGGCTTGGGTGTGGTGCGTTCGTAGGTCTGGTGAAAGCTGATGACCTGCAGGATCGTGAAGATCAACTTGCTGTAGCCCAGCCCGTTGTGCCCTTCGGGAAGGTGGAAGTCGTCGTCCCCGGACGGGTACTGGATGCGGGTACTTCCGCGCAGGATGCCTGAGGCCTCGATGAGGGAGACGATGCGGGGCTTCTGGACGGGGGTGATGGTGCCCACCCCGAAGGTGCGCAGGTCCTCGAAGATCGGGTCGAACAGCGTGGCGTAGTTGTCGTCGAGCTGCTGCGAGGCGGACGCCAGAGCGGTCTCGATCTGCTCGATGCTTTGGTGACGGTCCTCTTGCCCGCTGTTGACTTTGTAGTAGGCCTCGAACGTCTTCGACAACGTGCGGGCCTTGTCGGTCGGCGTGTCGTCCACCTTGGTCTGCGCGTAGACGAACTTCACCGACAGGATGGATTCGGCGGCGCCGCGCTTGATCTCCTTGCGGACGTTCTCGTCCAAGGGACTGACCGCTCGGTAGGCCGGGGCGAAGTAGTCCGAGACGTTCTTGCGCAGCCACTTGATGCGATCGAACGGCTTCCGCTGGCTGGCCGACCAGAAATCCTTGAGGAAGTCGTGCGGGCGGGCAACCTCCAGAGCCGCCTCGATCTTGACCTCGAAGCAGGCATCGTCCAGGTCGAGGATCACACCCGTGAGCGGCGCGAGGTCGTCGTCTTCCGTGTACTCGATGGTAAGGACCAACCGGATGGCCGGGACGAGGTCGTACGCCTTGGCCAGCAGGTCCTCGCTCGTCTCCGTGTCGCCCTGGTCAGCGTGCGTCTGTGCCTCGCCGAAAATCTGCCGCGCTTGCTCGATGTCGGCGATACGGCAGGTGGAGAAGTCCTCCAGGACAAACCTCGTGTCCTCCTCACCGAAGAACTTCTCGAAGAGATTGACGAACGATGTCTTGCCGCTGTTGTTGCGTCCGACAATCAGGGTGGCCTTCGGATCAACCCGGACGTCCACTCTCTCCAAGGCGCGAAAGTTGATCACTTCGGCACGGGTCAGCTGCATCTTACTCCCGACATCGTCCCCAACCCAGCTCCCGGGGCGACATATGCCTGCAACTACCGAGAGTCAGAGCAGTATCTGATACGGAAGGGACGGAGATCCCTACTTGGCTCAAAGTGGTCAGTGATGCGAAAAACTACGTCCAGTTCGGTCCTGGCCGGTCACTCGGTCGTTGATCCCGCCCAGGTGCCTTCACGTGCGTACAGGCGGTGGGTACGGGACGGCGCTGCCAGTCCGTTGCAGGCGTCCGGGCTCACCGACCACTGCGGGGAGGGCGTTCCCGTGACAGCCGTACCGTAGCCTCCGACGGCCGGCTCCGCTTCGGGCACAGCGGATCGGGTCGTATGCCAAGGCTTTCTAGGACAGACGGCGGGGCGTCTGCGATCCACTCGCCGACCGCCAGCAGGGAGGCCGCTCCGGTCAGAACCGCGTACGCGGTCAGTGCGGGTACGACGGCCCGAGCGTGCCGCACGCCGCGCGGATCTCGGGGATCGGGCACCTCGGCCAGTCGCTCCAGCAGGCCCGGGATCTCCTCGGCGTGGACCGGCAAGCTCACCCGCGCCTACCGGCCGCAGACCAACGGCAAGGTCGAACGCTTCAACCGCACCCTGCTCGACGAGTGGGCCTACCTGCGGCCCTACACCAGCAACACCGAACGCACAGAGGCCCTGGCAGACTTCCTGCACACCTACAACCACCACCGCTGCCACACCGCACTCGGCGGCCAGCCACCGATCAGCCGCGTGAACAACGCTGCTGCTCGATACAGCTAGAACCTGCGACGGAAGGCTGTGGCCAGGATGTCTCCCTCTCTGAGCGTGGGCCTGTGCCGTCTCGTGATGCGCCGTGCTGCAGTCGGTGATCCATTCATAGCCCGGCAGGACCGAGAGAGAGGCACACCGGACTGTCTTCATGTCCGGAAATGGTTGTGCGCGAGTCCCCCCACATTGCCTGGCGTGCAGCGGCCATGGATCCTGAAAGGCTTGCCACAGTGGTAGGCGTTTGGGGGATGTGATGGCCCGCCCGGCAGTACGAGATGGCAGGGATCCCAAAGCCGTCCGTGACACTCGCGTTTTGATCGACTGTCTGCAGGAGCTGGTGCGGGGCGCCGTCTCCAAGACCATCCGTGACTGTGCCAAGTACCCGGAAACGGTGTGGCTCGCGGACGCTCCCGATGGGACCGTGCGCCGTGCTGTGGACGCTGATCCTCGCATCATGGTGGTCAAGCACCGTCCGCCCCAAGAGGCACCGCGGCTGCCGGCGATCCTGCATGGCAGGGTGTCCGCCGAGGCCGCCGCCACCGCCGGGCCGCAACCTCCCGGCCTGATCGACAACACCCCGAGTGACCGTCAAATGGCCGACGACCAGGCGGTTGTGGAGGAGAACCAGCCGGCACTGGAGGGCGGCAGCTCCGAAGAGCGCAAGGCGTACGAGACGTGGGCCGGCAAGTGGATGCGATGGTCGCAAGAAGAGCTGGCGGCCGAGCCGCAGCGGCGGCTGCACCAGCAGTTGTACCGGATAGCCAAGAAGATCGAGCAGGACAGTGACACCTTCGAAGTAGTCCTGGCCGTAGGTCTCTTGCAACTCGGAGCCGGTCGTCCCTCGGCCCGGGTTCGCCGGCACATCGTGACAACACCGGTGACCCTCACCGTTGAACCGGCATCGATCAACGTGACCGTTTCTCTGGTTCCGGAGCACCCCGGCCGTCTGGAAGACACCGACTTCCTCAGCGAGTCCGACGGCTACACGTCGGAGTTGCTGGGGGTCGTGCGCTCCGCTGTCGAGGACGTCCCCTTCCACCCGCTGTCGGACCGGGCGGCACAGGCCGTGCGCTCGTGGGCGCAGCGGGCTTTCGGAGTCGACCGCGTGCTCCCGTTCGACCCCACCGGCCAGCACCCCGACCTCACCGCTGAACCCCAGACGCGGTCCCTGCATCTCGCGCCCGCACTCGTCCTGCGCGAACACAGCCAGCGCTCCGTCCTCGGCTTCTACGAGAGCATCGCCCGAGCGCTGAAACGTCCCGGAGCACAAGCGCCTTTGGGACTGGCGCAGCTGCTGTATGACCTTGAACCGGAGCACCGGACGGCCTGGGGGAGCAGGAATGGCTCTGTGCCGCCAGCACTGGGACCGGATCCGCTGTTCCCGATGGTCACCAACGCTGCCCAGCGCGATGTCCTGGACCGGCTGCAGCGCGACACCAGTGTCGTGGTCCAGGGCCCGCCGGGCACCGGAAAGACACACACCATCAGCAACCTGATCGCCGCACTCCTCGCGGACGGCAAGCGAGTCCTGGTCACCAGCGCGAAGAGCCAGGCCCTGAACGTGCTGCGCGACCAGCTACCGTCCAAGCTGCGCAGCATGTGCGTGATCCAAGGCGATCAGTGGCAGGGCGGTAACTCCGATCTGAGCCAGTCGCTGGGAGCATTGGCCCACCTGAACGCGACAACGAACCTTGCTCGGCTCCAACAGCGCATTGACGACCAGCAGACGCAGCGGCACCAGCTCATGGCAGAGCAGGCCAAACTCCAAGACCGCCTGCGTCAGGTACGCGAGGTCGAGTGGTACGAGCATCCCGAGATCGCGCCGGGCTACCGAGGGCGGCTTGACGACATCGTGCAGGCCGTGGAAGACGGCGCAGCCGAATATCAGTGGCTGCCGCCCCTGGATGTCCAGGCCCCACAGATCCCGCCACTGACCACGGACGAAGCTGAGCGACTGTGGCTGCTCGTCACCCAGCATGGTCCCGGCATCCTGGACGCCCGCATCCAGTACTGCCCGGACCCGGCCACCCTGCCAGATCCGATGGAGGTTTCCCACTGCATCACGGAACTTCAAGGAGCCGAGGAAGCCGTCGGCCGCGAGCCGGTCATACCGCTGGCGCAGGAACTGGCGGACCACGGTGACGCGCGGCTCATTGTGCTGGAAGCGCTCCTCGACCGAGCTCAGCAGGCCCTGCAGAGGGTAGGGCTGTCCGCGGACCCCACCTCCTGGCAGGCGGATATCTGGTCCACGCGCGCGCTGCAGGACGGCATCGCTCAGCGATGGCAGCAACTGTGGGACAGCATCCGAAACGCCTCACAGCGTGCACAGCAGACCCACGACGAGATAGCCGCTGCCTCCTTCCCGGAAGTAGAGATCCCCCGCCTCTCCGAAAGCGAGGAGAAGGAACTCCTGATCGCGGGCCGCAAGCTAGAGCAACACGTCCTGCGCACCGGAAAACTGAACACGCGATGGCCCCGGCCGGCCGTCGTCAAGCAAGCCCGATTCCTCCTCGAACAGTGCCGGGTGGAAGGCATGGCGCCAGCCGGCCGAGAGCACATCACCGCGGTCGTACGGCAACTGGAGATGCGCGCCCACGCCCGCACCCTGTGCGGCCGGTGGACCGGCGTCGGATCGGCCGTCGGACAGGACACCACCGAACTGATGACGTCCGAGCTCCTGGACAGGGCCGTCATCCTGCAAGCCATCGACACCTGCGTGGAGGTCATCCGCCAGGTCCACGCAACCCTGCTGGCCGACGGAATCCAGACACCGGTCACGACCGCCGAGCAGTGGCGCGACATCCGCCAGGCCACGGCCCAGGCCCGCCAACTCATGCACGTCAGCACCGCAACACAACGCTTCGAAGAACTTCTCAAGAGCCTTCCGCCGCCCCACCCGCATGGCGTCGACGAGCTGCAGCGCGCGGCGGATGCCGTAGCGGCCCGTGATGAGCAGGCCTACGCACAGGCGGTGGACGCACTGGCTGCGGCATACCAGCGTGAGGCAGACCGGCGCGAGACCGGGAAACTCTTCGAGTGCCTCGCCGAGGCCCACCCCGAACTCGCCAAGGACTTCGTCGGCGATCCCCTCGCCCCGCACTGGCGCTCTCGGTTCGCCGTGCTTCCCCAGGCCTGGGCGTGGCGGCAGGCGCAGGCCTTCCTCGACACCCACTTGCTCCCGGGACGCGAAGAGCAGCTCGAAGGCGAACTGACCCAGATCCAAACCCGGCTGCACGACCTGGTGGAACAGCTGGTCTGCGACCGCGCAGCACTCCATTGCGTCAGCCGCATGACCACCAAGCACAAACAGGCCCTGGCTGCGTATGCCAGCGCCGTGGCCAACGCAGGCCAGGGAACCACCGAATACGGCAGACGCCACCAGCGTCACGCGCGCTCAGCCATGCAGACAGCGCAAGGAGCGGTACCGGCGTGGATCATGCCGCTGAACCAGGTAGCGGAAACGATCAGTCCAGAGCCGGACTCCTTCGACGTCGTCATCGTCGATGAAGCGAGCCAAGTGGGCCTGGACGGCCTGCTGTTGCTCTGGCTCGCACCCCGCATCATCGTCGTCGGCGACGACCGGCAGTGCGCCCCGTTCTACAGCGGCAGCAAGCATGACCGGATCACCCAGATCTTCGACGAGCGCATGGCCGGCCTCGAACCCTGGCAGCGCGAAGGCTTCGACCCCAAGTCGAACCTGTACGAACTGCTGCAGTCCCGATTCACCGAAGTGATCCGTCTCACCGAGCACTTCCGGTGCATGCCGGAGATCATCAAATGGTCCTCCATGCAGTTCTATCCCGACAACCAACTGGTCCTGCTGCGCCAGCACGGCTCCGACCGACTCCCGCCCCTGAAGGTCGTCCACGTGCCCGAAGGGCACTGCGAAGGACGCCGCGACAAACTCATCAACCGGCCCGAGGCAGAGGCCGTCGTCAACGAACTGCACCGCCTCACCCAAGACCCCGCCTACGCAGACCGCAGTATCGGCGTGATCATCCTGCGCCACGGAGACCAGACCCGACTGGTACAGGACCTCGTCGACCAGCGCATAGACGTGTCGGCACGCGAACGCCACAGCATCCTCGTCGGTACACCGGAGCAGTTTCAGGGAGACCAGCGCGACGTCATCCTCCTGTCGATGGTCGTCGACGGAGCCAACGTCATCGCCGCGACCGGCCGCAACAATGAGCGACGCTTCAACGTGGCCGCCAGCCGGGCCCGCGACCAGATGTGGCTCTTCCATTCCCTGACCGTCGACCAGCTCAGCAGCAAAGACCTGCGCCGCTCCCTGCTCACCTACATGGTGAGCCCGCCCCCGCCCTACACACACCCCCACCAGCCCGCCCACGTCAGCGCAGACCGACACTGCGCGCCCTTCGACTCGCTCTTCGAGCAGCGCGTCTTCCTGCGCATCAAGGAACGCGGCTACGACGTAGTACCCCAGTGGGAAGTCAACGGAAAACGCATCGACCTCGTCGTCACCGGAGGCCACGGACGCCTCGCAGTTGAGTGCGACGGAAGCCCTCACCACTCCACCCCGAAACAGATCCACGACGACGCCGAGCGCGAGCGGGAGCTTCGCCGCGCCGGCTGGACGTTCTGGCGCATACGCAGTAGCGCCTTCGCCCTCTCACCAGACGAGGCCATGGAACCCCTGTGGGAACGCCTGACCGAGCTGGGCATCCATCCCCGCACGGTCCGCGAGTCATCCATCGATGACGCGCCGACTGACATGCCCTGGGCTCCGGTCGGCCTGGCCGAGGCCGAACCCGACGAAGACGCGGACCCCTACGACGGCGAGCCGGACGAAGACAGCGAGGAACACTGACATGGACAACTACGACGACAGCACCCTCGAAGAACTCGCCGCCATGGTCTGCGGTGACGAGCCGGGCATGAAACGCCGCGCGGGCTGGGAACTCGCTCCATTCCTCCGCCGGGCCGGCTGGGAAGACGTGCCCGACCACGACGGAAGCCCTCGCCACCGCTGGGTCCACACCATCCTGCGTGAACGACAGGAAGACCAGACAGGAGACACCGAGCGCGTCATCCTGCGCCTGGCCAACCGACGGGAATACCAACAACAACCTGCCGACTACGACGCCGTCATCCAGCGCCTCCAGGAAGTCCTCGCCCTCGAAGGCCTCCGCATCGACTACCGCAAGGGGCAGCCCTTCCTCATCGAGTACGACCCCGACGAACCCCCTCGCCCCCAGCGCGTGGAACTGAAGGTGGCCATCACCGACATCGTCTCCGATCCCGACCTGGCCCCCGCCGTTCAGCTACGCCTCGACGAAGCCCGCATCTGCCAAGAACACGGCGCCTACACCTCCGCCGTCATCATGCTCGGGAGCCTCCTCGAAGGCGTCCTCGTCCATGCTGCCGACGTCAGGACTGCAACCGTGCCGCTGACCCGCCCCGCCCGCGACACCCGGCTGCAGGACCTAATTCAGCACGCCCACACCAACCAGTGGATCGACCAAGACGCAAAAATGGCCTCGGACCTGCTACGGACCTACCGCAACCTGGTCCACCCCCTCGCGGAAAAGCGCGCCAAACACAGCGCAGACTTCGACACCGCCGACCTCTGCTGGTCCACAGTAAACGCCGTGCTCAACGACCTGGCAGCAAGCCACCCTCATTAAAGAGTACCGGGGGGGATCTTGCTGGGAGGCCTCCTCCTCTGCACTCTGCCCTGTTCGGCGGAGTCATCCAGGGGCGGGAGTCTCGGCGTGGCGCTCCTGCTATCCCGCGGGTTGCGAAATCCGCGGGTACGTAGATCATCGCATCGATTGGCCCGACTCTGGGAACCCCGCCGCCTGCGATTCCGCCTGTTCTCCGCGGCCGCCCAGTTCGTCACCACCGGCCGGCACAGGATTCTCCGCCTCACCCAGCACTGGCCCTGGACCGGCGAGATCACAGACGCCCTCGAACGGCTCGCGCTCTTGGCCACCCCCGGCTGACCAGCAACCCCCACCTTCCCGGCGACAGCATCACCCATCCCCGGCAGTGGAACCCGGCGTCCACCCGACGCGACAGCCGGGCCGTCGGCCTGCCCACCATCAGCTCCGGAAAGCGAAAGGGTCCGCCGACTCCGTCGGCGGACCCTCACGAAAGATCGAGGCTCGAGATCTTCAATGGCTGAGGTTACGGCGGTTGGAAGTCGAATCCGGTCTTGGCGATGAGGCCCTCGATGAGGTGGGGTCGGTACTGCATCCGTTTGAGCCGGGTCTTCACCAGTACGGTGAGCTCGTCGAGGCTGTGTTGGCCAGGGATCTATTCAGGTGCGACCAGACGCCCTTGACCGGGTTGAACAGATCAGTGCTGCCATCGAGACCCGCTTGGTGCCCGCGGCGGTGACCTTCACGACCGGAGTGCGGCCCCGGCGGCCCCAGGTTCGGCCCTTGGGCGGCCTCAGGCCCTGACCTGCCTCGTCCTCAAAGCACAGCCAGGCGCCCAGGTCCGCCGCCCTCTTTTTATGACGGGCCACTGCTCGTCCTTCCACGTGGCGATCCTCGGCTCGTCCCGCTCGGTGGCCTTGCGGCTCGGGACCTGCACGCTCCAGCGATGCGGTGCAGGAGCAGGTCCAGCCTGGCCAGGGTGTACTCGACCCCGAAACTGCAGCGCAATATCTCGCCGATGCGGGCCAGCGTCCAGCACTGGTCACTCCAGCCGGAGGCGGCAGGCCCGGACTTCAACACCGGCTCCAGAAGATGCAGTTGACCAGCATCGAGTTTGCAGCGGCGCCGCCGGGACCTTTGGACACCAGCCCTGGCGGCCGCCCGAGACCAGTGCCCGGCCCCAGCGGTTCGCCGACATGCGGGTCACCCCGAACCGCCGGGCTACCTCCCGTTCACTGGCCCCCGCCTCGATCAAGTCGGCTGCCGCGAAACGGACTTGTTCACGCCGATCGCGCTCGTCGGCCGTCAGTCCACCGCCATCGGGATACCTCACTCTTCCGGCATAGCGGAGCCGACACCAACCGTCACGACCCGACGTAACCCGCACCGTTAAAGATGTCCGCCATTTCGCGACGAGTGAGAATGCCTTGGCCAGGTCGTGGCCGGAGCAGTACTGCTTCCTCTCTGTGACGCGTGCGAGCCCTGCCTGCAACGCTGTAACCGGAATTCTTGGTGGGCAGGTCACGCTCTGAACGCGTCGGACTATTCGTTGACTGTTGATGACCTGCCTGTACCCGAGTCGATGTCCCGGGCGAGCTGTTGGGAATATCCGGCGAGGAGTTTCCGTAGGTCGGCGTAGTGTCGAAAGGTATTTGGCCGGACGAGGTTATACCAGGTGGTGTTGCGGCGCAGGGCCCATTCGCGCTGCACGTGTCGAGGCTGTTCGGCCTCGATGGGGCGTGGGGCGAAGAGGTGCTCGCCTTGTGTGACCTGTACCCAGATGTAGACGGAGGCGTCCTGGCGTTTGCGGTCGCCGACCGGTGGCCGGATGGGGCCGGGAAGCGGTGGCAACTCGCTGACCAGGGCGTCCCATTCGTCCGGAGGAAGGGCCCAGTCCCTGAGCGCCTCGCGTCGGCGCTGGTAGTCGATGAGTGGTCGCCGGGGTGCTCGGAGTTCGGCACCGAGCTCGCGGAGGACTCGTTCGAACTCGGCTGGACTGCGTCCTGCGCGCTCCCAGCGTTTGAAGTCGGTGTTGGTTCTGAACCGCACCAGGCTTGGGGTGATGCCGAGGTAGGCCGCGGCCTCGTCGAGGGGTCCGCCTATGGCCCACTGGACGAGCCGGACTGCAGCGGTTCGGCGTAGCACCTTCGGGGCAATGCCGGTAATAGGTGCGAAGTATCTTTCATACCAGTCCAGTTCCAGGTATGCGGGGATGTGTTCTGGTCGGTAGTCGTCCCGCAGTGGTGCTCGGAATCCCTGTGGGCCGCCGATTTTGCGGTAGGTGCGGGTCAGGGGTTCGGCTGCGTCTCGGAATCGTGGTGAGCACGAGTTTTCATGTCGGGCGTAGATGCGTACCCAGGGCGTACGTGTCGGCCGTTCCCCGGGGGTGTGGACGAGGTGGGAAAGGTGTTCGGACAGATCGTCTGCTTCGAGTAAGGCGTGTGCGGCGCGTAGGAGTCCGGCACAGGCGATCGGGTCACGGGGCGGTACATCGCGCAAGCGAGAGTGCTGCAAAACGTTGCTGGTACTCGAATTCCCTGAAGCGGAGTGGACGTACGCGGCCACATGCCCGGCGAAGGTGGTGTCGAGAAGGTGTTGCCCTACTGGCCAAGTAGTAGCGATCAGTGCGGTGGCCAGCCGGAGATCAGTGAAGTACTCGGATGCGTCCGAGGCCGGAGTCAGCGGTTCTAGGCGGGCAAGCAGGGACTGCTGGAAGCGAAGGATGTCCGGTGTTGGGTGTGGCCGACGGTAAGGATCTGTAGCAACTCGCTGATCGAGTCTGCCGCCGCAGGCGCGGGACTTTCGTTTCCGGGTTGGGGTGCCGATCGTCCACCGGCATTGCGCTGGGTGCAGGGTGTGATCGTTGGCCCGCTCAATCAGGCGCCCTGATATGGCGCGCGGCTGCCCACAGCGCGGGCAGCTTGCTTCCAGATAGGTCTGGTGTTCTACGCAACTGAAGACAAAGGGTAGGTGCCATAGCTTGCGCCAGGGACCGCCGTGGAATCGCTGGGCTGGGGTGCAGTCGCCCGCCAGACAGGTGGGGCAATACCGTGGGGAGCCGACGAAGAGCCATGGGTCCGGCCTCTGTCCCGGTCCCGGTCCGGACACGGACGACCAGGCGATGGGGGGATACCGGTCTCGCCACTGTGCCAGTGTTAGTGCCGACACTTCCTCGGCTGTCTGGCGGGTCAGTCGGGCGAATCCTTGGGCCTCCGGCCCGGTGAGATTCAGCAGCAGACTGCCTGGGATGTGATGGGCTTGGACGCGATCGGTCCAGCCCGCCGCACGGATCAGTTGCAGAGGCGGGAGGCTGAGGCGATGCCCTAGCCGAAGCAGGTAGCTGACAAGGGACTCTCCTGAGGCAGGTTCGAGACTCCGGGGCAGTGGATGCATCGTGGCTTCTCCGTCAGGCGCCCGCGCGGGCAGCCGGGCCAGGGTCATCGAAAACGGTGTTCCGGGGTCGTTTCGCCTGCGTGGCCTTCTTGACGGCGGTCCGCGGGGCGGCCGGGATGACGGGCTCGTCCGGCGGCTGCTCGGGCTCGTCCCGCCGGAGCACGATCTCGTCCAGCAGGCTCTCGTCGATCATTTCTTTCCCGGAGTCCATGGCTTCCTGGGCGCCGTCTTCGAGCAGGCGTCCCAGCAGGCCGATGACACCGCCGGTGCGACGCATCAAGTACTCCGGCATACCGCCGCCGGTGAGCATGCCCTGCGTCGCGTTCATCAGCCGCAGGTGCTTCTCGATTCCCTTCAGGTGATTGACGAAGGCCGCGATCTGTTTCGGGGTGGTGTAGCGGAACCGGTCGATCTCGATGAGCTCGAAGCGGTGTTCCGTCTGGGTGACCTCCAAACCGTGGATGCGGGTCGACTCCAGCGGTGGCATCTCCCATTGCCGGGTCTTCTTGTTCCACTTGGCCTCACGCAGCAGCCCGATGCCGGAGATGTTGACGCCGGTCAGGATCAGAGTGACGTCCAGGCTCATAAGGGCCCGCATCAGGTCGAGGACATCCTGGTCGTCGGCTCTGTGCATCCGCAGCCGGCTGATGTCGTCCAGAATCAGAGCTTTGACGCCATGGTCGTAAAGGGAGTCGGCGACCTGCCGTACCAGTTCCGGCAGCGTGGCCGACTTGCGCGTCGGGGCCCGGAAGAAGCCTAAGATCGACGTGCAAAGGCTTTTCGGCGTTGCTGTCACCGGGGTCGAGACATAGACGACCGGTGCGTGGAGATCGCGGGTGCCCGGCAGAGCCTGGGGGTTGAGGTGGCTGTGGAGTTCAAGCCACTGCTTTTCGAAGACGGCCCCGGCTGAGCAGACAGACGCGGTCTTGCCGTAGTTGCCCCAGCCGCTGATCATGACGCCGGCGCGGGTCGGGTCGTTCTTCTTCCTCGTGTTGCCGCTCAACCGGCGCCGGATCAGCTTGCCGACCTTGTCATGCATGGGGGTGTCCTGCAGCGGGAGGTTCGCGTTCGTCAGCTCCCGGTAGAGGTCGTAGTCGTACCGGCGGCTCTCAGGGAGCATCGACCACTTTTGCGGGGAGATCGTCGGAGCGGGGACGAGTAGGTCGTAGTGGGTGCGGTAGTGCTGCCAGCCAACGTAGGTGTCGAGGGGCGGGCGGCTGCCCAGGATCAGCTCGGCGATCCTGGCTCGTGAAGGCAGACCGTCCAGCGGATCATCGTGAGAGAGGGCTCGGGTCACGTGTGGTCCTCCTGGACAGGTGTATCGGCTTCCGAGTCGTCGGGGGGCGGAAGCCGGAACATGGGACGCCGGTTCAGGGCCTCGTGCAGCGTTGCCGGGGCCACGGGCTTGACGTCGGCGAGGGCTTCTTCGCGTCGTCGACGGCGGTCGGCGTCTACCGCGTGGTCGATCGTGCGGGCGTGCTCGGCCCAGGCCGCGGGCATCTCAGCCGGAGCTAGCTCATCCGCGATGGCGGATGCGGCGGGGCGGTCAGCGGCCGCAGCCTGTGCGCGGGTGATCTCGCGGGCTTGGGCGACGCGCTGCTTCTTTCCGGCCTTCCTCTTGGCCTGGCTGGGCCATTGGTCGACTGGGGTGACCGAGCCGAGGATCCCGAGCAGATGTTCCAGGAGCTCGCTCTCGGAATGGATCCTGATCTTGTTCGCCCTCACGCGTGTCAGCAGGGCGTCGGCAGTCTTGTCCGAGAAAGCAGGGATCTCACCTTCGGGCGGCAGTCCTCTCCAGCGCAGAATGTGCCAGGTCTCGTGGTCGGCAGGGTCCTGGAAGAACACCTGCCGGCGGTCCCTCCGGTCACTGCGGACAACCCACTTGCCCGCGTGTTTGCCGCCTCGGGCGGAGGGTTGCTGGAAGCGCGGCTCGTCGAAGACCGGGTGGTGATACCACAGCCCGAGGATCTTCACCCCGCGACGAGGATGGATCTTCACATGGTGTTTGCGCAGGACCTTGTAGTAGAAGCTCGGTTCGGGGAAGTCCAGGTCGAAGCCGCCCTGTTCCATCGCGGCAGCGAACAGGGTGTTGGGGCTGTGGTCTTCACCCGGCGCCCAACTCGGGGCGTATTCGCCTAGTTTACGGTTCTGCCAGATCTGGACGATCCAGGTCGCGATGATGTGCTCGGCTTGCGCGAGCGTGAGGCTCGCATCGCGTTCCGGGTCGGCCCCGCGGTCCGCGACGTCACCGCCGGTGAATCCCAGCAGGTGCTCGAAGAGCATGGTCTGGATGGTGAGGAACTGGCGCTCGACCGCGAACTTGTCGGTCTGCCGCAGGACGCGAGCAGGCAGGATCCGGCAGCCGATCTCCGTTTCGGCTTCCACTAGGTCGTGATTCTTGTAGGGGCCGCCGTGGTCGGTGGTGACCGTCTCCGGGGCAAAGAACGGCAGAGCGGCGACCCGGTGCCCGGTGAACTCGGCGATCACCTCGGCCGGCACCCCTGCGTAGGGCCATTCCATGTCCTCGCCCCAGCCGTCCCGCATCGGAAGCGGCAACATCACGTCCCGCAGCAGCATCGCGATGTCGACCGAGGTGTCGGACTGGAGCGTGAGCCGGAAGGCCGGCAGCCCGTGCGTGTAGAGATCGAGTGCGAGGGTCAGCGTCGCGGTGATCGCGTCGCCGAACACGGTCTCGCGCAGCTTCACCGGCATCGGGGTCGAGTCCAGCACCAGAACCTGGCCCGGCCTGTGGACCACCACCCGGCCGGAGACCCCGGCCTCCGCGGCCGCCTCCGCCGTCCGCTCGTAACGCGGCCGGGCTCCGCCGGGCCCGAACCACTCCTTCCAGACGGCCGCGAGCGTCCAGCGTGAAGGGATCTTCTCAGTGGGAAACGTCGGGAACCGCTCACGCATGTACTGGTGCATCAACCGGTGCTTGGCACCCTGGCTCAAGCGGGCGCGTGGGCCGCACTCGGCCTTTACTGCGAAGATCGCCTCCCGGAC
Organism: Streptomyces sp. 13-12-16; assembly: GCF_002114215.1. Classification (GTDB taxonomy): domain Bacteria; phylum Actinomycetota; class Actinomycetes; order Streptomycetales; family Streptomycetaceae; genus Streptomyces. The sequence goes on along the minus strand of NZ_NCTE01000096.1, from coordinate 6,725 downwards.
CTCCTTCGTGATGGTGCGGTGCCCGCTGCGTCGCCGCGTCCAGCGCCCGTCCGCGCAGGCCAGCAGGAGACTGTCGCCCGCCAGTCCCGACAGACGTACCAGCGTCCGGTAGCTGAGGTGCTGCAGACCGCACCGGACCGCCTCCGGACGGGGCATCGCCTCTATCTCCGCAGCCTTCGCGTACCGACGCTGAGTCAACGTCGTGCGGTCCGGGTCGTAGGCCGGTCGGGGCTCACCCGGCAGGGCCCGAGCCGGGTGGCCCTCCCGGAACCCCGTCTCGGTCTCCAGCACGTGCGCCGCCCGCAGCCGGGCCCGCTCTAACTGGTCCTTGGTCAAGTCGGCCAGTGTCCTCGGCTGCCGGGCGACCGGCGGCGGGCGCCCTGACTCGACTGCCGGAAGAAGCCGCAGGTCAGCATGGTTGATGAGCCAACGGAACGAGCGGGTCTCCGCGCGGCCGTCGTCATCCACGAGGACGAGCCGGCCGAGTTGACCGTGGACGTCGTCAACCGTCCACTCGACGCCATTGAGCGCGACCCGCCTACCCGGCGCGATCTGCAAGAATCCCCTCGCTGCCATCACACCGCCCAGATCAGTGAGCTGTGGCGCAAGGGACTGCCCAGGTCAACGCCGAGTTCGCGGTGCCAGAGCAGCCGGACGATGTTCGCCCGGCCAACGGAAGGCACGCTGGTCGCCTCCGCCAGGTCGGAGAACGTCATCGCCTGCCCCTTCTGCCCGCTGATAGCGGTGAGCAGCTGCTCGCGCATGCCGAGAAGGTCCCTCGCCGGCCGCCGGCGCGAGGACAGGTGGTCAAGGACGCTCCAGACATGCGGTCGCCAGCCCGCGACCACCGAGTACCGCCAGCCGCAGGCAGCCGCCACTTCCCTGGCCGCCGCGAACTTCAGCGCGTCCTCTTCCTTGATCAGCTCCATCGGGCGGACGTCCAGCAACCACATCCCACCGCCGATCACGGCCAAGAAGTCCGGGATGTGCCAGGCGCGCCCGCCCGCATGCTCGAAATCAAGCCGGAACGGCTGCGACAGCACTTCCGATGCCCTCAAGAAGTCCAGCGCGACCAGCAGGCTCGCTTCCTTCAGCGACTCGAAGCCATGCTTCCCGCCCGCTGACGCCATCGCCTCCAGGCCGGGGCGGTGCCGCTGCTTCGCCCGCCACGTGAACCCCCGCATCGGCCGGGACGACATCACCGGTACGTGAGCCATGTCCCGGACCGGCCAGCAGACCTCGTCGGCGCCCACCTGCCACGTCGAACTCCACCGACGCGGCCAGTCGTCCCCGAGCCGCAGCCGATCCCGCAGTCCGGCGTCCCCGTCGTACGCCGTGACAAGGTGGTCCAGCTGACTTGAATCCGACGGGATCTTCGCTCTCGCTGCCTCGCCCACTCATCCAGAGAAGCACCACTCGACCGGCGACGGGGGCGTTTCGCTGGTACTGCCCGCAACACAGCGTGACGGGACCAAGATTTGCCAACCAGCGTTCTCCATGTGCCAACTAAAAATCTCCGTCGCAGGCGGTCGCGGGACCGTTCCGGGCATGCATTGCATAAACGTGCAACGAAACGTATAGTCATGCCATCCAGGAGGAGGGTTTTCCATGGTGGTACGTGCGGCGGTGGCCGGAGCGAGCGGGTATGCGGGCGGTGAGCTGCTGCGTCTGCTCCTGACACACCCCGAGGTCGAGATCGGTGCCCTGACCGGCAACTCCAACGCCGGGCAGCGGCTGGGCGCGCTCCAGCCGCATCTGCTGCCGCTGGCCGACCGCGTACTGGAGCCGACCGCGCCCGAGGTGCTCGCCGGGCACGACGTCGTCTTCCTCGCGCTGCCGCACGGCCAGTCCGCCGCCGTCGCCGAACAGCTCGGCGAGGAGGTGCTCGTGATCGACATGGGCGCCGACTTCCGGCTGGAGGACGCCGCCGACTGGGAGGCGTTCTACGGCTCCCCGCACGCCGGTACCTGGCCCTACGGCCTGCCCGAACTGCCGGGTGCCCGCGCCGCGCTGGAGGGGTCCAAGCGCGTCGCGGTGCCCGGTTGCTACCCGACCGCCGTCTCCCTCGCCCTCTTCCCGGCGTACGCCGCAGGCCTCGCCGAGGCCGAGGCGGTGATCGTCGCCGCCTCCGGGACCTCCGGCGCCGGCAAGGCGGCCAAGCCCCACCTCCTGGGCTCCGAGGTCATGGGCTCCATGTCCCCGTACGGCGTGGGCGGCGGGCACCGGCACACCCCCGAGATGATCCAGAACCTCAGCGCGGCGGCGGGCGAGCGGGTCTCCGTCTCCTTCACGCCGACCCTCGCGCCGATGCCCCGCGGCATCCTCGCCACCTGCACCGCGAAGGCGAAGCCCGGCGTCACCGCCGAGTCCGTGCGAGCCGCCTACGAGAAGGCCTTCGCCGACGAGCCCTTCGTCCACCTCCTGCCCGAGGGCCGGTGGCCCGCGACCGCGTCCGTCCTCGGTTCCAACGCCGTCCAGATCCAGGTCGCGTACGACACCGCCGCCGACCGGATCATCGTGATCAGCGCCATCGACAACCTGACCAAGGGCACCGCGGGCGGTGCCGTCCAGAGCATGAACATCGCCCTGGGCCTCGACGAGGCCACCGGGCTGACGACGATCGGAGTTGCGCCGTGAGCGTGACGGCAGCGAAGGGATTCACGGCGGCGGGCATCGCCGCCGGGATCAAGGAGAACGGCAACCCCGACCTGGCCCTCGTGGTCAACAACGGTCCCCGCCGCGCCGCCGCCGGCGTCTTCACCTCCAACCGCGTCAAGGCGGCGCCCGTGCTCTGGACCGAGCAGGTGCTCAAGAGCGGGCAGCTGTCCGCCGTCGTCCTCAACTCCGGGGGCGCCAACGCCTGCACGGGACCGAAGGGCTTCCAGGACACCCACGCCACCGCCGAGAAGGCGGCCGAGGTGCTGGGGACGGGAGCGGGCGAGATCGCCGTCTGCTCGACGGGACTCATCGGCGTACTGCTCCCCATGGACAAGCTGCTCCCGGGCGTGGAGGCGGCCGCCGGCCGGCTCTCCGAGCACGGCGGTGAGAAGGCCGCCATCGCCATCAAGACCACCGACACCGTCCACAAGACGTCCGTCGTCACCAAGGACGGCTGGACCGTCGGCGGCATGGCCAAGGGCGCCGGAATGCTCGCCCCCGGCCTCGCCACCATGCTCGTCGTCCTCACCACCGACGCCGACCTCGACGCCGAGGTGCTCGACAAGGCCCTGCGGGACGCGACCCGGGTCACCTTCGACCGGGTCGACTCCGACGGCTGCATGTCCACCAACGACACCGTGCTGCTGCTCGCCTCCGGTGCCTCCGGGGCCACGCCCGGGTACGAGGAGTTCGCCGAGGCCGTACGGACCGTCTGCGACGACCTGGGCCAGCAGCTCATCCGCGACGCCGAGGGCGCCAGCAAGGACATCAAGGTCGAGGTGGTGGGCGCCGCGACCGAGGACGACGCCGTCGAGGTGGGCCGCTCCATCGCCCGCAACAACCTCCTCAAGTGCGCCATCCACGGCGAGGACCCCAACTGGGGCCGCGTCCTCTCCGCGATCGGCACCACGAAGGCCGCCTTCGAGCCCGACGAGCTGAACGTCGCCATCAACGGCGTCTGGGTCTGCCGGAACGGCGGCGTCGGCGAGGACCGGGACCTGGTCGACATGCGTTACCGCGAGGTCCACATCGTCGCCGACCTCGCCGCCGGTGACGCCACCGCCACCATCTGGACCAACGACCTCACCGCCGACTACGTCCACGAGAACAGCGCCTACTCCTCATGACCAGCACCCGCAAGCACACCGCGCTGCCCAAGGCGCAGATCCTCATCGAGGCGCTGCCCTGGCTGACCCGCCACCACGGCAAGACGGTCGTCATCAAGTTCGGCGGCAACGCCATGGTCGACGAGGACCTGAAGGCCGCCTTCGCCCAGGACGTCGTCTTCCTGCGCCACGCCGGCCTCAAGCCCGTCGTCGTGCACGGCGGCGGTCCGCAGATCAGCCGCGCGCTCGACCGGCACGGCATCGTCAGCGAGTTCAAGGCCGGCCTGCGCGTCACCACCGAGGACGCCATGGACGTCGTACGCATGGTGCTCGCCGGACAGGTGCAGCGCGAGCTGGTCGGGCTGCTCAACCGGCACGGCCCGCTCGCCGTCGGCCTCACCGGCGAGGACGCGCACACCCTCACCGCCACCAAGCACCGGCCCGAGATCGACGGCGAGTTCGTCGACATCGGACGGGTCGGCGAGATCACCGACATCGACACCGGCGCGATCGAGGCCCTGCTCGCCGACGGCCGCATCCCGGTCGTCTCGTCGATCGCCCGCAGCCAGGACGACCACCATGTCTACAACGTCAATGCTGATACGGCGGCTGCGGCACTCGCTGCTGCACTGGGCGCCGAGACCCTCATGGTCCTCACGGACGTCGAAGGACTCTACGAGGACTGGCCCCACTCCGACGAGGTGATCAGCCGCCTCACCGCGTCCCAGCTCGAGAAACTCCTGCCGGAGCTGTCCTCCGGCATGGTGCCGAAGATGGAGGGCTGTCTGCACGCCGTACGCAACGGCGTGACCACCGCCCGCGTCATCGACGGCCGGGTCCAGCACTCGATCCTGCTGGAGATCTTCACGGACGAGGGCATCGGCACGATGGTCGTGCCCGACGAACAGGGGGAGTCGTGACCAACGCAGAACTCACCGCACGGTGGCAGGGCGCGCTGATGAACAACTACGGCACGCCGCGCCTGCCCCTCGTACGCGGCGAGGGCCCGAAGGTCTGGGACGCCGAGGGCACGGAGTACCTCGACCTCGTCGGCGGCATCGCGACCAACGCACTCGGCCACGCCCACCCGGCGATCGTCGAGGCCGTCAGCCGGCAGATCGGCTCCCTCGGCCACATCTCCAACTTCTTCATGGCCGAGCCGACCGTCGCCCTCGCCGAGCGGCTGCTCCGGCTCTTCGGCCGGGACGGCAGGGTCTTCTTCTGCAACTCCGGCGCCGAGGCCAACGAGGCCGCCTTCAAGATCGGCCGGCTCACCGGGCGGACCCACGTCGTCGCCACCGAGGGCGCCTTCCACGGCCGCACGATGGGTGCCCTCGCGCTCACCGGGCAGCCCGGCAAGCGGGAGCCGTTCCAGCCGCTGCCCGCCGACGTCACCCACGTGCCCTTCGGCGACGCGCAGGCGCTGGCCGCCGCGGTCACCGAGGAGACGGCCCTGGTGATCATCGAACCCATCCAGGGCGAACTCGGTGTCGTCGTCCCGCCCGCCGGCTACCTGAAGGCGGCCCGTGCCATCACCGCCGCCACCGGCGCGCTGCTCGTCCTCGACGAGGTGCAGACCGGCATCGGCCGGACCGGGCACTGGTTCGAGTACCAGGCCCACGAGGGCGTCCTGCCGGACGTCGTCACCCTCGCCAAGCAGCTCGGCGGCGGCCTGCCGCTCGGCGCCACCGTCGCCTTCGGCCGCGCCGCCGACCTGCTCCGGCCCGGCCACCACGGCACGACCTTCGGCGGCAACCCGGTCGCCTGCGCCGCCGGACTCGCCGTTCTCGACACCATCGAGGACGAGGGGCTGCTGGAGAACGTCAAGCGGCAGGGCGAGAAACTCCGCGACGGGATCGAGGGGTCCGGCCACGCCTTGATCGACCATGTCCGGGGCTCGGGCCTCCTCCTGGGTATCGTGCTCACCGAGCCGCTCGCGCCCCGGGTGCAACAGGCGGCTCAGGACGCCGGATTCCTCGTGAACGCGCCCGCTCCCGATGTCGTACGGCTGATGCCGCCGCTGAACCTCGGGGACGACGCGGTGGACGCCTTCCTCGAGGCGCTGCCCGGCATCCTGGACCAGGCCGGTACGGCGGGCGGGGAAGGACGATCCGGAGAATGAGACGACGATGAGCCAGGAGCAGGACCAGGGTCAGCAGGCCGGGCCTGCCGTGCCGCAGACGCGCACCGCACGCCACCGCCGGATCGTGGACATCCTCAACCGGCAGCCGGTGCGGTCGCAGAGCCAGCTCGCGAAGCTGCTCGCGGACGACGGGCTGAGCGTCACCCAGGCGACGCTGTCGCGGGACCTGGACGAGCTGAACGCGGTGAAGATCCGCAACAACGACGGTGACCTGATCTACGCGGTGCCGAGCGAAGGGGGGTTCCGCACCCCCCGGGCACCGCTGGGGGAGTCCGCGAAGGAGGAGCGGATGCGGCGGCTCTCCCAGGAGCTGCTGATCTCCGCGGAGGCCTCCGCGAACCTGGTGGTCCTGCGGACCCCGCCCGGTGCGGCCCAGTTCCTGGCCTCGGCCATCGACCAGGCGGAACTCCACGACATCCTCGGCACGATCGCCGGCGACGACACGCTGCTGCTGATCAGCCGGGAACCGACGGGAGGTCAGGCCCTGGCGGACCACTTGCTCCGCCTGGCCCAGAACGGCCACTGAGCGCTCCGCGGGTCACTCAGGTACGCCCCCCCCGCAGGCCGTCCGTGGCCGGTCGCGCGGTTCCCCGCGCCCCTGGGGGAGTTGTGGTACGGCCGGCCGAGTACTCGCGTTCCCGCGGCTGTGGTCTGCCGGCTGCGGGCCGTCCGTGGCCGGTCGCGCGGTTCCCCGCGCCCCTGGGGGAACCGCGGTACTCCCGACTGGGAGGCCCCGCAGCCGCAGGCCCTGCCCGCAGCCGCGGGCTCCCGCCCCGCAGCCGCGGGCAGTCGTGCCGCTGGGGCGGCACGGGTGGGCG
>NZ_NCTE01000948.1 GCF_002114215.1 Streptomyces sp. 13-12-16 | reverse complement strand
CCTGCGCCCCGGGCGGCACCCGGCACTTCCGGCCGCCTCCGGCGTCACCCCGACCGGACCGGGGGGCGGCCGGCCCCGGCACGGGCGACCGGATCGCCGTGTTCTCCGTCGCCCGGCCCCGGCACGGGCGACCGGATCGCCGTGTTCTCCGTCGCCCGGGCCCGGCCGCCCCGGTGGCCCTCGTCCAGGAACTGCGCGGTCGCACCCACGGTTCGCCCGCGCGCCCCCGCCGCCGTCTCCGGTTCGTCGCCGCCGAATAGGCGAGTGCCCCGCACGGGTGCGGGGGCGGACGGTGCGTCCGCGTCCGCGCCCCTGTGCGACCCGTGCTTCCGGTTCACTCCATCCGGCATGACGGGGCCGTTTTTCCACGTGTCGAAGTCTCCCCTCTCCGAGGATCGCCACTGCGGCGGACGCCGCCGTGCAGCGACGGAACAGGAGAGGGGGACGGCATGCATCTGACTCCGCACGAGCAGGAGCGCCTGCTGGTCCATGTGGCGGCGGACGTCGCCCGGCGGCGCCGTGAGCGCGGACTGCCGCTGAACTATCCCGAGGTGATGGCGCTGTTGACGGCGCACGTCTACGAGGAGGCGCGGGCCGGGGCGACGGTCGACTCGGTGATGGAGTCCGGACGCCATGTGCTGCGGCGCGACGAGGTCATGGACGGCGTACCGGAGATGATCACCAACGTCCAGGTCGAGGCGACGTTCCCGGACGGGACGAAGCTGGTGACCATCCACGACCCGTTCGACGAGGCGGACACCGAGGTGGACGTCCATCCGGGGAAGCGGGAGCTGCTGCCGGACGAGGACGAGTACCGGGTGGCGTTCAACGTGGGCGCCACACCCGTGCCGTTGAAGGTGGCCAACCCCGAGGACCGTCCGATCCAGGTGGGCTCCCACTTCCACTTCGCCGAGGCCAACGGGGGCCTGGCCTTCACCCGCGAGGACGCCCACGGGATGCGGCTGCACATCGCCTCCGGCACCTCCGAACGGTTCGAGCCCGGCGACGCGCGCACCGTGATGCTGGTGCCCGTCGCGGGGGAGCGGATCGTCCAGGGACTCCAGGCCGACAAGAGCGAAGAGGAGAAGCACCTCGATGCCCGACAGGACTGAGAACGAGAACGCCAAGCCCTGGGACCCGCTGCCGCGCTCCCGCTACGCCGACCTGTACGGGCCCACCACCGGGGACCGGATCCGGCTCGCCGACACCAACCTCCGGCTGAGGATCGACGCGGACTGGTGCGGCGGACCGGGCCGCAGCGGCGACGAGATGGTCTTCGGCGGCGGCAAGGTGATCCGCGAGTCCATGGGGCAGTCGCACATCCCGCGCGACCATGAGCGCAAGCCGGTGGACACGGTGATCACCGGGGCGCTGATCCTGGACCACTGGGGTGTGGTGAAGGCCGACGTCGGACTGCGCGACGGCCGGATCCAGGCGATCGGCAAGGCGTACAACCCCGAGACCATGACGCCGCCCGACAACACCGACCCGCGCGCGTCGTCCTTCGTCGTGGGGCCCGAGACGGAGGTGATCTCCGGCCAGGGGCGCATCCTGACCGCCGGCGGAGTCGACACGCACGTGCACTTCCTGTGCCCCGGCCAGATCCACGAGGCCCTCGCGTCGGGCGTGACCACCCTGATCGGCGGCGGCACCGGCCCCGCCGAGGGCAGCACGGCCACCACCGTGACGCCCGGCAAGTGGCACATCCAGCGGACCTTCGAGGCGCTCGACGCCTTCCCGGTCAACATCGGCCTGCTCGCCAAGGGCAGCACCGTCTCCGAGAAGGCACTGCACGACCAGGTCGAGGCAGGCGCCCTCGGCTTCAAGATCCACGAGGACTGGGGCGCGACCCCGGCCGTGATCGACGCCGCCCTGAACGTGTGCGAGGAGACCGGGGTCCAGGTCGCCCTGCACGCCGACTCCCTCAACGAGTCCGGCTTCGTGCACCACACCTTCGCCGCGACCAAGAAGAACCGCCGGACCAAGGACGCCACCGACTACCGCGGCCTGCACATCTTCCACATCGAGGGCGCCGGCGGCGGACACGCCCCCGACATGATCAGCCTCGCGAGCAAGCCGAACGTACTGCCGGCGTCGACCAATCCCACCCGGCCCTTCACGGTCAACACCGTCAAGGAACACGTCGACATGATGATCGTCTGCCACCACCTCAACCCGGAGGTCGAGGCGGACATGGCGTTCGCCGACTCCCGGATCCGGCCCTCCACCATGGCCGCCGAGGACCTGCTCCACGACATGGGCGCCATCTCGATGATGTCCTCCGACGCCCAGGCCATGGGCCGCATCGGCGAGATGATCCTGCGGACCTGGCAGACCGCGCACGTCATGAAGTCCCGCTACGGACATCTGCGCGAGGACGACGCCGACGCGGACAACTTCCGGGCCCGGCGTTACATCGCCAAGTACACGATCAACCCCGCCATCACCCACGGCATCGACCACGAGGTCGGTTCCGTCGAGGACGGAAAACTCGCCGACCTGGTCCTGTGGGAGCCGAAGTTCTTCGGCGTGAAACCCCACATGGTCATCAAGGGCGGCCAGATCGCCTACGCGCAGATCGGCGACGCCAACGCCTCCATCCCCACCCCGCAGCCCTATCTGCCGCGCCCGGTCTGGGGCTCCCAGGGCCGCGCCCCGGGGGCGAACTCCTTCAACTTCGTCGCCGAGGCCGCCCTCGACGGCGAGCTCTCCCGGACCGGACTGCTCAAGCCGCTGCGCGCGATCCGCTCCACCCGGGGCGTCACCAAGGCCGACATGGTGCACAACAACGGGTTGCCGGAGATCGGCGTCGACCCCGACACCTTCGACGTCACCATCGGCGGCGCCACCACCTCCGACGTCCGCACCAGCGTCGACGGACAGGAGGTCGGACGGAACTACGCGACGGAACTCCCCCTGGCACAGCGGTACTTCCTCTTCTGACCTCCCCGGCCCTCATCCGGAACCGAAACTCGAAACCCGGAACCGGAACCCGAAACCCGAAACCCGGAACCCGAAAGGCGGGCCCGTCGCCCCATGAGCCGCACCGCCCTGCTCCTCCTGGCCGACGGCCGCTTCCCCGCCGGCGGGCACGCCCACTCCGGCGGGATGGAG
>NZ_NCTE01000947.1 GCF_002114215.1 Streptomyces sp. 13-12-16 | reverse complement strand
CCCGGGTCGGTGGCGGGTGCGGCGGCCACCGCCGGGTCGGTGGCGGGCTCGACGACCTCGCCGGCCCGCGGCAGTCCGCGCGAGCGCAGCGCGGCGTCGGTCAGCAGGACGGGCGCTCCGGCCCGGTCGGTGATCTGCTGCATCCGGGCGAGCGGGTAGGCGGAGTGCAGGGGCAGGTAGGCGGCGCCGGTCTTCACCACGGCCAGCAGGGCGACGACGACCTCGACGGAGCGTTCCATCAGCACGGCGACCGGGTCGCCCGGACGTACGCCGAGGCCGATCAGCCGGTGCGCGAGCCGGTTGGCGCGCCCGTCGAGCTCGCGGTAGGTCAGGGTGGTGCCGTCCTGGGGCGCCGAGACGGCCACGGCGTCCGGTGTCGAGCTCACCTGCGCGGCGAATCGCTGCTGAATCGATGTGCTGACCAAGGCGTTGTCCCATCCGATCGGCCCTCCGGGCGGCGGACGTCGCCGTGCCCCCGGCTCTGCCGGAACGGTCACACAGCGGTCCGGGACGCGGCATCTCCTGGATTGCCGCGCCCCGCACCGGCGCGCACGACGCGCGTACTTGGTCAGGTCGGTGGCTCGGCCCCGGTCGGGTCGGTGGCTCGGCCCCGGTCGGGTCGGTGGCTCAGCCGATGTCGAGTCCGGCGGTGAACCAGGCCTCGGCGGCCCGGATGCGGGCCTCGCACTCGGCCCGGTCCGCGCCCGCGACCACGAAGGCGGCGAGGAAGTCCCCGGAGTGCGAGGCCTCGGGCACCCGCTCTCCGACCCGCGCGTACGTCGTGTACTTCAGGACGCCCGGCGGCAGGGCCGCCGGGTCGGGCAGGGCGCGCAGCACGCCCGGCCGCTTGGTGAACAGCAGCTGTCCGGCGATCCGCCCGGGGTCCGCCCGGCCCTCGTGGTCCACGGGCAGGCCCAGCTGGCGGCGCACCGGGTACTCCATGGGGTCGAAGCCGAACAGGGCGCGCTGGACGTCGCGCACCCCGGCCCCACCCGCGCGCGAGGCGGCCTCGCACAGGACGAGTTCGTCGTCGTCGGTGTGGAACACCTCGATGTGGAAGGCGAAGTGCTCGGGTCCGCCGAAGGCCTCCAGGATCCGCTCGCCGAACTCGGTGAGCCTGCGGGTGAGCGGGTCGGCGACGTCGAGGGCGATGTCGACCCGGCCCGCGCGGTCGCGGAAGTTCGCCAGCGCGTACAGGTAGCGGGAGGGCCACAGGGTGGCGATCCGCCCGTCCAGGACGGTGCCGTCGATGTGGCACATGGAGCCCTCGACGAACGTCTCGGCCAGCCACTGCGGCTCGCCGTCCGGGCCGGTCAGCCCGGCGGTGTCGAGCCACGCGGCCAGTTCCGCGTCCGTGCGCAGGACGGCCACGCCGACGGACAGGGCGCCGCGGCGCGGTTTGACCACCACGGGCAGTCCGTGACGGCCGGCGAAGGCGGTGAGGTCGGCGGCCGTGTGCAGCAGGGCGTGGTCGGCGACCTTGATGCCGGCCCGTACGGCCGCCCGCTTCATCTCCCACTTGTCGCGGTAGACGAGCGCGGTGTCCGGCCGCTGGCCGGGGAGTCCGTACCGCTCGCGCAGCGCGGCGGCGCGCTCGATGTCGAACTCCTGGCAGGCCACGAGGTCCGTGACGCCGAACTCCTCGATGAGCTCGGCGGCCCGTTCCACGACGCGGTCACTGGTGTCGTAGTCGGGCAGCACCTCGGCGTGCAGGTAGGGCGCGGTGGTGGGCAGTTCCTCGCCGAACAGGGCGAGTTGTTCGGCCGAGCCGAGCAGGACGATCTTCTCGTCCCGGCCGGCGAGCCACTGCTCGTAGGGGTTGGCCCGCAGGGAGCCGCGGTGCAGGACCAGGGTGGTCATGAGGAGGACCCTTCGGTGAAGATGCTGACGTAGCGCTCGCCGGTGTCGGGCAGGATCGTGACGACGGACTTGCCCGCGGACTCGGGCCGCCGTGCGAGGAGGGCCGCCGCGTAGACGGCGGCGCCGGAGGAGACCCCCGCGAAGATGCCCTGTTCGCGCACCAGGGCGAGGGCGGTGTCGAGGGCGGCCTCGTCCGGGCAGGTGATCACCTCGTCGATGAGGTCGACGTCGGTGGTGGGCGACACGAAGCCGCCGTTGAGACCGGGGATGCGGTGGGTGCCGGCGTACCCCCGGGACAGCACCGGGGAGTTCTCCGGTTCGACGGCGACGATCCGCAGGTCGGGGTTGTGTTCCCGCAGGTGCCGTCCGGCGCCGGTGAGGGTGCCGCCGGTGCCGACGCCCGCGACGAGCACGTCGACGCGGCCGCCGGTGTCGGCCCAGATCTCCGGTCCGGTGGTCTCGTAGTGGGCGCGGACGTTGTCGGGGTTCTCGTGCTGGCGCACGTACCAGGACCGGGGGGTCGCGGCCTGGATCTCCTCCGCCTTGGCGATGGCCCCCGCGAACCGTTCGGCGCTGGGCGTCTGCACGACCTCGGCGCCCAGCGCCTTCAGCAGGCCGATCCGCTCGGGGGTGGCGCTGTCGGGCAGGACGACGATGCAGCGGTAGCCGCGCCTGGCGGCCATGGCCGCGAGCGCGATGCCGGTGTTGCCCGAGGTGGACTCCACCACGGTGCCGCCGGGGGCGAGGTCGCCGCGCTCCTCGGCGCCGCGCAGCATCGCCAGGGCGGCACGGTCCTTGCTGCTGGCGAAGGGGTTGGCGGATTCCAGCTTGGCGAGCACCTCGGCGCCGGGCGCGGCCCCGGCGACGTCGAGACGGACCAGGGGGGTGTGGCCGATGAGCTCTTCGAGCCCGGCGGCGATGTTGCGTTCGGTACGGACGGCGGTGGTCACGGCAGTCTCCAGGAGAGGGTGGGGCAGGCGGAGCCGGGGCCGCTCACCGGGAACCGGCCGGGGCGAGCAGGCGTACGGCGTCCGGGGCGGACACCGGTGCGAGGGCGGACGAGGCCCGGGCGGCGCGCCCCGCGGACGCTCACCAGGAACCCGCCGAGGCGAGCAGGCGTACGGCGTCGAGGGCG
>NZ_NCTE01000946.1 GCF_002114215.1 Streptomyces sp. 13-12-16 | reverse complement strand
GGGACGCCGGCTGCACCATGCGCACGGTGAAGGAGGCGACCGGCATCCAGCCCCACCACTTCATGATGGCCGACTTCAACGCGGTCAAGACGCTGACCACGGCGGTCGGCGGCGTGAAGGTCTGTGTGGAGCACGCCGTCGACGACCCGAAGTCCCATCTGAAGCTGCCCGCGGGCGAGTCGCAGATCGAGGGCGAGCAGGCCCTGGCCTTCCTGCGCACCCGGCACTCCTTCGGCAACGAGGGCGACCTGGACCGCATCAAGGTCCAGCAGCAGTTCCTGGGTTCCCTCATGCGGCAGATGTCCTCCAGCGACACCCTCACCAGCCCCACCAAGCTGATCAAGCTGGCCGAGGCCGCGACCAAGGCGCTCACCGTGGACAGCGCCATCGGCAAGGTGGGCACGCTGAAGGACATCGCCCTGGAGCTGAAGAAGGTACCGCCGAAGAACATCACGTTCCTGACGGTGCCGGTGGTCGACAACCCCGCCGAGAAGGTCAGGGCGACGGTCGTCCCCAACCAGTCCAAGGCACCCCAGGTCTTCGACATGATCGCGAACGACGTCTCCTTCACCGAGGTCAAGAAGAAGGAGAAGAAGGAGGCCGCCGCGGTCGCCGCCCGCCTCAAGGGCACCAAGTCCGACCCCGGCGAGGTCCGCGTCCGCATCCTCAACGGCGGCGCCCCCTCGGGCAGCGCCCAGCTCGAACTCAACTACCTCCAGACCGAAGCAGGCGTCACCAAGTCCGAGAACGCCGGCAACGCCCCCGAGGAACTCAAGAAGACCACCCTCGAATACGCCCCCGACCAGGCCGACCAGGCCCGCCGCCTCGCCGACATCCTCGGCCTGTCCGGATCCGCCATGAAACCCGGCGAAAGCGTCACCAACTCCCAGGGCCTGCCCACCATGACCCTCACCCTCGGCAAGGACTTCAAGGGCGCCGGAGTCAAACTCGACGCCGCGTCGATCGAGACGCCCGAGGTGGAGAAGTCCACGGCCGACAAAGTTCAGTGCGCGAGTTGAGGCCGTAGCGCAACCTCACGGGCCCGTCGCATGTCTCCAAGACGTACGGCGGGCCCTGAGGGCTGTGGAGGACGTAGAAGTTGACGCAGAACACTGTGCAGGAGGCCGTACCGGCCGCCGAGGACGAGGCCGCCCTCGGGGACGGGAGCGGCGAGGGCCCGGGCGACGGGCGCAGGGCGCCGCGCAAGCACCGGGTGCTCCGCTGGTCGGCGATGGTGCTGGCCGTGCTGATAGTGGGCACGGCCGGCGCCGGCTACGTCTACTACCGGCACCTCAACGCCAACATCGAGCAGCAGGAACTCAATCTCGGTGACGAGAAGATCCCGGAGCCGACGCCGAACGCCGCGGGGCAGACCCCGCTGAACATCCTGCTCATCGGATCCGACGCGCGGGACAGCAAGGAGAACCAGGAACTCGGCGGCGCCCGGGAGACGTTCGGCTCCACACCGCTGGCGGACGTCCAGATGTTGGTGCACCTGTCCGCCGACCGCAGCAACATGTCGGTCGTCAGCATGCCGCGGGACACCCTCGTGAGGATCCCGAAGTGCACCGACCCCGACGACGGCACGGTGTACCCGGCGAGCAACGGGCGGGTGATGACCAACCAGAGCCTCGGGCACGGCGGTCCGGGCTGCACCGTCGCCACCTGGCAGGAGCTCACCGGCATCCACATCGACCACTTCCTCATGGTCGACTTCGCGGGCGTCGTGTCGATGGCGGACGCCGTCGGCGGTGTCCCGGTGTGCGTCGACGCCAACATCCACTCGCGCGACGGCCAGGGCCACGGCTCCGGCCTGAAGCTGGAGAAGGGCACCCACCCGGTCAAGGGCGAACAGGCCCTGCAGTGGCTGCGCACCCGTTACGGCTTCGAGGACGGCAGCGACCTGGCACGGGCCAAGGCCCAGCACATGTACATGAACTCGATGGTCCGGGAGCTGCGCGAGAACGCCACCCTGAGCAACCCGAACAAGCTGCGCAGGCTCGCCGAGAAGGCCACCGAGGCGCTCACCGTCGACCCGGGCCTGAACTCGGTCAAGAAGCTCTACGACCTCAGCACCGAGCTGCGGAAGGTCGAGCCGGAGCACATCACCATGACCACCATGCCGAACCGGTACGTGGGCGCGCGGGTGGAGCCCACGGAGGACGCCGAGCAGCTCTTCCGGCTGGTGCGCGAGGACATCGCCCTGGACGGCGGGGACACGGAGAAGAAGGCTCCCTCGACGCAGGAGGACCGGAGCCCGGACGACCCGGCGGCCGAGGACGCCGAGATCCCGGTCCTGGTGCAGAACGGCACCCGCACCGACACCCTGGGCGCGGCCCCCGACCGGGCCGGCACCGTGGCGGAACTGCTCGTGGACGAGGGGTTCACCAGGGCGGTCGCCGACCAGGGCGCGTCCCTGAGCGAGAAGACGACCGTCGTCCGCTACCCGAGCGCGGACCTGGAGGGCGACGCCGCGGCGGTCGCCGAGGCCCTGGGCCTCGGGCCGGGCGCGGTGCGCAGGTCGACCGACGTCTCCGGCGTCACGCTCGTGGTGGGCGCGGACTGGCGCGAGGGCACGGCGTACAAGGCGCCGGAGGAGAACAACGAGGTGCCGGAGACCGCCGAGGCGCTCAACGGCGCGGACGACGAGGCCTGCATGAAGGTGAACCCCGCGTTCACCTGGTGAGAACGGCGTCACGGGCCCTCTCCGGAAGGGAGGGGGCCCGTGACGGTGTCCGGTCAGTGCGAGGCGGCGTCCGCGCGGACCGAGGGGCGCCGGCTCGCGATCACCTTGCGGGCCAGGGACTTCGGGCTGGTCAGGAAGCCCCAGCCCCACGACATGTGCATGGTGGCCAGCGCCACCGGGATCTGCAGCCGCGCCTTGAGCGGCAGCCCCTTGCCCGCCGGTACGGACCCCAGCACGATCGCCGCGAGATAACCGCCGGGCACCACGAAGCCCCACGGGGTCAGCGCGGCGCCGACCACGGCCCCGGCCGCGATCGCGCACACCGCGGCCGGCGGGGCCAGGTAGCGCAGGTTGATGGAACCGGAGTGGTAGCGGGCCACGACGTGCCGCCAACGCCCGTAGTCCTTGTACTGCTTGGCCAGCGCCCGCACGCTAGGCCGGGGCCGGTACGACACCTTCAGCTCCGGCGAGAACCAGATCAGCCCGCCGGCCTCACGTATGCGGAAGTTCAGCTCCCAGTCCTGGGCGCGGATGAACTCCACGTTGTACCCGCCCTGCTGCTCCAGCGCCTCGCGCCGGAACACACCCAGGTACACCGTCTCGGCGGGAGCGGCCTCGCCACCGGTGTGGAAGGCGGCGTTGCCCACGCCTATCCGCGACGTCATCGCGGCCGCGACGGCGTGCTCCCAGTCGTTCTCCCCCTCGGCGTGCATGATGCCGCCGACGTTCTGCGCGCCGGTCTCCTCCAGGAGCCGTACGGCGGTCGCGATGTAGTTCGGGGAGAGCATCCCGTGCCCGTCGACGCGGACCACGACCGGATGGCGCGAGGCCTTGATCGCCGCGTTGAGGGCGGCCGGGGTGCGGCCGGTCGGATTGGGCACGGTGTGCACCCGCGGGTCCTCGGCCACGAGCTCGGCGGCGATCTCGTCCGTGCGGTCCGTGGACGGACCGAGGGCGATCACGACCTCCATCTCGCCGGCGTACTCCTGGGCGAGGATCGCGCGGACGGCGCCGCGCAGGTGCCGTTCCTCGTTGAGGACGGGCATGATCACGGAAACGGCGGGGAGCCGCACGTCGGGATTGGCGTTCATAGAGGGCTCACGTTACCGCGAACGGGGGACACCGATGCGCGCGCCGGGGGCGATGTGCCGGGCCGCAGATCGTATCGGCCTACCGTGCTCGGGATCCCACGTACGGCCGTCGTCCGGAGGTGTCCCCCTTGCCCACGCCGCCGCGGTCCCCCCGGCCCCGCCCCGCACCGCAGCGTCCCCCGCGGCCGGCCCGCACGGGCCCCGGGCCCACAGCGTCGGCCGCACCACCCGTG
>NZ_NCTE01000945.1:8260-13685 GCF_002114215.1 Streptomyces sp. 13-12-16 | reverse complement strand
GCCGAGGCCGGACGGGACGCCGCGGCCTGCTCCGCACCGGCCGTGTCGGTGCCCGCGCCCCGCCGGGACGGGCTCACCCCGCTCCCCCGCCGGGTGCCGCAGACCAGCCTGGCCGCCGAGCTCCGCGAGGAGGCCGTCCCGGACGCCGAGGACGACTCCGGCGACTTCACCGCGGAACACGCCGCCTCCTCCCTCGCCGGCTTCCAGCGCGGTACGTCCCAGGCCCGGGACGACGACGCCGAGGCCGGGCCGCCGGACGACGCGGACGGCACGGCCGCACCGGCGCACGTGCCCGCCGCCCACGCCGAGCCCCCGACTCCGCCCGCCGACCGCTGACCGTCGACCGTTCACGAAGGAACACCGTCATGACACGCCCCATCCCCGCCACTCACACCCAGCTCGACCAGCTGCTGACCGGACTCGTCGAACGGGTCGCCGACGTGAACCAGGCCGTGGTGCTCTCCGAGGACGGACTGGTGGTGAGCAAGTCCACCGGCTTCCTGCGGGACGACGCGGAACGCCTGGCGGCGACCGCGTCCGGTCTGATGAGCCTCAGCAAGGGCGTCAGCATGGACTTCCGCGGCGGCCCGGTGCGCCAGGCGCTCATCGAGATGGCGCACAGCTACCTGATCCTCACCTCGGCCGGTCCCGGCGCCCATCTGGTGGTGCTGACCGGTCCGGGCGCGGACGTCGGTGTGGTGGCGTACCAGATGAACATGCTGGTGAAGAAGATCGGTGAGCATCTCAGCGCGGCCCCGCGGGACATCGCGGGGCCGGCCGTCGACCCCGGCGTGTGAGGTGGGCGGAAGCGACTCTGCGGGCCGGCTCGTACGGCCGTTCACCCTGACCGGTGGCCGGACCCGGCCCAGCCGTGCCGACTTCACGCTCATCACGACGGTGACGGCGGTGGATCCGCAGCCCGAGGGGGCGGCCCGGCCGCAGCCCGAGCACTCCCGGATCCTGCGGCTGTGCGCCGAGCCGGTGGCGGTCGCCGAGCTCGCCGCGCGTCTCGACCTGCCCATGAGCGTGGTCGTCATCATGCTGTGCGACCTGCTGGAGGCGGGCCGGATCACCGTCCGTCCGCCGCACCCCGTCGACCGCGCCACCGTGGACCTGGATCTGCTGCAGAAAGTGAGGGAGGGCCTTGGCCGGCTCTGACACCACCGCCCGGGCGTCCGCCGGTCGTCCGGCACCCGACACGGTCAAGATCCTGATCGCCGGTGGTTTCGGCGTGGGCAAGACGACCATGGTCGGCTCGGTCAGCGAGATCGCCCCGCTGCGCACCGAGGAGCCGCTGACCATGGCGGGCCTGGGCGTCGACGACCTGAACGGCGTCGAGGAGAAACGTGCCACCACGGTCGCCCTGGACTTCGGCCGGATCAGCGTCTCGGACGATCTCGTGCTGTACCTCTTCGGCACGCCGGGGCAGCAGCGGTTCTGGTTCATGTGGAACGACCTGGCCGTCGGCGCGCTGGGCGCGGTGGTCCTGGTGGACGTGCGCAGGCCCAGGACCAGCTTCGCCGCGATCGACTTCTTCGAGCGCCGGGGCATCCCGTTCGTGATCGCCGTCAACGGCTTCCACGGGGAGCACCCGTACCCGGTGGAGGACATCCGGGAGGCGCTGACGCTGCCGGACGGCGTGCCCGTGCTGCTGTGCGACGCGCGGGAGCGGGAGTCGTGCCGGGACGTGCTGATCGCGCTGATCGACCGGCTGATCGCGCAGGCGGCCCCGGCGCGGTGAACGGCCCGTGGGGTGCGGCCCGTTCGCCGCACCCCGGGCGGGGTCAGTCCAGGCCGGCCGATTTCAGCCAGGCCTTCGCCACGTCCAGCGGGTCCTTCTTCTCCAGCTGCACCTGGGCGTCCAGGTCGAGGAGGGTCTCGGTGTCCAGCTTCGCGGAGACCGCGTTCAGCGCCTCCACGCCCTCCTGCGGCAGCCCCTCCTTGCGGACCAGCGGGGTGACGTTGGCGAAGCCGAAGAGGTTCTCCGGGTCCTTCAGGACGACGAACTTCTCCTTGACGATGGTCGGGTCGGTGGTGAAGACGTCCGCGGCCTGGACCTCGTTCCCGGTGAGGGCCGCCTGGGTGAGCGGGCCGCCCGCGTCGAGCGCCTTGAAGGACTTGAACTTCAGTCCGTAGACGGTCTCCAGGCCCTTCAGTCCCTGCTGCCGGGTCTGGAACTCGGGCGAGCCGCCGATCACGATCTCCGGCGCGACGTCCTTGAGGTCGGCGAGGGTCGACTCCGCGGTGAGGCCGTACTTCTTCGCCGTCTCGGCGTTGACGGCGACGGAGTCCTTGTCCTCGGCGGGCGAGGACTCCAGCAGCGTCAGGGACTTGTCCAGCTTCGCCTTGACGGCCTCGTTCACGGCCCGGGCGGAGTCCTGCCCGGCCTCGGGGTCGAGATAGGCGAGGAGGGAGCCGTTGTACTCCGGCAGGACCGTGATGGAGCCGTTCTTCATCAGGCCGTACGTCGTCTCGCGGCTGCCGATGTTGTGCTTGTAGCCGACCTTGAGGCCCTTGGCGCGGAGCGCCTCGCCGTAGATGTCGGCGAGCAGGGTGGACTCGGCGAAGTTGTTCGAGCCGACGACGACGGTGCCGGCTTCGGCCTTCTCCCCGTCGAGGGGGTTGTCGGAGGTGTCGCCGGAGGAGGAACAGCCCGCGAGCAGCGCCGCCGCGGCGGTGAGCGCGGCGGCTGCCGCACCGGTGTGCCTCGTCCTGGACCTGCTGCTTTTCGCGGTGGAAGTCATCCGCCGATCCAATCCAGCCAGGTACGGCGAGTCAAGAACGTGCCGGTCACGGTTTGTCGCACAGGTGATCGACCGTCAGCGCCTGCGCACTCCGGGCGACACGGCCAGTCGTCCCGCCGCCCAGAACACGGCGAGGGTGAGCAGCGCCAGGACCGCCACCAGGGTGGCGCCGCCGACCACCTTCTCGTAGTCGCGCTGGTAGAGCCCGTCGATGATGTACCGGCCGAGTCCGCCGAGACTGACGTACGCGGCGATGGTGGCCGTCGACACGATCTGGATGGCGGCGGAGCGCAGGCCGCTGAGGATCAGCGGGAGCGCCACCGGCACCTCGACCTGGAAGAGGATCCGCGACTCGTGCATGCCCATGCCCCTGGCGGCGTCCACGGGGGCGGGGTCGACGGAGCGGACCGCCTCGTAGGTGGTCACCAGGATCGGCGGGACGGCCAGCACGACCAGTGGGATCATCACGGGCAGCAGGCCGAACCCGATCAGCAGGACGGCGAGGACCAGCAGGCCGAAACTGGGCAGCGCGCGGGCGGCGTTGGCGACGAAGGCGAGCGCGTTGCCGCCGCGTCCGGTGTGGCCGGTCAGCAGGCCGACGGGCAGCCCGATCGCGGCGGCGACGGCGAGGGCCAGCAGGGAGTACTGGAGGTGTTCCCAGAAGCGCTGCGGGATGCCGTCGTAGCCGTGCCAGTGGGCGCTGTCGCTGAAGAAGGCGTCGACGAAGTGGAGGACGTTCACCGGACCGCGCCCTCCGGGGTGGTCCCCGCCCGCCGTGCGGCGGGTTTCGGACGGGTGGAGCCGCGCGGCATCCACGGTGTCAGCAGCGTCCGCAGCCCGACCAGCAGGGCGTCGCAGAGGATCGCCAGGACGGCCATCGTGACCACGGCGTTCACCGCGAGTTCGGGCCGGTCGTACTTCTGCGCGGCGGCGAGCAGGTTGCCGAGGGCGCCCTGGTTGCCGATCAGGGCGCCGACGCTGACCAGGGAGATGCTGGAGGCGGTGGCGACCCGGAGCCCGGCGATGATGGCGGGCGCGGCGATGGGCAACTGCACCTGGAGGTAACGGCGTACGGGGCCGAATCCCATGGCGGTGGCCGCGGCGAGGGTCTCGTCCGGCACCGAGCGCACGCCGTCGACGATGGCCGGGACCAGGACGACCAGGCTGTACAGGGCCAGCGGGATCATCACGGTGAGTTCGGTCTGGCCGGTGTAGTCGATGAGGACGACGAAGAACGCCAGGGAGGGGATGGCGTACAGCACGGTCGTCATGCCCAGCACGGGCGGGTACAGCCAGCGGAAGCGCCCGCACAGCTGCGCGACCGGCAGCGCGAGGAGCAGTCCGGCGGCCACCGGCAGCAGGGCCTCCCTCATGTGCAGGCCGATCAGCCCGGCCCAGCTGTGCTGGAGGTCGCTGGGGATGTCGAAGAAGCCGGTCACTTGGCGACCCCTGCCTCGTGCGTGTCCGCCCGGCTCACGGTGTGGGCGGCGCGGATGGCCTCGCCGATGGTCTGCTGGGAGACGACGCCGGTCACCCGGCCGCCGCCGTCCACGGCGACCGCCCAGCCGACGGGTGAGAGCACGGCGCAGTCCAGGGCGACCCGCAGGGAGTCGGCGCCGGGCACGAACGGCCTTCCGTACGGCAGCAGTCGGTCCGTGCGGAGGCCGCCGGCGGCCAGCTCGTCGCGTCCGGCCCAGCCGAGCGGGCGGCCGTCGGGGTCGGTGACGAGGAGGTGGGGGGCCTCGGTGGCGGCGATCCGGCCGGCGCCGGCGTCGGCCGGGATCACGGCGTCGGTGGTCAACTCCAGTGCGGCGGAGGGGAAGAAGGACAGCCGCCGGATGCCGCGGTCGGCGCCGAGGAAGTCCTCGACGAAGCCGTCCGCGGGGCTCGCCAGCAGCTCGGCGGGCGGCGCGTACTGGGCGAGCCGGCCGCCCTCGCGCAGTACGGCGACCATGGTGCCCAGTTTGATCGCCTCGTCGATGTCGTGCGTGACGAAGACGATGGTCTTGCCCAGCTCGTCCTGGATGCGCAGGAGTTCGTCCTGCAGTCCCTTGCGCACCACGGGGTCGACGGCGGAGAACGGCTCGTCCATCAGCAGTACCGGCGGGTCCGCGGCGAGCGCCCGTGCCACGCCGACGCGCTGCTGCTGACCGCCGGAGAGCTGGTACGGGTACCGCTTGGCCAGCGAGGGGTCGAGACCCACCCGCTCCATCAGCTCCGCCGCCCGCTCCCGGGCCCGCTGCCTGCCCCAGCCGAGCATGCGGGGCACGGTGGCGATGTTGTCGACGATCGTACGGTGCTGGAAGAGCCCGGCGTTCTGGATGACGTAGCCCATGGACCGGCGCAGGGTGGTGACCGGCTGCCGCCGGCTGTCCTCGCCGTCGAGCAGGATCGTCCCCTCGGTGGGTTCGACCATCCGGTTGATCATGCGGAGCGTGGTCGTCTTGCCGCACCCCGAGGGTCCGACGAGGACGGTGATCGAACGGTCGGGGATCTCCAGCGACAGCCGGTCGACCGCCACCGTGCCGTCCGGGTACCGCTTCGTGACTGAATCGATCCGTATCAAGACGCCGATTGCCCTTCGGGTGCCGAAAGCTTCTGACCGAGGTCGCACGCTCTGTCGCCGGTCGAGTGTAGACGGCACCTCTGACAGAACCCCGGAACTCGACGAACCGGGCCGC
>NZ_NCTE01000945.1:0-8111 GCF_002114215.1 Streptomyces sp. 13-12-16 | reverse complement strand
GAGGAAACCCCCGCGGCCCGCCCCCCCCGCCGGTCCGCCGTCACGGCGAACACCTCGCAGCCGGGGCGTGCGGCGGCCCACGGGATGCCCTCCGGACCCAGGGCGAAGGCCGCCGTGGCGACCGCGTCCGCCTCCGTCAGGGTGGGGGCGGTGACCGTCAGGGCGAGCAGGCCGGTCGCCGGGCGGCCGGTGCGGCCGTCGATGATGTGGTCGCCGCGTTCGTAGCGCGCGGAGGTCGCGACCGCGCCGTCGGTCAGCTCCAGGGCGGTGCACAGCCGGCCGGCGTGTTCCGGGTGCCGTACGCCCACGCGCCACGGCCCGCCGGCGGCGACCACGTCACCGCCGGCGTTGAGGCAGAACCGCCGCGCTCCCGCCGCCCGCAGCAGATCGGCGCCCTTCTGCACCGACCAGCCCTTCACCACCGCGCACGGGTCGAGGCGCCGGCCCGGCAGCCGTACGTCGAACGCGCCCCCGGTGGCGGTCCGGTACCGCTCGCAGAGGGCGAGGACCTCGGTGAGGTCGGTGCTGAGCCGGTCCGGGGCCAGCTCGCCCCGGTCCAGACGGGAGACCTCGCTGTCCTCGCGGAACGGGCTGAAGCGGGCGTCGACTTCGCGCAGCCAGGCGAAGAGGCCGTCCACCGCTGATTCCCCGAACCCCTCGTCGTCGACGCGCAGCGACACCGGGAAGCCCATGACGTGTTCGACGCGCCGCATGTCAGGAGTCCCGCGCGTCGAGGGCGGCCTGCAGGGACTCCCGGTAGCCGTCGCTGGTGACGGTGGCGCCGGAGACCGTGTCGACGTCGGCGCTCTGGGCCCGGAGCGTCTCCTCGATCAGCACCGGCACGGCGGCCGTGGTCTGCGGATGGTCCGGCTGCCGGAGCATCCGCACCGCGCTGATGCGGTCGCCGTCGAGGGTGACCTCGACCTGCACGGGGCCCTTCTCCGTGTCGACGGTGGGGCCCGCGACGACCCGGGCGGTGCCGCCCGGGGAGGTGGACACCGAGGGGGCGGGCGCGGGTTCGGCGACCGCCGGCTCCGGGGCGGACGGGGTGTGGCGCCAGACCGGGATCAGTCCGGCGACGGTCAGGACCAGGACGGGCAGTGCTCGTTTCACGGTGTTCTCCTCGGTCGGCCCGCGTCCGTCATCCGGCCAGGCTGAAGCGCTCGTAGTGGATCTGCCGTCCCGGTACGCCCAGTTCGCGCAGGCCGCGCAGGACCGCGGCGGTCATGCCGGGCGGGCCGCAGACGTAGACGTCCCGGTCGGTGAGGTCGGGCACGAGCCGGGACAGTTCACCGGGGGCGAGCCGGTCCGGTACGGGCGGTCCGGTCACCAGGTGCAGTTCGGCGCCCTTGGCGAGGGCCAGTTCGCGCAGTTCGTCGTGGAGTACGGCGTCGGTCTCCGTGTTCACGCGGTAGAGGACGACGGCGTGGCCGTGCAGCTCCTCCAGCAGGGCCCGGATCGGGGTGACGCCGACGCCGCCGGCGATGAGCAGGGCGTCGGGGCGGGTGCGGTGCAGGGTGGTGAAGGCGCCGTAGGGGCCCTCGGCGAAGACCCGGGTGCCGGGCCTGAGGTGGCGCAGGGCCGCGCTGCCGTCGCCGGCCGCCTTCGCGGTGAGCCGCAGGGTGCGGCCGTCGGGCGCGGCGGACAGGGAGAACGGGTTCGCCTGCCACCAGCGGTCCTTCGTCAGGAACCGCCACAGGAAGAACTGGCCGGCGCGGGCGGGCAGCCGGTCCAGGTCACGGCCGGTGATGTACACGGACACCACGTCGTCGCTCTCGGGCACGACGGCCGTGACCCGGAGCCGGTGGCGCCGGTTCCGCCACAGCGGCAGGACCAGCCGGCCGGCGAACACGGCGGTGAGGGCCGCACCCCACAGTCCGTACCAGTAGGCCGTGGCGGCGGCCGAGGCGGTGAAGGTGGATCCGACGGCGACCTGGTGGGTGAAGGCCAGCACCACGGCGACGTAGGTGTACAGGTGGACGAAGTGCCAGGTCTCGTAGGCGAGGCGGCGCCGCGCGCGGCGGGCCGAGACCGCGCCGACGACCAGGATCAGCACCAGCGCGACGACCGCGCGCAGCACGCCCTCGACGGTCTCCGCGAGGTCGACGAGCTGGTCCACCGGGTCCATGGAGGACATCTCGGCGTAGCCGAAGGTGATGAAGACGGCGTGACCGAGGAGCGTCCACAGCAGTCCGAAGCCGACCCAGCGGTGCCACAGGGTGAGCCGGTCCATGCCGATCCTGCGGTCCAGCCAGGGCAGCCGGGCCACCAGCAGCAGCTGGAACGCCATCAGCAGGGCGGCGTACAGGCCGGTGAGGCGGCCGAGCACGACGAGGGCGTTCGCGCCGAAGCCCGCCTGGACGAAGAAGGCGGCCACCACCGCCGCGTTCGCGGCGAGCAGGCCGTACAGGCCGATGCGCGCCACCGCCTTGGGGCGTCGCCTCGCGGTGGGGGGTGCGGGAGGCGATTGGACAGCTGTCACGCCGGAAACTCCTTGATCGGGTCCTGGGACTCCGAGCTTGGTCACAGGCGCTGTCGATCTCCTGTCGGTCGACTTTCAGGTTTTTATCGATCGAGGTGCGATCGCGCACCGCCTCTGGCGCCGGGAGCGGTGTGCCGCAGTATGGGCGGGTGGAAAAAGTACGACTCCTCGTCGTGGACGACGACCCGCCGATAGCCGACCTGGTCGCGACCGTCGCCCGTTACGAGGGCTGGGACGCGGTCACCGCCAACTCCGGGGAGGAGGCGCTGCGCCGCGCGGCCGAGTTCCGCCCGGACATCGTGGTGCTCGACCTGATGCTGCCGGACGTCGACGGCTTCGGCGTCCTGGACCGGCTGCGGCGCTCCGGGACGATGGTGCCGGTGGTGTTCCTCACCGCGCGGGACGGGGTCGCCGACCGGGTGGCGGGGCTGACCCGGGGCGGGGACGACTACCTGGTCAAGCCGTTCGCCGTGGAGGAGCTGATGGCGCGGCTGCGGACGGTGCTGCGGCGCAGCGCGGGGCCGGGTTTCCAGCGGTCGGTGCTGCGGGTGGCGGACCTGACGATGGACGAGGACACCCGCGAGGTGCGGCGCGGTGAGCGGCTGCTGTCGCTGACGCCGACCGAGTACGAGGTGCTGCGCTACCTCATGCGCCGGTCGCCGACCGTGCTCACCAAGGCGCAGATCCTGGACCACGTGTGGGAGTACGGCTTCGGGGGCCGCTCCAACGTGGTGGAACTGGTGGTCAGCCGGCTGCGGCGCAAGCTGGACGACACCGGTGAGCCGCTGATCCAGACCGTGCGGGGCTTCGGGTACGTGATCCGGCAGGCCGCCGGGTGACGGCGTTTCTCCGGCGGCTGCGGGACACGTACCGGAGGATGCGCCTCGGCACCCGGCTGGCGCTGGGCCTCGGGGTGCTGTCCCTTGCGGTGTTCGCGGTCGTCGGCACCGCGCTCACCACGTACATGCACGACTACCTGGAGCGGCAGCTCGGCGACCAGCTCAAGCTGATCCAGGCCGTGCAGGCCAAGGACGCGGCGGCGCACGGCACGGTCAGGCGCAAGCCGTACTACGGCTGGTACACGGCGGTGTACGACGTCTCCGACGACGCGGTCACCCTGCGCAGGCCCTCCGACGTGCCCGAGGACACCCGTGCCCTGGCCGACCTCGCGCGGGCGATGGCGCACTCCGACACCGAGCTGACGCGCACCGCGCGGATCGACGGGGAGGGCACCTACCGGCTGCGCGGCTGCGAGGTCGAACCGGGGGTGGTGCTGGTGAGCGCCGCGCCCGTGGAGGACATCGAGGAGACCGTCGGGCAGCTGATCACCGTGCAGGTCGTGGTGTTCGCGCTCGCACTGCTGGCGCTGGTGGTGTTCGGGCGGCGGATGCTGCGGCGCGGGCTGAAGCCGCTGAGCGACATGGCGCACACCGCGCACGGCATCGCCTCGCACGACCTGACCGAGTCGGCGGCCCGGCTGCCGCTGCGCGCGGACGGCCGGGACGGCGGCCTGGAGGTGGCGGAGCTGCGCACCGCGTTCAACACGATGCTGGAGCACATCGACGACTCCCTCGCGGTGCGCGCGGAGGCGGAGCTGCGGCTGCGCCGGTTCGTCGCGGACGCCTCGCACGAACTGCGCACCCCGCTGATGTCGGTGCGCGGCTACGCGGACCTGTTCCAGTACGCCGCCGCCAACGAACCCGCCGAACGCGAGCGGCACCTGGCCCGGCTGCGGGCGGAGGCGGCCCGGATGGGCGTGCTCCTGGACGATCTGCTGCTGCTCGCCCGGCTGGACGCGGCGGAGGTGGAGGCGCCGCTGCGGACGGCGGACACGGACCTGGGAGAGCTGGTCCAGCAGGCCGCCGACGCGTTCCGGGCGGGCCATCCGGGACATCCGCTGGCGGTGACGGCCGGGCCCGCCCCGCTGGTGCTGCGGCTCGACCCGCAGCGCGTCCGGCAGGTCCTGGACAACCTGCTCACCAACGCGGCCGTGCACACCCCGGCCGGTACCCGGGTGTCCGTGGCGGTCTCCGTCGCCGCCGGCTCGGCGCTGGTGCGGGTCGCCGACGCGGGCCCCGGTGTCCCGGCGGAGGACCGGGAGCGGGTCTTCGACCGCTTCTACCGCGTCGACAAGGCCCGCAGCCGGGACCGGGGCGGCAGCGGGCTGGGCCTCGCGGTCGCCCGGTCACTCGTACGGGCGCACGGCGGCGACATCGAACTGAGCGGCGGTCCCGGGGCGACGGTGTTCACCGTACGGCTGCCGCTGGAGGCGTACCCGCGGGCAGTCGTGCCGCAGGGCGGCACGGGTGGGCGCGACGGCACCCCGTGAGCGCCGGGCTGCGCGACACCACCCGCCCCGCGCGAACTCCGCTCACCGCCGGGCGACCGGCGGAGACGGGTCTTACGGACCCGTGACGTCACGGGCGCGGACCCCGTCGTCCGGCAGGGTCCGCGCCTAGCGTGGACGCATGCGCGTACTGGTCACCGGCGGTGCCGGGTTCATCGGGTCCCATGTCGCCGAGGCGCTGCGGGCGCGCGGGCACGAGCCCGTCGTCTTCGACGTCCGCACCGATCCGACGGCGGACGTGCGCTCCCCCGGCGCGGTGCGCGAGGCCCTGTCCGACGTGGACGCGGTCTGCCACCAGGCGGCGATGGTCGGCCTCGGCACCTCCTTCGCCGACGCACCGGAGTACGTCTCCCGCAACGACCTGGGTACGGCGGTGCTGCTGGCCGCGATGGCACGGGCGGGGGTGGAGCGACTGGTGCTGGCCGGGTCGATGGTGGTGTACGGCGAGGGCCGCTACGCCTGCGCCCGGCACGGGGTGGTGCGTCCCGGACCGCGGGCCGTCACCGACCTGGTGGCCGGCCGCTTCGAGCCCGTCTGCCCGGTGTGCGGGACGGACCTCGAACCGGGCCTGGTCGGTGAGGACGCCCCGGCCGACCCGCGCAACGTGTACGCCACGACCAAGCTGGCCCAGGAACACCTGGCCGCCGCCTGGGCCCGGTCGACGGGCGGTTCGGCGGTGTCGCTGCGCTACCACAACGTGTACGGCCCCGGCATGCCACGCGACACCCCGTACGCGGGCGTCGCCTCCTTCTTCCGCTCGGCGCTGGCCCGCGGGGAGGCCCCGCGCGTCTTCGAGGACGGCGGTCAGCGGCGGGACTTCGTGCACGTGCGGGACGTGGCGGCGGCGAACGTCGCCGCGCTGACGGCGGACCCGGCCGCCGGGGCGCTCACCGCGTACAACACCGGCAGCGGCACCCCGCACACGGTCGGCGAGATGGCCCGCGCCCTGGCCGTCGCGCACGGCGGTCCGGACCCGGTCGTCACCGGGGAGTACCGCCTGGGGGACGTCCGCCACATCACGGCGGACTCCTCCCGCCTGCGGACCGAGCTGGGCTGGGAACCGGAGGTCGGCTTCGCGGACGGCATGCGGGAGTTCGCGGCGGCGGGGCTGCGGGGCGACTGAGACGCGGGAGGGCGGGCCGGCTTCGGCCGCACCGGACGGTCACGGCACCCGCGCGGGTGGCCGTCGGGCCGTCGTGAGAGGAGCTTCGGGTCAGGGCCCCGTCGCCGGAAGGGTCACCTCGAAGCGGCAGCCGCCGGTGACGTTGCGGACGGTGGTGCTGCCCCGGTGGGCCTCGACGATGCCGCGGACGATGGCGAGGCCGAGGCCCGCGCCGGCCGGCGGGGTGCGGGCGTGGGTGCCGCGCCAGCCGGTGTCGAAGACGCGGGGCAGGTCCTCCTCGGGGATGCCGCCGCAGCCGTCGGTCACGGACACCACCACGCCCTCCTCGGAGCGCCGCGCGGCGACGGCGACCGTGCCGTCGGCCGGGGTCCGGCGGATCGCGTTGACCAGCAGATTGCCCAGTACGCGGCTCATCTCCCGCCCGTCCACCTCCACCGGCACCGGCTCCACCCGGTCCCCGACGAGCCGTACGCCGTGCTCGCGGGCGAGCGGGTGCGCGCCGGCGAGGGCGTCGCCGATCAGGTCGTACAGGGAGATCCGGGAGGGCGAGAGGGTCAGCGTGCCGGCGTGGATGCGGGAGAGTTCGAAGAGGTCGCCGACCATGTCGTTGAGGCGTTCCACCTCGGTGCGGATCTGCCTGAGGTAGCGGTCGGGTTCGGCGGCGACGCCGTCCTCCAGCGCCTCGGCCATCGCGCGCAGTCCGGCGAGCGGGGTGCGCAGGTCGTGGGAGATCCAGGCGACGAGTTCGCGCCGGGAGGACTCCAGGGCACGCTCGCGGTTCC
The DNA here is from genome assembly GCF_002114215.1 of Streptomyces sp. 13-12-16. GTDB lineage: Bacteria > Actinomycetota > Actinomycetes > Streptomycetales > Streptomycetaceae > Streptomyces. The sequence continues at coordinate 1,377 of NZ_NCTE01000945.1, read as the reverse complement.
GTGACTCGGCCAGTCTGACGCTGGTCGCCTCCAGTTCGCGGCTGAGCGCGGCGAGTTCGGCGGTGGACGGGCGCTCGGGCGCGGCGAAGTCCCCGCCGTCACCGAACGAGCGGGCGGCGAGCGCCAGTTCGCGGCTGCGTGCGACGACCCAGCGGCCCAGCAGCAGCGCGGTGACCGTGGAGACCACGGCGGCCATGGCGACGACCGTGGTCACCACGCTCAGGTCGTGCGCCGACAGGAACATCGCCTGGGCGACGGCGAGGGTGCCCGCGAGCATCGCCGCCACCGCGACCCCGGCGACGACCGCTAGATGCGCGGTCAGCGACCGGCGCCGGATCAGCAGCAGCACGCACGCGCCGAGCACACCGGCCGCGGCGGCGCCGAGGAAGGCGAACAGGGCGATGAGCAGCATGTCGCGCATCGCTCACCCCTCCCCGTCGAAGCGGTATCCGACGCCCCACACGGTCTGGACGATCCGGGGCCGTGCCGGATCGTCCTCGACCTTGCCGCGCAGCCGCCGCACGTGGACGGTCACGGTGGACAGGTCACCGAAGTCCCAGCCCCACACCTCCCGCATCAGCTCCTCCCGCGCGAAGACCCTCCCGGGGTGGCGCAGGAAGAAGGCTAGGAGGTCGAACTCGCGGACGGTGAGGGCGAGTTCGACGCCGTTCTTGGTGGCCCGGCGGGCGGCGGGGTCGACGGACAGCCCGGCCGCCCGCAGCAGCCCCGACGCGGCCGGGGCGGGGCGGGTGCGGCGCAGTACGGACTCGACGCGCAGGACGAGTTCGCGCGGGCTGAACGGCTTGGTGACGTAGTCGTCGGCGCCGACCTCCAGACCGAGGATGCGGTCGTCCTCGTCGCCCCGCGCGGTGAGCATGATGACCGGCACGGGCCCGCGCCCGCGCATCCTGCGGCACACCTCCAGACCGTCCATGCCGGGCAGCATCAGGTCGAGGACGACGAGGTCCGGCCAGTGGGCCGCCGCGCGGGCGAGCGCGTCGGGGCCGTCACCGGCCCGGTCGACGACGTATCCGGCGCGGTCGAGGTAGCCGGTGACGATCTCGGCGACGGTGGGGTCGTCGTCCACGACGAGGACCCGGGCCCCGGTCTCGGCGTTCGGTGGTCGCTGCTCCATGCGGCCAGCCTCGCACCACGCGCGCGCGAGCGGTGCGGGCCGGCCGCCGACGTCCGCGTTCCGTAAGGAGTCGATGACCGGTATGCCCGTTTCGCGTTCGTAGGGTGAGAGCCGTGACCTCCTCCTCCCCCGCCCCGGATCCGGGCCCGCCGTCCGTGGACGTCGTCCTCCCCTGTCTCGACGAGGCCGCGGCGCTGCCGTGGGTGCTGGAGCGCGTCCCGCCGGGCTGGCGCGCCCTCGTC
>NZ_NCTE01000944.1 GCF_002114215.1 Streptomyces sp. 13-12-16 | reverse complement strand
CGAAGGAGTGCCCCCAGTCGCCGCCCAGCCGCGTCGCGCAGAAGGCGTCGGCGACGGCGGGCGGGGCGTGCCGGACCAGGAGGGAGCCCTGGAGGGCCAGGGCCATCCGCTCCACCAGCCGCCGGGCGCCCGCCTGGGACCCCTCGGCCAGCTGGTCCTTCAGTCCGGCCACGGCCGCGTCCAGCCGGGCGTCCGCCCCGCGCGTCAGGGCGAGTTCGTCGAACAGCGCCTGCGCGGTGGCCGCGTCCCGGCCGAGCGCCCGCAGCACGTCGAGGGCGTTGACGTTCCCCGAGCCCTCCCAGATCGACAGCAGCGGGGCCTCGCGGTAGTGCCGGGGCATCCCGGACTCCTCGACGTAGCCGTTGCCGCCCAGGCACTCCAGGGCCTCGGCGGTGAAGGCCGGGCCCCGCTTGGTGACCCAGTACTTGCCGACCGCCGTCGCGATCCGCCGGAACGCGGCCTCCCCGGCGTCCCCGCGCACCGCGCGGTCGGCCGCTCCGGCCAGGCGCAGGGTGAGGGCCGTGGCGGCCTCGGACTCCAGCGCCAGGTCGGCCAGCACGTTGCGCATCAGCGGCTGGTCCAGCAGCCGGGCCCCGAACGCGGTGCGGTGCCGCACGTGGTGGCCCGCCTCCACCAGCGTCTTGCGCATCAGCGCCGCCGACATCATCACGCAGTCCAGCCGGGTGCAGTTGACCATCTCGATGATGGTCTTCACACCCTGTCCCTCCGGGCCGACCAGCCAGGCGACGGTCCCGTCGAACTCGGGCTCGGAGGAGGCGTTGGAGCGGTTGCCCAGCTTGTCCTTCAGCCGCTGGACGCGGAAGGTGTTGCGGGTGCCGTCGGGCAGCACGCGCGGCACCAGGAAGCACGACAGCCCGCCCGGGGCCTGCGCCAGCACCAGGAACACGTCGCACATCGGCGCCGACGTGAACCACTTGTGGCCGCGCAGGGTGTACACGCCCGGCTCGGCGGTCGGAGCGGCCGACGTGGTGTTCGTACGGACGTCGGAGCCGCCCTGCTTCTCGGTCATCCCCATGCCGGCCAGCAGACCGCGCTTCCCGGTCGGCACACCGAGGCCCGGCTCGTACTCCCGGCTGGTCAGCAGCGGCTCGTACACCGCCGCCAGCTCCGGCTGCCGGCGCAGGGCGGGCACCGCCGCGTACGTCATGGACGTCGGGCAGCCGTGCCCCGCCTCGGTGTGCCCCCACGCAAGGCCCTTGGCCGTACGGACGACATGGGCGCCGGGCCGGTCGTCCGCCCAGGGCGCGGCGGCCAGCCCCTCGGCGACGGCCGCGCGCATCAGGTGGTGCCAGCTCGGGTGGAACTCCACCTCGTCGACACGGTGCCCGTACCGGTCGTGGGTGCGCAGTTCGGGCTCGTGGCGGTTGGCCTGGTCGCTCCACTCCTGCACCTGCGCGCTGCCGGCCAGCCTGCCGACCCGGCGCAGTTCCTCCTCGGCCCAGCCGGCGCCCTCCCGCCGCAGCCCCTCCAGCAGGGCGATGTCGTCGGAGGCGTCGTAGGGGGCCAGGGGAGGAGGCTGATTGGTGACGTCGTGGGTGGCGCCGCCGGGCGCGCCGGAGTCCTGCTGCCGCTCGTCCGAGAGTGTGGTCGCCATGACCCGAGTGTTGCACTATCACTACAGCCGCAGCAATCATGCAACATGATCGGCGCCGTAGAGTACGGCCCCATGCGGAGGAACGACCCGGCCCCACCGGACGACCCCCGGCCGCGCCCGCTGTCCGCGCGGTCGGTCGTGCTGAGCCTGCTGCTCGGTACGCACCCGCCGGAGCTGTCGGCGAGGGAGCTCGGGCGGCTCGTGGAGGGCTTCGACGTCGGCGGGTCCACGCTCCGCGCGGCGCTCAGCAGGATGGTCGCCGCCGGTGACCTGCGGCGCACGGACGCCGGCTACCGGCTCAGCGACCGGCTGCTCGAACGCCAGCGCCGCCAGGACGAGTCGGTGGAGCCGCGCACGCGCGCGTGGGAGGGCGACTGGGAGCTGGTGGTGATCACCGCGACGGGCCGGGGGCCCGCCGAACGCGCGGAGCTGCGCACCCGGCTGGTGGCCCTCCGGCTCGCCGAACTCCGTGAGGGGGTGTGGCTGCGTCCCGCCAATCTGGAGCGCGGCCTG
>NZ_NCTE01000943.1 GCF_002114215.1 Streptomyces sp. 13-12-16 | reverse complement strand
CGCCCCCGCGGCGCCCGCCGCCCCCGCGGCCCCGGGGCCGCCCGCCATGCCCCCGGTCACCATGCCCCCTCCGGTCGCACCGCCCCCGCCGTCCGCGCCGGTCCGGCTGACGAAGGTGACGCTCACCAAGGCGGCCCCCTCCGTCTCCCTGGCCAAGCAGGGCGGCACGTCGGGCGCCCTGCACGTGAACCTCAACTGGGAGGTGCGCAAGCAGTTCTCGGGCTGGGCCGGCAAGCTGGGCCGCCCGGTCGCCATGCACTCCGACCTCGACCTCGACCTGTGCGCCCTGTACGAGCTCACCGACGGACGCAAGGGCGTCGTCCAGGCCCTCGGCAACGCCTTCGGGGCACTGCACCAGCCCCCCTTCATCCACCTGGACGGCGACGACCGCACCGGTGCCGTGGCGAACGGCGAGAACCTCACCGTCAACCTCGACCACAAGCACCTCCTCCGGCGCGTCCTCGTCTTCGTCACCATCTACGAGGGCGCCCGCTCCTTCGCCGACCTGCACGCCACGGTCACGCTCCGGCCGCAGCACGGCGCGCCGATCGACTTCTCCCTCGACGAGTGCACCGTCCCCTCGACGGTGTGCGCGCTCGCCCTGATCACCAACACCGGCGGCGGCGAGCTCGTCGTCCAGCGCGAGGCCCGCTACCTGGTACCCGAGCGTGGGGTGAGCCCGCAGCGCACCGTCGACCACGCCTACGGGTGGGGCATGAACTGGACCCCCGGCCGCAAGTGAGGCGACGCATGGTCAGCCCTCGTCGGGCACGGCGTCCGGACGCGCGTAGGTGCGGCCCTTCCAGGCCGCACCACGCCCCCGGTGATGCAGCACCGCCGAGTCCACCGTCATCAGCAGGTACAGCGCCGCGGTGAACGGCAGCAGGGGGGCGAGCCACAGCGGCTGCCGGTAGTACCGGAGCATCGGCACGTACGTCCCCGACATCACCAGCCAGGCCGCCGCGCCGAGGACCGCCGCGGCCCCGCTCCCCGCCACCGCGCCCACGACCACCGCGACGGGCGGCACCAGGTACACCAGCGCCAGCCCGGCGACCGTACCGGCCAGCAGCACCGGACTGTGCCGCAACTGCGCGTACGCGCTCCGCGACACCATGCGCCACAGATCGCGCAGCCGCGGATACGGACGCACGCTGTCCACCCGGTCCGCGAGCCCCAG
>NZ_NCTE01000942.1 GCF_002114215.1 Streptomyces sp. 13-12-16 | reverse complement strand
ACCTTCCCCCGGACAGGCGGTTTGACGCCAGCGAACGAGTGGCGGGCGCACGGAGGGCTTGCCGTGTGCGGGGACGCCGGGCCGACCGGGCCCGGTTAATGTTGACGCCATGCGTCTCCACGTCGTCGACCACCCCCTGGTCGCCCACAAGCTCACCACGCTGCGCGACCAGCGCACCGACTCCGCGACCTTCCGCCGTCTCGCCGACGAACTGGTCACCCTGCTCGCCTACGAGGCCACGCGCGACGTGCGCACCGAACAGGTCGACATCCAGACGCCGGTCGAGCGGACCACGGGTGTCAAGCTCTCCCACCCGCGTCCGCTGGTGGTGCCGATCCTGCGGGCCGGTCTCGGCATGCTGGACGGCATGGTGCGGCTGCTGCCGACCGCCGAGGTGGGCTTCCTCGGCATGATCCGCAACGAGGAGACGCTGCAGGCGTCGACGTACGCCACCCGGATGCCGGAGGACCTCTCCGGGCGCCAGGTCTACGTCCTGGACCCGATGCTCGCCACCGGCGGCACGCTGGTCGCGGCGATCCAGGAGCTGATCCGGCGCGGCGCGGACGACGTGACCGCCGTGGTGCTGCTGGCCGCGCCCGAGGGCGTCGAGATCATGGAGCGCGAGCTGGCCGGCACCCCGGTGACGGTGGTGACGGCGTCGGTCGACGAGCGGCTCAACGAGCACGGCTACATCGTGCCGGGCCTCGGCGACGCGGGGGACCGGATGTACGGGGCGGCGGAGTAGGCCCCGCGGCTCAGCAGGGCCCGCGGCTCAGCGGCTTCCTCCCCGGCTCTCCGCGGTCCTTCTCCGGCTCAGCAGTTCTTCTTCGAGGCGGGCGTCGCCTCGGGTTCGGCCAGTGCGGTCAGGGCCCGGTCGGCGTCCGCCTTCGTCGTCAGGGCCTTGAACCCGTCGCCGATGATCAGGTCGACCTCGGTGCCCTCGCGGGCGGGGTCGGTACGGCGTTCGGCGTCGGCGAGCTGGGTGCCGAGCACCGGCAGCGAGGTGTCGAGGGCGGCGGCGGGCCCGAGGAGCACGCCGGTGCCCTTGACCTTCTTGTCGTACTCCTTGGTCGCGTTGCCGACCTCGCCGACCTTGAAGCCGCGCTTCTTCAGCTCGTCGGCGGTCTTCTGGGCGAGTCCGCCGCGGGTCGTGGCGTTGAGGACGTTGACCGTGATGGTCCCGGGCCGGGGCAGCGCCTTCGGGGCGGTCGTACGGCTCACCGTGTCGGCGCAGGCCGCCCTGGTGCCGTTCGCGGGAGCGGAGTCACCGCCACCGGTGAACACGTCGATGAGCTGGAGCGTGCCCCAGCCGCCCACGCCGAGCACGGCTGCGGAGGCGACGGTCAGGACGACGAGCCTGCCGCGCCGCCGGGGCCGGCGCATCCGCGGGTACTTGTCACCCGTGATCCGGTACTGGCCGCCCATGCCGGGTGGAGTGAGCATGCTCATGGGCGCAGCGTAGTGCGCTCGGGCGGCAATGCATACCAGATGATCATCCGACTGTGCGCAGTCCGACCCGAAAGGGTCAAAACGGGCCGCACGGGAGGACGTCGGTCGGGCGTCAGTCCAGTTCGAGGACGCGGGCGTGCAGCACCTGACGCTGCTGGAGCGCGGCCCGCACCGCGCGGTGCAGCCCGTCCTCCAGGTACAGATCGCCCTGCCACTTCACGACGTGCGCGAAGAGGTCGCCGTAGAAGGTCGAGTCCTCGGCGAGGAGGGTCTCGAGGTCGAGCTGCTGCTTGGTCGTCACGAGCTGATCGAGGCGGACCGGGCGCGGCGCGACGTCCGCCCACTGCCGGGTGCTCTCCCGGCCGTGGTCGGGGTACGGCCGGCCGTTTCCGATGCGCTTGAAGATCACACGGAAAGCCTACCGGTCAACGCGTTCCGGGCGCAGCCATGGCGACGCAGTGCGACGCCGGAAAAGGCACCCGAATACGGGGCGAAACGGGATGGTGATCTGATATGACCGATCGTGAGACCGAGCCGTCGGCCACCGCTTCCGGGACCCCCGGCCGTCGTTCCGCCCTCCCGGGGGAGGCTTCCGTCCGCTTCCCGGAATCCTTCGCGGCCGTTGCCGCGGTCCCTCACCGGGCCGTGGTCCCTCACCGGGCCGTGGACCGCGCGCCGGGCCGCGGTCCCTCACCGGGCCGTGGACAGCGCGCCGGACCGTGGGCCGCGCGTCGCTCGCCGAAGCCGGGGGTTCCTCCGGTCGTCCCCGCGGCTCCCCGCCGTCGGCGGCGTCCCGCCGGACGACCTCGGCGCCGTCGTCGTGGCGCTCGACGAGGCACCG
>NZ_NCTE01000941.1 GCF_002114215.1 Streptomyces sp. 13-12-16 | reverse complement strand
GGTGGCCGGCCGGGGCCGTCGTACTGCGGCAGCGGCTGGCGTTCCTGCACGGCCGGCTCGGTGCGCCGTGGCCCGATGTCTCCGACGAGGCGCTGCACGCGCGCGTGGCGGAGTGGCTGGAGCCGGAACTGAGCCGGGCCCGGCGACGGGCCGACCTCGGGCGGATCGACGCCGGGCAGGCGCTCGCGCGGCTGCTGCCCTGGGCCTCCGGCGAGGCCGTACGGCTCGACGAGCTCGCCCCCGAGCGGATCACCGTGCCCAGTGGGTCCGGGATCCGGATCGACTACTCCGACCCGGAGCAGCCGGTGCTCGCCGTGAAGCTGCAGGAGATGTTCGGGCTCCAGGAGTCACCGCGGGTGGCCGGGGTGCCGCTGCTGGTGCACCTGCTGTCCCCGGCCGGGCGGCCCGCCGCCGTGACCGCCGACCTCGCCTCGTTCTGGCGGGACGGCTACAAGGGCGTACGGGCCGAACTGCGCGGGCGCTACCCCAAGCACCCCTGGCCGGAGGATCCGGCCACCGCCGAGCCGACCCGGCACACCAACGCGCGGCTCAGGCGGTGATCCGTTCGTCCCGGTTCCGTCAGGTGGCGGGGCTCTCCGACGGGCTGGTGGACGGGCTCTCCGACGGGGCCGGGGGCTCCGTCCCGGCCGGGGGCTCCGTCCCGGCCGGCGGCTCCGTCCCGGCCGGCGCCGCCACGGTCAGCTCGACCGTGACGGTCGCTCCGCCCGCGGTGGTGACGAGGAGCAGGAACGTGCCCTCGGTGTCGTCCGCGTAGAGCCGGGGCAGCTTCAGCAGGCCGTCCGCGTCCGTCGTCAGACCGCTCAGGGTGCGTACGGCCTTGCCGTCGGCGTCCTTGAAGTAGGGGCCCTTGCCGTTCTCCGTCTCGTCCCCGGCCGACTTGACGAGCGTCGCGGTGGCGGCGACCTTGTCGGCGACCGCGCCCTTGTAGGTGGCCTTCAGCTCGACCGCGTCCGCGAACTCGCCGCCCGGCGTACAGGTCAGCTCCTTCGTACCGGTGCGGACGAGGGTGTCGGCGGCGCGCTCGGTGACGGTCGCCCGGTAGGTGACGCCCTTGACCGTACGGCCGACCACCGCGGCCCGGACGGTGACGGGACCGGTCTTCTCCCCCGCCCGGAGCGCGGGGGCCACGGCGACGCCCGAGCCGTTGGTGACGACGGTGGCCACGCTCTCGCCGTCGGTGAAGGTGGTGTCGGTGTCACCGACGATGGTGAACCGGATCCGCACCTTGGCCACGGCCTTGCCGGCGTCCGTCTCCGCGCGGGCGCTCATCCGCTCGGTGAACGCGTCGCCCGCCATCGCGGTGAGCCGCGCGGTACCGGCGTCCTCCAGGTGGTCCACCGTGTCGGTGGGGGTGGGCGGGGTGGTGGGCGGAGTGGTGGCGGGCGGCGGCGTGCCCGGGTTGCCGGAGCCGGCCGGCTTCTCCGGCTTCGGGCTGGGCTTCGGCGACGGCGACGTGCTCGGCGGAGTGCCCGGCGCCGTCGGGGAGGGACGCACCGTGACGGTGCTGTCGCTGCGGTCCCTGGGCAGCGTGCCGGTGCCGTCGGGGATCTCGTGGGTGCCCCTGCGGTAGTACTCCAGCCACGACATGACGGTGTTCAGGTACTCCGTCGACTGGTTGTAGCTGAGGATCGCCCTGTCGAGGTCCCGCTGGTCGGACAGGTCCCAGCCGTTGCGGCACAGGTAGTGGCCGGCGGCGAGGGCGGCGTCGTAGATGTTGTTGGGGTCCTCACGGCCGTCGCCGTTGCCGTCGCGGCCCGCCCACTCCCAGGTGGAGGGGATGAACTGCATGGGGCCGACGGCCTGGTCGTAGGAGCTGTTGCCGTCGTAGGCACCGTCGTCGGTGTCCTTGATGAGGGCGAAGCCGTTGCCGTCGAGCTGGGGGCCGAGGATGGGCGAGAGGGTGGTGCCGTCGGCGTCGACGCGTCCGCCGCGGGCCTGACCGGACTCCACCTTGCCGATGGCGGCGAGGAGTTGCCAGGGCAGGTTGCAGCCGGGCTTCTTCTCGCGCAGCGTCGCCTCGGCCCGCTTGTAGGCGTCGAGGACCGTCGCGGGTATGCCGGCCTCGGTCACGCCGGACGTGTCCGTCCCGGTGCTCGCGGACGGGGCGGGGTTGGGGCTGTTGAGCGGCGGCAGGTCCGTGTAGTACGGCGAGTTGCCGGTCGCGCCGGCGTCGGCGGCCTCCTCGGGCGAGGACGTGGCGTCCGAGGTGGTCTGCCCTCCCTGACCGTCGGTCGTCGCGCCGGGGGCCTGGGACGCGGCCAGGGCCGCCACCGCCGCCGCGGCGACGGCGGTGGTCGTCACTCCCTTGCGCAGCCTCCTGCCGAATTGCGCCGCCATAGAGTGAGCCCCTCCCCTGAACGCCGTGACGTCCGTCAGCCTGTGTCGTGTTCGCCCTGTTGTGACGATCTACCCGCCCCGCTGGTTGCCCTCCTGGGGGCATCCGGCACGACGGCCCTCGCGACCCTACGACAACTTCCTTTGCCCGGACACCTGTTCATGCCCGATATTCACCGGTTCACCACGTTCCCGTGGGACGGGAGTCACCGCGGGGCGTCCCGCATACTGGGGCCTGCCGATCAGGTGGGCCCGCGGGCCCGGTCAACCACTGTCACGAGGAGCCGCGTTGCCGTTCACGCTGAGCCATGCGGTGGCGGTGCTGCCCGCCGTGCGCACCGACGGGAGCGGGCGGGGCCCCCTGGTTCCCGCCGTACTGGTCGCGGGCAGCTTCGCTCCCGACATGACCTATTACGCGGCGAGTGTCCGGTCCGGGGCGATGGAGTTCGGTGACGTCACCCATGCGTTCTGGGGTGTGTTCACGGTCGACGTGCTCATCGCCTGGGCGCTGGTGGGGCTGTGGCTGCTGGTGCGCGAACCGCTGGTGGCGCTGTTGCCGCGGGCCCGGCAGGGGCGGGTGGCGACGCTGCTGCGCTGCGGGGCGCCGCGTGCGCGGACGCGGCCGTCGCTGGTGGCGCGCTGGTACGTCTCGGCCGTGGTGGGGGCGTTGACGCACGTGGTCTGGGACGCGTTCACGCATCTCGACCGGTGGGGGATGCGGGTGTTTCCCGTGCTGGGCGAGAAGGTGGCGGGGTCGCCGCTGTACTGGTACCTGCAGTACGGCGGTTCGGCGGTGGCCGCGGTCGTCATCGCGCTGTTCGTGGCGCGGGCACTGCGGCGGACGGCCCCCGGGGGCGAGCCGGCGGGGGTGCCCGTGCTGTCCGCCGGGGACCGGTGGTGGGCCGTCGCGCTGCTCGGCGGGTGCGCGGTGGTGGCCGCGGTG
>NZ_NCTE01000940.1 GCF_002114215.1 Streptomyces sp. 13-12-16 | reverse complement strand
CGCTCGCCTGCCCGCGCCGCCGCCGCCGGCCTGCGCCTCGCGTCCGTCCCCGCCCGCCCCGTACGAGAGGACCCCAGATGGCGCTGTCGGGCCGTACCGGACCGTCGTCCGCGCTCGCCCTCACCCCGCACGACGCCGAACTGCGCGCCGCCGCACGGCACCCGGCCCGCCGTCGCTTCCTCACCCTCACCGCCGCGGCCGCCGCCCTCGCCTTCACCACCAACCTCCCCGCGCGCGGCGCCTTCGCAGCGCCCCGGCTCGACGCGGCCCGCATCACCGAGGACCCGTTCACGCTCGGCGTCGCCTCCGGGGACCCGCTGCCCGACTCGGTGCTCATCTGGACCCGGCTGGCCCCGGCCCCCTTCGAACCGGACGGAGGGCTAGGGCAGCAGCGGGTGGAGGTCTCCTGGGAGGTGGCGCTCGACGAGTCCTTCGTCCTGGTCGTGCGGCGGGGCACCGCCCTCGCGTATCCCGAGTACGCGCACAGCGTGCGCGTCGACGTGAAGGGCCTGGAAGCGGGCGGCCACTACTACTACCGGTTCCGTACGGGCACCTGGATCAGCCCCACCGGCCGCACCCGTACCGCTCCCCCGGCCGGCGCCGACACCGCGGGCCTGAGACTGGCGGCGGTCGCCTGCCAGGCGTACCACGACGGCTACTACACGGTGCACCGGCACCTCGCGCAGGAGGACGTCGACGTGGTGTTCCACCTCGGCGACTACCTGTACGAGTACGCCGTGGACTCCGCGGGCGGTGCCCGCGGTTACACCGACGTCGTGCTGCCGGCCGTCCTCAACCGCGAGACGACGACCCTGGCGGACTACCGGATGCGCTACGCGCTCTACAAGAGCGACCCCGACCTGCGGGCCGTGCACGCCGCCCACCCGTTCGTCGTCACCTGGGACGACCACGAGACCGAGAACAACTACGCGGGAGCGATCGACGAGAACGGCAGCGACCCGGCGCTGTTCCTGACCCGCCGCGCCGCCGCCTACCGCGCCTACTGGGAGAACCAGCCGCTGCGCGCCGACCAGCTCCCCGAGGGCCCCGACGCCCAGCTGTTCCGCCGGCTGCACTGGGGCACCCTCGCCCAGTTCGACATCCTCGACACCCGTCAGTACCGCTCCGACCAGGCCTACGGCGACACCCCGCACGTCCCCGGACCCGAGTCGGACGACCCGGCGCGCACCCTCACCGGGGACGCCCAGGAGCGCTGGCTGCTCGACGGGTGGGGCACCTCGACGGCGCTGTGGAACGTGATGCCCCAGCAGGTGTGCTTCTCCCAGCGCAGACTGGACCTGAACACCGAGGCGAAGGTCTCCATGGACGCCTGGGACGGCTACCGCGCCGGCCGCGGCCGTCTGGTCGCGGGCGCTAAGGCGGCCGGTGTCGACAACTGGCTGGTCCTCACCGGTGACGTCCATGTCGCGTACGCCTTCGACATCAAGGACGACTTCGACGACCCCGGCTCCGCCACTCTGGGCGCGGAGCTGACCTGCACCTCCGTCGCCAGCGGCCGCGACGGCGCGGAGCACCCGGCCAACTGGGACACCTACATGCGGGCCAATCCGCACCTGAGGTTCTACGACGGCCGGCGCGGCTATGTGCGCGTCGAGCTGGGCCGGGAGAACGCGCGGGCCGATTTCCGTGTCGTGCCGGTCGTGACGTCGCCGGGCGCCGCCGTCTCCACGGCCGCCTCCTTCGTCACCGAGGCGGGCTCGCCGGGTCTGACGCCGGTGTGACCCGTCCGGGTGACCGCCGGTGCGCGCCGGTACGCGCCGGTACTGCACCCGGGTCGGTTCGGGTCCCCGATGCGGTGAATCCGGCATGTCCCGGCATCGCGCCGGGCGTCGCGGGCAAGGTCTGAGTCGCCTCCGCAGCTTCGCCACCATCGAAGGAGACGTACCGCATGGTCCTCAGACACGCCCGGGCCGCACGCCGGTCGGCGTTCACGGCGCTCGGCGCCCTCGTCCTCGCCGGACTCCCCTGCGTCGCGGCGGCCGACGCCACGCCGGCGGAGCCGGCGCCCGGCGCCGCCCAGACCCTGG
>NZ_NCTE01000939.1 GCF_002114215.1 Streptomyces sp. 13-12-16 | reverse complement strand
CGGTGCTTCCTGCGCCCGCTGCGGCACCGGGCGGTCGCCGGGGCGCCCGAGCTGGCCGGGTGGGCGGCGCGGATCGCCGCGCTGTGGCTGCTCGCGGTCCTCGGTCTCGCGCTCGCCGCGCGGCACACGTACGAGCTCTCCCTGGGGGACGGTCCGCTCGGTGACCTGGGCGAGCTGTTCGGGATCAGGCCGGTGGTGGGGTTCTCCACCGACGTGCCGCCGACCGTCCTCATCGGCCTGCTCTGGCTGGCGGGGGTGCTGCTGGTGGCGCTGACGGTGTCCCGCGGCGCCCCGTTGCCGGCCGGGCTGCTGCGCTTCCAGACGTCGGCGCGTCCGGCGGCGCAGGCGATGGTGCTGCTGTTGCTGGCCACCGTCGTCATCGGGCTCGTCATCGCGCTGGTCGTCGCCGCCACCCGGGGCCATCCGGCCGAGACGTTCGCCGTGATCCTGCTGGGGCTGCCCAACGTGGTCTGGCCGGCGCTGACGATCGGGTTCGGTGCCACCTGGGACGGCAGGGTGGAGGGGCCCTTCGGGCTGCCCATGCCGCACGTGCTCGACGAGGTGCTGCGCACGCCGGACGTCTCCACCCTGAACCTGGGCACGCTCACCGAGCACGACGGCGGGAAGTGGTGGTGGCTGCTGGTGGTGACGGCGGTGCTGCTGTCGGCCACCGCGTTCCTGATGGCGGCCCGCTCCCCGGCCGGGGTGCGGGCCTGGCAGCACGCCGTGCGCATGGCGGTGGCGCTGGCGCCGGCCGTGCTGATGATCTGCCTCACGGCCCGGATCTCCGCACGGTTCGGCCTGTCCGTGCTCGGCATCGGCGATCTGGGCGAGGGCCTCTCCGGCCAGGTACTGCTGAGACCACGGCTGTGGAGCACCCTGGGCCTGGCCCTGCTGTGGGGCCTGGTCACGGGTTTCGTGGGGGCGCTGGCGGCGCGAGGGGCACGCCGGAAGAGCAGGACCGGCCGCTGACCGGGTCCACTCCCGCGGACCGGACGCCGCACCGCACCGGCAGCAGCGGGTCGGGGCACGGTGGGCCGGCCGGGGGGCGGTGCCTCCCAGGCGGGCAGGTCGTGCTCGGGGGGCGACGTGCGGGGGACGGAATCCGGGACCGCCGTCGCGGGCGCCTACCCCCGCATCACGGCCGGCTCGTGGCGCCGCAGCAGACGGGACACCAGCAGGCCGAGGACCAGCGACAGCACGAGCAGCATGCCGACGGCGAGCAGCCACACGTCCGCCGTGTGCGCGAAGAGCGGATCACGGCTCAGGTCGCCGGGCGAGAGCGTGGGGAGCCCGATGGTGCCGGCCATCGCGGCGAACCCCCAGCGGGCGGGGACCAGCCAGGCCAGCTGCTCCAGCACGAGCACGCCCTCGAGCGGCAGCAGGGCGCCGCAGAAGACGACCTGGACGATGGCGAGCAGCACCAGCAGCGGCATCGTCACCTCCTCCTTGCGGACCACCGCGGAGATCAGCAGGCCGAGCATCATCGCGGTGAAGGCGAGCAGCGCGACGGCGACGGTGATCTCGACAAGGGGCGGCATCAGCACGCCTTCGCCGCCGGGTGCGTTCAGGTCCACGCCGAGCAGTGCGACGAGGGTCAGCACCACGGCCTGGAGCACGGTGACCGTGCCGAGCACGACCACCTTGGACATCAGGTAGGCCGATCTGGACAGGCCCACGGCCCGCTCCCGCTGGTAGATCACCCGCTCCTTGACGAGTTCGCGCACCGCGTTGGCCGCGCCGGTGAGGACCGCGCCGACGCACAGGATGAGCAGGGCGTTCATGGCGGACCTGCGCGTCAGCTCACTGCCCGCGAGGGCCCGCGCCATGCCGCCCATCACGAACGGCAGCGCGATCATCACGGCGAGGAAGGTGCGGTCCGCGGCGAGCGCGGCGGTGTAGCGGCGGACCAGGGTGCGGAGCTGGCCGCCCCAGCCGCGCGGCCGGGGCGGGGGTCCCACGACGACCGGCTCCTCGCGGGGCCGCTCGGGCTGGGCGGCGGCCTCGACGACGTACCGCCGGTGGAAGGGGGAGTCGCGGTACTGCCCCGCCCAGTCCCGGTCCCGCTGCTGCTCGAACGCCTCGAAGGCCTCCGGCCAGTGCTCGAAGCCGAAGAAGGCGAGGGCGTCACCGGGGGGACCGTAGTAGGCGGTCCTGCCGCCGGGGGCGAGGACGAGGAGGCGGTCGCAGACGTCCAGGCTGAGCACGCTGTGGGTGACGACGACGACGGTCCGGCCGTCGTCGGCGAGGCCGCGCAGCATGTGCATCACCGAGCGGTCCATGCCGGGGTCGAGGCCGGAGGTCGGCTCGTCGAGGAAGAGCAGCGACGGCTTGGTCAGCAGTTCCAGCGCGACGCTGACCCGTTTGCGCTGTCCGCCGGAGAGGCTGTGCACATGCTGGCGGGTCCGCTCCCCGAGGCCGAGTTCGCGGATCACCTCGTCGACCCGGGCCCGTCGTTCGGCCCGGGCGGTGTCCTGCGGGAAGCGCAGCTCGGCGGCGTAGGACAGGGCGGCGTGGACGGTCAGCTGGGTGTGCAGGATGTCGTCCTGCGGGACGAGGCCGATGCGCTGGCGCAGCTCGGCGTAGTCGTGGTAGAGGTCGCGGCCGTCGTAGAGGACGGTGCCGTGGTCGGCGGGGCGCTGGCCGGTGAGCGCGTTCATCAGGGTGGACTTGCCGGCACCGCTCGGGCCGACGACCGCGAGCAGGCACTTCTCCCCCACCGGGAAGGAGACGCGGTCGAGGAGGCGCTTGGTGCCCCGGTCGACGGCGACGGTGAGGTCCTGGACGTCGAGGGAGACCTCACCGGTGTCGACGTACTCCTGGAGTTCGTCACCGATCAGGCAGAAGTCGGAGTGGCCGACGCCGACGATGTCGCCGGGGCGGATGTCGGCCCGGTCGACCGGTACGCCGTTGAGGTAGGTGCCGTTGTGGCTGCCGAGGTCGACGATCTCGTACGAGCCGTCGGCGTGGACGTGCAGTTCGGCGTGGTACCGGGAGACGATCAGGTCGTCGACGACCAGGTCGTTGCCGCGGTCCCGGCCGATGCGGACGGTGCGGGTGGGCAGCGGTCGTACGGAGGCCGGCTGCCGGAAGGTGTGGGTGAGGGCGGGATGGGAGACCGCCTGCGGCCGGTCACGCGCGGGGGCGGCGAGAACGGCGCGGGGGCCGTCCTCGGGACTGCCGAAGTGGATGACGTTGCCGGGGCCGACCTCCCGGGTACGGATGCGCTGACCGTTGGCGTAGGTGCCGTGGGTGCTGTGCTCGTCCTCGACGGTCCAGCGGCCGCCCTCGGGACGGAGGACCGCATGGTGCCAGGAGACCCGGGCGTCGTCGAGGACGATGTCGCTCAACGGGTCGCGTCCCACGTGGTAGTCGCGGACCGGACTCATCACGGTGGAGCCCGTCTCGGTCTCCAGGACGAGCTCCGGGGCGACCAGTCGCTCCGCCATGTCTGGATTCTACCCATTGGCCCGTTCGGGTGCCCGGTGTCACCGGCCGGGGCGCGGCCGTGCGCCCCGGAGAGCGCCGGGTGACGTGCCGGTCCGGGCGGGCCGCGGATCCGGCACGGCCCCGGGGGCTGCGCGTCCCGCCC
>NZ_NCTE01000095.1 GCF_002114215.1 Streptomyces sp. 13-12-16 | reverse complement strand
GGCCGCCCTGGCCGCCGCGACGGCCCTCCCCGGAATCCGCGCCACCGCACGCGGCGCCGTGGCGAGGGCCGCGGAGACCGTCCGGCAGGAGGCCGCGCTGATGCGGGCGTGGGGAGTCGGATCCGGCGAACTGGAGCGGATGCCGTTCGCCGAGCGCGCCCGGCTCGCCGAACGGCTGCGCACCGGCCGCCTCGCCCGGTGGGCCGACCTGATCGGCCGGTTCCGGCAGATGGCCGACGGCGAGCGCGCCCGCAAGGTGGAGAACACCACCGGGGAACTGGTCGGCGTCACCCTCGGCGACGACCTCTCCCGCGTCATCCCCTCCGAACTGGCCCACCTCGGCCTGCCCGAGCTGCGCGCGGTCTTCGCCGCCCGTTACGCCGCCGGGGAACTGATGCTCTACGACAGCCGGGGCGAGCAGACCACCGGCCGGGGCGCGATCATCGCGTGCGTGGACACCTCGCACTCCATGTACGAGGAGGGGCCCGGCGGAATCACCCGGGAGGCATGGTCCAAGGCGTGCGCCCTGGCCCTGCTCGACCAGGCCCGCGCCGCCGGACGCGACTTCGTCGGCATCCTGTTCTCCGCCCCCGGCAGGTTCGAGGTCTTCCGCTTCCCGGCGGACGAGCCCGCCCCTGTCGACCGGACCGTCGACTTCGCCGAGACCTTCCTCGGCGGCGGCACCAGCTACCAGACCCCGCTGTCGGCGGCGGGCGAACTGCTGGAGGCGGAGTTCGACGACACCGCCCGCATGCGCGGCGACATCGTGATGATCACCGATGACGACTGCGGGGTCACCGAGCAGTGGACGCGCGCCTGGAACGACACCAGGCACCGGCTCGGCTTCCGGGTCTTCGGCCTGGTCATCGGCGCCCCGCGCGCCGCCGCGGAGGACTCGGTCCTGCAGGCCCTGTGCGACAACCTCCGGCTCATCGAGGACCTCACCGACGTCCACACCACCGCCGACCTCTTCCGCGTGATCTGACCGGCCGGGCGGGTTCGCGTTTGATCCCCGTCACCTTCGGGGTAATCTCTTCCGCTCGATTGGCCAGCCCCGGTCCCCGTGTGGCAGACTGTCCGAGTTGCTCGGTCGAGTGTTGATGCTGCGCGCCTCCCGCCGGGAGGACCGGAAGCGAGTCCCACAGTACTCGTCGTCCCTGATCAGGGGCGGACGTACGGGAATCTTCCGGGAAGCGGAGCGCGGCACCGGCCAGGCGCCCGGTGGGCCTTTCGCCCCCGGTCCGCGGTTCTGGTAGGGCCGTGTCAATCCCGCAGGGATGTTCGAACAAGGGACATTCATGTCGACGGGAGCGCGACACACCCGACCGCGTGGGTCGGAGGACGAGACCTGGAACATCGGGTTCCGGAGCGTAAAGAGAGACAGGACTACGAAGTAGCCATGGCGGGACAGAAGATCCGCATCCGGCTCAAGGCCTACGACCACGAGGTCATCGACTCCTCGGCGAAGAAGATCGTCGAGACGGTGACCCGCACTGGTGCGTCGGTCGCGGGCCCGGTGCCGCTGCCCACTGAGAAGAACGTGTACTGCGTCATCAAGTCGCCGCACAAGTACAAGGACTCGCGCGAGCACTTCGAGATGCGCACGCACAAGCGCCTGATCGACATCCTCGACCCGACCCCCAAGACCGTTGACTCTCTGATGCGACTCGACCTCCCGGCCGGTGTCGACATCGAGATCAAGCTCTGAAGGCCGGTGATCTGAGAATGGCTAAGCAGATCAAGGGCATCCTGGGCGAGAAGCTCGGCATGACGCAGGTGTGGGACGAGAACAACCGTGTTGTTCCGGTCACCGTCGTCAAGGCCGGCCCCAACGTCGTCACCCAGGTCCGCACGAACGACGTCGACGGCTACGAGTCGGTCCAGATCGCCTTCGGCGAGATCGACCCGCGCAAGGTGAACAAGCCCCTCAAGGGCCACTTCGCCAAGGCCGACGTCACCCCCCGTCGTCACCTCGTCGAGATCCGCACCGCGGACGCCTCCGAGTACACGCTGGGCCAGGAAGTCACCGCTGAGGTCTTCGAGTCGGGCGTGAAGGTCGACGTCACCGGCAAGAGCAAGGGCAAGGGCTTCGCCGGTGTCATGAAGCGTCACAACTTCAAGGGCCTCGGCGCCGGACACGGCACCCAGCGCAAGCACCGTTCGCCCGGTTCCATCGGTGGCTGCGCCACCCCGGGTCGTGTGTTCAAGGGCCTGCGCATGGCGGGTCGCATGGGCAACGAGCGGGTCACCACCCAGAACCTGACCGTCCACGCCGTTGACGCGGAGAAGGGTCTGCTGCTCATCAAGGGCGCGGTTCCCGGTCCGAACGGCGGCCTCGTCCTGGTCCGCACCGCGGCCAAGGGGGCCTGAGGTAACCGATGAGCACTGTTGACATCCTTTCGCCCGCGGGCGACAAGGCCGGTACCGTCGAGCTCCCCGCGGAGATCTTCGACGTTGAGAAGGTCAGCATCCCGCTGATCCACCAGGTCGTCGTCGCGCAGCTGGCCGCTGCCCGCCAGGGCACCCACAAGACCAAGACCCGTGGCGAGGTCCGTGGTGGCGGCAAGAAGCCGTACCGCCAGAAGGGCACCGGCCGCGCCCGTCAGGGCTCGACCCGCGCGCCGCAGTTCGCCGGTGGTGGCGTCGTGCACGGTCCCGTGCCGCGCGACTACTCCCAGCGCACCCCCAAGAAGATGAAGGCTGCCGCCCTGCGTCACGCCCTCACCGACCGGGCGCGCCACAACCGCATTCACGTCGTCTCCGGCGTGATCGAGGGCGAGACCCCCTCCACGAAGGCCGCCAAGTCGCTGTTCGGCAAGATCTCGGAGCGCAAGAACCTGCTCCTGGTCGTCGACCGCGCCGACGAGGCCGCGTGGCTGTCCGCCCGCAACCTGCCCCAGGTCCACATCCTGGAGCCGGGCCAGCTGAACACGTACGACGTTCTCGTCTCGGACGACGTGGTCTTCACCAAGGCCGCTTTCGAGTCCTTCGTCGCCGGCCCGAACAAGGCCAACGACAACGAAGGGAGCGAGGTCTGATGGCTGCCCGTCACCCCTCCATCGCCTCCAAGGCGGCCAAGAAGGCCAAGGCCGCGCGCGTCGCCAAGGCGCGCCGCCACGAGGCCGAAGGCAAGAACACCGTCGTCACCCCGGCGAGCAAGGCCTACACGGACCCCCGTGACGTCCTGCTGAAGCCGGTCGTGTCGGAGAAGAGCTACGCGCTCATCGACGAGAACAAGTACACGTTCATCGTCGACCCCAACGCGAACAAGACCCAGATCAAGCAGGCCGTCCAGGCGGTCTTCGAGGTCAAGGTCACCGGGGTCAACACGATCAACCGCATCGGCAAGCGCAAGCGCACCCGCACCGGCTTCGGCCAGCGCGCGGCGACCAAGCGCGCGATCGTGACCCTCGCCGAGGGCGACCGTATCGACATCTTCGGCGGTCCGACCGCGTAAGCGGTCAGGATCGTTCGATATCGGACGAGGACTGAGAAATGGGTATCCGCAAGTACAAGCCGACGACTCCGGGCCGTCGTGGCTCCAGCGTCGCCGACTTCGTCGAGGTCACGCGGTCCACGCCGGAGAAGTCGCTGGTCCGTCCCCTGCACAGCAAGGGCGGCCGTAACAATTCCGGTCGTGTGACCGTCCGCCACCAGGGTGGTGGCCACAAGCGCGCCTACCGCGTGATCGACTTCCGTCGTCACGACAAGGACGGCGTGCCGGCGAAGGTCGCGCACATCGAGTACGACCCCAACCGCACCGCGCGCATCGCGCTGCTGCACTACGCCGACGGCGAGAAGCGCTACATCCTCGCCCCGCGCAACCTGCAGCAGGGTGACCGCGTCGAGAACGGTCCCGGGGCCGACATCAAGCCGGGCAACAACCTGGCCCTCCGCAACATCCCGGTCGGTACCACGATCCACGCGATCGAGCTCCGTCCCGGTGGCGGTGCCAAGTTCGCCCGCTCCGCCGGTGCCTCCGTGCAGCTGCTCGCGAAGGAGGGCTCGATGGCCCACCTGCGCATGCCGTCCGGAGAGATCCGCCTGGTCGACCAGCGCTGCCGCGCCACGGTCGGCGAGGTCGGCAACGCCGAGCAGTCGAACATCAACTGGGGCAAGGCCGGCCGCAAGCGGTGGCTGGGCGTCCGCCCGACCGTCCGTGGTGTCGTCATGAACCCGGTCGACCACCCGCACGGTGGTGGTGAGGGCCGTACCTCCGGTGGTCGCCACCCCGTGTCCCCGTGGGGCAAGAAGGAAGGCCGTACTCGTTCGCCCAAGAAGGCGTCGAACAAGTACATCGTCCGCCGCCGCAAGACGAACAAGAAGCGCTAAGGACGGGTTGAGATGCCTCGTAGCTTGAAGAAGGGACCCTTCGTCGACGACCACCTGATCAAGAAGGTGGACGCGCAGAACGAAGCCGGTACCAAGAACGTCATCAAGACCTGGTCCCGTCGCTCGATGATCGTCCCGGCGATGCTGGGCCACACGATCGCGGTGCACAACGGCAAGACCCACATCCCGGTGTTTGTCACCGAGTCCATGGTCGGCCACAAGCTCGGCGAGTTCTCGCCGACGCGCACCTTCCGGGGTCACGTCAAGGACGACCGGAAGTCGAAGCGCCGCTAGTCAGCGGGGTGGATTGACCATGACAAACACTGAAGGGACAACCATGGAAGCCAGGGCCCAGGCGCGGTACATCCGCGTCACGCCCATGAAGGCCCGCCGCGTGGTGGACCTCATCCGTGGCATGGACGCCACGGAGGCTCAGGCGGTCCTGCGTTTCGCCCCGCAGGCCGCGAGCGTGCCGGTCGGCAAGGTGCTGGACAGCGCCATCGCCAACGCCGCGCACAACTACGACCACACCGACGCCGACAGCCTCTACATCTCCGAGGCGTACGTCGACGAGGGCCCGACCCTGAAGCGGTTCCGTCCGCGCGCCCAGGGCCGTGCCTACCGGATCCGCAAGCGGACCAGCCACATCACCGTGGTCGTCAGCAGCAAGGAAGGAACCCGGTAATGGGCCAGAAGGTAAACCCGCACGGGTTCCGGCTCGGTGTCACGACCGACTTCAAGTCGCGTTGGTACGCCGACAAGCTGTACAAGGACTACGTCAAGGAAGACGTCGCCATCCGTCGGATGATGACGTCCGGCATGGAGCGCGCCGGCATCTCGAAGGTGGAGATCGAGCGCACCCGTGACCGCGTGCGTGTGGACATCCACACCGCCCGTCCCGGCATCGTCATCGGCCGCCGCGGCGCCGAGGCCGACCGCATCCGCGGTGACCTGGAGAAGCTGACCGGCAAGCAGGTCCAGCTGAACATCCTCGAGGTCAAGAGCCCCGAGACGGACGCTCAGCTGGTGGCCCAGGCCGTCGCCGAGCAGCTCTCCTCCCGCGTCTCCTTCCGTCGCGCCATGCGCAAGAGCATGCAGGGCACGATGAAGGCCGGCGCCAAGGGCATCAAGATCCAGTGCGGTGGCCGCCTCGGTGGCGCCGAGATGTCCCGCTCGGAGTTCTACCGCGAGGGCCGCGTGCCCCTGCACACGCTCCGCGCGAACGTGGACTACGGCTTCTTCGAGGCCAAGACGACCTTCGGCCGCATCGGCGTGAAGGTCTGGATCTACAAGGGCGACGTCAAGAACATCGCCGAGGTCCGCGCCGAGAACGCCGCTGCCCGTGCGGGTAACCGCCCGGCCCGCGGTGGCGCCGACCGCCCGGCCCGTGGTGGCCGCGGTGGCGAGCGTGGCGGCCGCGGCCGCAAGCC
>NZ_NCTE01000938.1:2295-3916 GCF_002114215.1 Streptomyces sp. 13-12-16 | reverse complement strand
ACGTGGCGGCGGCCCTCGGCCGTGACACCGACAGCGGGAGCATCAACGCGGTCCGCAGCACCCTCGACCGCCTCGTCGGCACCTCCCGCATCCGGCGCAGCGGCCGGGGCCTGTACCGCGCCAGGCACTCCTGATCCCTCCGCGGTTCCGGACCCGCCCGGCACGGAAGGGGACAGGGCCCGGAACGTCCTTCGCGTCACAGCGTTTTGAACACTCGGTGTCACAGGTGTGGTGACCGGGTTCCTGGTGCCCGGTGGGCGGCCGATGGTGCACTACGATGCCCCAGGTGCCGCCCCGGCCGCCGGTGACCTCTCCGACTTACCCGCGCACAAAGGGAGTTGGGTCGATCCGGAGTCGCGGGCGCCCTCCGGTTCCCCCACCATCAGGAAAGACGCGGATGCGGATCAAAGATGTGAGCCTGGTGCTCGCCGGCTCCACCCTGCTCGTCACCCTGGGGGCCGCTCCGGCCCTCGCGGACGGTTCCTCCCTGCCCGCCCCCGACCTCACCGCCGTGCGCACCGTGCACAACACGGCCCTCTCACAAGGCGCTCCCGGAGCGCTCACCCGGATCGACGAGGGTTTCACCACCTACCGCGTCGCCACCGGGGAGGCCGACACCGGCGCCCACACGGCGATGGACACCGACCGCCGGTTCCGCGTGGGCAGCGTCAGCAAGACCTTCACCGCGGTGGTGCTGCTGCAACTCGCCGCCGAGGGCCGCGTCGACCTGGACGCCCCGGCCAACCGCTACCTGCCCGAACCGCTGCCCGACGCCCGCATCACCGTGCGGCATCTGCTCAGCCACCGCAGCGGCCTGTACGACTACACCAACGACATGTTCTACAACACCGTCCCGGGTTTCGAGGCGGTCCGGAACAAGGTCTTCAGCTACCAGGAGCTCATCGACCTGTCGACCGCGCGCCCCCTGAACAACGCGCCGGGCGCCGCCTACAGCTACTCCAACACCAACTTCGTCGTGCTGGGGCAGCTCGTCGAGCACATCACCGGCACCCCGATCGCCACCCAGTACAAGCGGCGCATCTTCGCCCCCCTGCGGCTGCGGAACACCTCGTACGTCCATCCGCGGACGACCCTCTCCGGCTCCTACGCCCGTGGTTACCTCCGGCAGGACGACACCACGCTGCCGCTGGTCGACTCCACCGAACAGACCGTCTCCTGGGCCCAGTCCGCGGGCGCGGTCGTCTCCAACGGGAAGGACCTCAACCGCTTCTTCTCCGCGCTGCTGTCCGGGAATCTCCTGCCCGCCGAGCAGTTGGAGGACATGACCACCATGGTCCCGGTCACCGCGGACGGGAAGCAGTCCTACGGACTGGGCCTCAGGGCCCGCACGCTCTCCTGCGGCACCACCGTCTACGGTCACACCGGCACCGTCCAGGGTTACTACACCTACGCCTTCACCACCGCCGACGGCGCCCGCAGCATGACCTCCCTGGCGAACACCTCCAACAACGGGACCGTGAACGCCACACTCGGCGCCACGCTGGACGCCTCCTTCTGCGGCTCCGGTACGGCCGCCGCCGAGCCCACCGCCCCGGCCCGCGGTCACACCGAGGACATCGCTCCCCAGGTCACCCGCGACTGACCCGGCAGACCACCGCA
The DNA here is from genome assembly GCF_002114215.1 of Streptomyces sp. 13-12-16. Lineage (GTDB taxonomy): Bacteria > Actinomycetota > Actinomycetes > Streptomycetales > Streptomycetaceae > Streptomyces. Next base: position 2,296 of record NZ_NCTE01000938.1, on the reverse strand, counting down.
C
>NZ_NCTE01000938.1:0-2285 GCF_002114215.1 Streptomyces sp. 13-12-16 | reverse complement strand
TCTGCGGCTCCGGTACGGCCGCCGCCGAGCCCACCGCCCCGGCCCGCGGTCACACCGAGGACATCGCTCCCCAGGTCACCCGCGACTGACCCGGCAGACCACCGCACGCGCGTGCCCCCGGCCGGACACCCGTCCGGCCGGGGGCACGCGGCGGTCTCAGCCCGCCGGCTGCTCCATGCGCGTGCCGACGCGGGCGCGCACCGCCTCGACCTCCTCCCACTGCTCGGTCGACAGGGCCGCCAGCGCGGCCGGGAAGACACCGTCCTGTTCCTTGAGGATGTGCTCGCGCAGCAGGTCGAGCGCCCGGATCAGCCGGTCCGGCCACGTGACGTCCCGCGGTGTGCCGGCCGCGGCCTCCTCCAGTGCGGCCTCGACGATGCGGTGCTCCGCCTCGAGCGCGGCCGTCTGCTCGGGGAACTCGTCGGCGAGGGCGGGGAACAGCCCGTGCTCCTCGACCTGGGTGTGGGGCTCCAGTACGGCGCCGATCCGCCGGGCCAGCCGGGCCATCAGGCCGGCGTCGCCGGCCCGGTGGGCGTCCCGGACGTGGCTGATCAGGTCCACCACCGCGTCGTGCTCGCGGGTGAGGTCGTCGATCGTCGTCAGGGACTGGCAGCCGCAGTACTCGCACATGGTGGTGGCTCCTCGGGACGGGTGGTGGTGGTCAGTTCGGCTGAGCGGCGGGGACGCGGCGGGTGGCACCCCGGCGTACGCCGGTCGCGGTGTAGGCCAGGGCCGCGGCGGCCACCAGGGCCAGCAGCACCAGGCCCACGGCGTAGGAGCCGTAGGCGCCGTACAGAGCGCCCATGACCAGCGGCGGCAGGAAGCCGCCGAGGCCGCCGGCCGCGCCGACGACGCCGGTGACCGAGCCGACCTTGTTCGCCGGGGTCAGCAGTGCCACCAGGGCGAAGACGGCGCCGCTTCCGGCGCCGAGCGCCGCGGCCATGGCGAGGAACGCGATGGTTCCGGCGGGCGCCAGGCCGGGGGTGAACGACTGGACCAACGCGCCGGCGACCACGAAGGCCAGTGTGCCGACGAGCACCCGTACCGGGCCGATGCGGTCCGACAGCCAGCCGCCGACCGGCCGCATGGCCACGGCCAGCAGCACGAATCCCGCCATCCGGTTGGCCGCGTCCGCCTGGGCGAGGCCGTAACCGGTCCTCAGGTAGGTGGGCAGGTAGACGGAGAAGGCGACGTAGCCGCCGAAGGCCACCGCGTACAGGGCGGACGCCTGCCAGGTGATGCCCAGCCTGAAGGTCGCGGCCAGCCGGCGCGCCAGCCGCTCGGTCGGCACGGTGCGTCCGGGGGCGTCGCGCAGCAGCAGGGCGGCGGCCACCGCGTACACGGCGAGCGCCGCGGCGGTGATCAGGAACGGATTGGCCATCCCGTGGGCGTCGACCAGCTTGACCGTGGTGAGGGCGCTGATCGCGGTGCCGCCCATGCCGGCGCCGAAGACGCCGATGGCCAGGCCCCGGCGTTCGGGCGGGAACCACGCGCTGACGAACGGCACGCCGACGGCGAAGGAGGTGCCGCCGATGCCGAGGAAGAGGCCGCCGGCCAGCAGCCCGGCGAGCGAGGAGTGCCCGGCCAGGCCGAGGTAGAGCACGGGCACGATGGTGGCCACCGAGACCAGCGGGAACATCACCCGTCCGCCGAACCGGTCGGTGAGGGCGCCGACCGGGATGCGGCCCAGGGAGCCCACCACGACGGGGACCGCCACCAGCAGCGACTGCTGGAACGACGACAGGTCCAAGGAGTCCTGCAGCCGGGGGGCGAGGGGGCTGAGCAGTGCCCAGGCCCAGAAGTTGAGGGCGAACCCGGCCGTGGCCAGGGCCAGCATCAGCCAGGCCCGGCCGGTCACGGCCGCACCGGGTTCCGGTGCTCGATTCGACTTGCTCGACGGCTGGAGCATGCCGCCTGTCCTCCCTGTTCGCGGTGCGGCCCGGATCAGTCGGCGCCGCGGGTCCCGGGCTGTGTCCCGGTGTCCCACCTCACTATCGGCAGCGGAGGGCGGTGAACGGGTGGGCCGTCAGTCCCCATCACCGGGGCCCGGCGGTCCCCGGACCGGGGTCCGAACGGCGGGCGGCGCCGGCCGGTCGGCCGGCCGGATGTGCCGCGGCGCGCGGGGTGCCCTTCGCCTCGGGGCCGTAGCCGAAGCGGATCAGCACCTGCGGGCGGCACCACCGGGTGCCGGGGACCCGCATCGCCTCGCGCAGGTCCGGCCACTCCATGGCCTGGTGGAGCAGTGAGGTCCGTATCCCGTGCGCGGTGGCGACCAGCAGCGCGCG
>NZ_NCTE01000937.1 GCF_002114215.1 Streptomyces sp. 13-12-16 | reverse complement strand
CGCCCGGTTCGCCCGGGGCGACGCCACGGGGGCGGGGGTCCGGGGCGCGGGCGGCGGCTTCGCGGAGACGGCGTTCGTCTTCACCGGTCAGGGCAGTCAGCGGCCCGGCATGGGCCGCGCGCTCGCCGCCGCGTTCCCGGTGTTCGACGCCGCGCTGCGGGAGGCGTGCGCGGAGCTCGACCCGCTGCTGGAGCGGCCGCTGACCTCGGTGATGTGGGCCGGCCCGGACAGCGAGGAGGCCGGGCTGCTGCACGGCACCGGTTACGCGCAGCCCGCCCTGTTCGCCTTCCAGGTGGCCCTGTACCGGCTGCTGGCCTCCTGGGGGGTGACGCCCGCCCGGCTGGTGGGCCACTCGGTGGGTGAGATCGCCGCCGCGCACGTGGCGGGCGTGCTGAGCCTGCCGGACGCCTGCACGCTGGTCGCCGCGCGCGGCCGGCTGATGCAGTCGCTGCCGCCGGGCGGCGCGATGGTGGCCGTCCGCTGCTCCGAGGACGACGTGCTGCCGTGGCTGGAGGGGCGTTCCCGGGACATCGCCGTCGCCGCGGTGAACGGTCCGCGGTCGGTGGTGCTGTCGGGCGCCGACGGTCCGCTGACCGACCTGGCCGGGGAACTGACCGCCGCCGGGCACAGGACACGCCGTCTGGTGGTCAGCCACGCCTTCCACTCGCCGCTGATGGACCCGGTGCTCGACGAGTTCCGGGCCACCGTGGCGTCCCTGTCCTTCGCCGGGCCCGAGGTGCCGCTGGTCTCCGGGGTCACCGGCCGCCCGCTCACCGCCGAGGAGGCCCGCGATCCCGGCCACTGGGTGCGGCACGCCCGGGAGGCGGTCCGGTTCGCGGACGCGGTCGGACACCTGGCCGACGCGCGGACCGGCGTCTACGTGGAACTGGGCCCCGAGGCCGCGCTCACCCCGATGGTCGACGAGTGCCTGGAGGAACGCCTCGGGCCCCGGGAGCCGGGCACCGGGCCGGTGGTGGAGCCGCTGCTGCGGGGCGGGGAGGACGAGGAGGGGGCTCTGCTCTCCGCCGCCGTGCGGCTGCACGCGCACGGCCTGCCCGTCGACTGGCCGGCGGTGCTGCCCGGCGCGCGGACGGTCCCCCTGCCCACGTACGCCTTCCGGCGCGAGTCGTACTGGCTGGCCTCGGTGCCCGTCGGCACGGTGGCCGTCGCGAGCCCCGGGACGGCGGGGGCGGCGGACGCGGCAC
>NZ_NCTE01000936.1 GCF_002114215.1 Streptomyces sp. 13-12-16 | reverse complement strand
CGGCGCGGTGCCGGGGAACGGCCGCGGACAGGCGGACCCCGGCACCGCGTACGGCCCGGTCCGCCCGGCGGGTGACCTCCCGCACCGGCCGCACCCCCGCCGGCCCCGCCCCTCCCGCTCCACTCCCTCCTTCCGACACCCCGGCCGTCCCGCCGAACGGCCGCCCCGAACACCCGGTGTCCCCGCCGGACCGCCAGCCGTCCGCCGGTCTTCTTCCAGATGGGTTGCGTTGAAATGGACAAGGAACAGAAGCTCCGGGACTACCTCAAGCGAGCGAGCGCCGATCTGAAGCGTTCGCGGCAGCGGGTGAGCGAGCTGGAGGCGGCGGCCACCGAGCCCATCGCGATCGTCGGCATGGGCTGCCGCTACCCGGGCGGCGTGAACAGCCCCGAGGACCTGTGGCGGATGCTGGTCGCCGGTGAGGACGGCATCACCCCCATGCCCGACGACCGCGGCTGGGAGGCCGCCGTCGGCGACGGGCCCGCCGGATTCGCCGGCGGCTTCCTGCACGACGCGCCCGCCTTCGACGCGGACTTCTTCGGCATCTCGCCCCGCGAGGCGCTCTCCATGGACCCGCAGCAGCGCCTGCTCCTGGAGACCTCCTGGGAGGCCTTCGAACGTGCCGGGATCGACCCGTCCGGAGTCCGCGGCAGCCGCACCGGCGTGTTCGTCGGCGCCATGCCGCAGGACTACCGCGTCGGCCCCGACGACGACGTCCAGGGCTTCCAGCTGACCGGCAACGCCACCAGCATCCTGTCCGGCCGGCTCTCCTACTTCTACGGCGCCGTCGGTCCCGCCGTCACCGTCGACACCGCCTGTTCGTCCTCGCTGGTCGCCCTGCACCTGGCCGCGCAGTCGCTGCGGGCGGGGGAGTGCTCCCTGGCGCTGGCGGCCGGTGTCACCGTGATGGCGAGCCCCACCACGTTCGTCGAGTTCGCCCGTCAGGGCGGCCTCGCGGGTGACGGCCGCTGCAAGTCCTTCGCCGACGCCGCCGACGGCACCGGCTGGTCCGAGGGGGTCGGCGTCCTCGTCCTGGAGCGGCTGTCCGAGGCCCGCCGCAACGACCACCCCGTGCTCGCCGTGGTGCGCGGTTCCGCCGTCAACCAGGACGGCGCCTCCAACGGCCTGACCGCCCCCAACGGACCCTCGCAGCAGCGCGTCATCGAGGCCGCCCTGGCCAACGCCCGCCTCTCCGCCGCCGAGGTCGACGTGGTCGAGGCGCACGGCACCGGCACCGTCCTCGGCGACCCCGTCGAGGCGCAGGCGCTGCTCGCCACCTACGGCCGGGGCCGCGATCCCGAACGGCCCCTTCTGCTCGGCTCGGTGAAGTCCAACATCGGCCACACCCAGGCCGCCGCCGGGGTCGCCGGCGTCATCAAGACGGTCATGGCGATGCGCCACGACCTGCTCCCGCGCACCCTGCACGTGGACCGGCCGTCCACCCACGTCGACTGGACCGAGGGAGCCGTCCGCCTCCTCACCGAGCCCGTACCGTGGCCGCGCCGCGACGACGCCCCGCGCCGGGCCGGCGTCTCCTCGTTCGGCCTGTCCGGCACCAACGCGCACACCATCATCGAGGAAGCCCCCGCCGAGGAGCCCGCCGCCGACGGCGCCGAGGAGACCCCCGCGGCCCCCGC
>NZ_NCTE01000935.1 GCF_002114215.1 Streptomyces sp. 13-12-16 | reverse complement strand
CGCCCGCGCCCCCTCCGGTCCCCCGGCCGCCGGCACGCCCGGGCCGCGGCCGCCGCCGCCCTGCTGTCCACCGTCGCGGCCTGCGGATGGACCGCGGACGGGGCGGACCAGGAGTCCTCCCTCACCGGCACCGTCTACATCGGCGGCAAGACCGACCAGCCGGGGTTCAACCTCCACAGGGAACACACCGACCGCGGCTTCGAGCCGGACCTGGCCGCCTACCTCGGCAAGCGGATCGGTTTCACCCCGAGGTGGCACGACGTGGTGTCCGCCAAGCGGGAGCAGGAGCTCGTCGAGAAGTCGTCGGCGCTGGTCATCGGCACCTATTCGATCACCCCCCAGCGGGACGCCGAGGTCGACTTCGTGGGGCCCTACTTCGTCACCAAGCAGGCGTTCCTGGTCCGCGAGGACTACGACGGCATCAGGACCGAGAAGGACGTCGCGGACAAGGTGATCTGCACGGTCGAGGGCTCGACGGCGGCCATCGCCGCGCTGCCCGACGGCACCACACCGCACACGGAGAGCGACTACTCGACCTGCGTGCGCAAGCTCCAGCAGGGCCACATCGACGCCGTGTTCACCGACGAGGCGCTGCTCTACGGATACGTGGAGGAGCAGAAGAAGAGCCCCACGCCCCTCAAGGTCGTGCCCGACGTCTCGTTCGGCAACATCAACCGGTACGGCATCGCGCTGCCGGAGGGCCGCGGGGGCGACTGCGAGAAGCTGCGCGACGCCCTGCGCGACTACCTCACCGACGCGTGGGCGAGCGATGTGAAGGCCCAGCTTCCCGCGTTGGTCGCCGCCTACCCCGGGGACTGGGAGAACCGCTTCCGTCCCGACCCCCAGGACCTGAACACGTACTCCTCCTGCAAGGAGTGATCAGCGGGCTGCCGCCCAGGTGACGCCGCCGAACAGATGGGCGCGGAAGTCCGGGTCGCCGTAGGCCTCGGCGGCGTGTCCGAGGGCGGTGTAGAAGACGCGGCCCGCGCCCTGCCGGCGGCACCAGGCCAGCGGGTGGCCGTCGCCCATGCCGCCGCCGTCGTACGACGACTCGTCGGCACGGAGCAGGACCCGCACGCCCGCGGCGCGCGGGTCGGTGCGGAAGTCGTACCACTCGTCGGTGAACTCCCAGACGCCGGGCAGGTGCCGGGTCGCCGGGTGGTCGTGGTCCTCGGTCACCACGCGGCCCGGCTGGAAGGCGGGGTGCCTGTCGAAGCGGGCGCCGAGGAGTTCGCCGTAGTACGGCCAGCCGTACTCCGTGCAGGCGGCGGCGTGCACGCCCACGAACCCGCCGCCCGCCTCGACGTACGCCGCGAGCCGCCGCCGCCCGGCCGGGGTGAGCACCTCGCCGCTGGTGGAGAGGAAGACGACGGCGGCGTACCGGTCCAGCGGTTCCTCGAAGGCGGCCGGGTCCTCGGTGGCGTCGGCGGTGAAGCCGCCGAGGGCGCGCAGGGCGGCGACACCGGCGGGGATGGAGTCGTGCCGGTAGTCGGTGGTGCGGGTGTACACGAGGAGCGCGGGGCGTGCGGAGGCGGGCATGGACGGGAGCCTATGCGGCCGGCGCCGGAAACCCGATGTCGGGCGGGCGTCACGATCCCCCAGAATGTGCGGATGATCGGCAACCGGATCACCTACCGCATGGCGGACGGCGTGCGCGTCCCCGGAACCTGGCGGCACGCCTTCATCCGCAACTTCGACCACCACCTGACCGACCTGTTCATCTACGCGGACGGGCTCATCGACTGCTGGGAGCTGGTCACCCTGGAGGAGTTCGAGGGGAAGCTGCGCAGCGGCTGGGTGGCGACCGAACTCCCCGAGGGCGCGGAGGCGTCCGCCTTCGGCCTGGCCCGGTGGAAGTTCGCCGAGCCGCGGACCTGGCTCACCCCCGAGGTCCTCGTCGCCGAGATACGGGACACGATCGACCAGCTCAACGGGCGCCCGGACTCGACGGGCCGCTGTCTGGCGGCGGTCGACGCGTTCCTGGCCGACCGGACCGAGGAGAATCGGGCCGCGGCACGCGACGCGTACTTCGCCATACCCGAGACGCAGCGGCACTACGCGCTGGGCGACATGGACCGCAAGGACTGGCCGTTGCAGATCCTGGTGGCCGGCCCCGGCGGGACCACCGGCCGCCGGCCCGACGAGGAGGTCACCCAGGACCAGTACGACTGGGCGCTCTCCTACTTCGAGGAGCGGGCCGAGTCGAGGGCGAAGGCGCGTTCGCGCGTTCCGGCCGACGGTCCCGCGACCGCCGTCGCCCCCGCGCTCCACCTCTACGAGGGCAGCATGCCCGCCCCGCCGGAGGACCCCGGCACGAGGGGCCTGCGCAACGACTACCCGGCCCCCGTCACCGTCGACGGGACCACCTTCCCCACGGTCGCCCACGCCTACTGGGCCCTGTCCACCGCCGACCCCGCCGTCCGGGAAGCGGTCGCCGGGGCGGAGACCGTCTTCGCCGCACGCAACCTGGCGGTCGCCGCCGGCCGGCGCGAGGGCTGGGAGCAGGCCCGCACGGCCGTGATGACCCACCTGCTGCGGGCCAAGTACACCCAGCACCCGGACCTGGCCCGCATCCTCCTGTCCACGGACGACGCGACGCTCGTCTACGACGACATCGACTCGGGCTTCTGGGGTGACAACGGCGGGCGCGGCCGGAACTGGACGGGCCGCCTCCTGGAGCTGGTCCGCTCCGAACTGCACGCCGCACGGGCGGGCTGCCTGCCCGGGGCGTGAGCCCCGCCCGGCGGATGTCCGTTTCCTTCAAGACCGGGCCGGCGGGGTGGTCCTACGGTGGGCGGCATGAGTGCACGATTCGATGCCATCGGGATGGTCGTCTCGGACATGGCCGCCTCCGTCGCCTTCTACCGGCGTCTCGGGTTCGCCTTCCCCGAAGGGGCCGAGACGCAGGGACACGTGGAGGCCGAACTGCCGGGAGGACTGCGGCTGCTGCTGGACACGGAGGAGGTGGTCCGGTCCTTCCACACGGGATGGGAGCCGCCGTCGGGCGGGGGCAGGACCTCCCTGGCGCTGCGGTGCGACGGTCCCGCGGAGGTCGACACGCTCTTCGCGGAGATGGTCGACGCCGGGAGCGGTTTCGAGCTCAAGCCGTGGGACGCGGTGTGGGGGCAGCGGTACGCCGTCCTCCTCGACCCGGACGGGAACGGGGTGGACCTGTTCGCGCCACTAGCCGTGAGCGGTCAGTAGCCCGCCCGGCGGCAGGCCCGTCAGGTCCCGTATCTCGCGGGAGAGATGGGCCTGGTCCGCGTAGCCGGTCCGGGCGGCCGTCTCCGCGAAGGGGACGCCCGTCCGGGCCAGGGCGAGGGCACGGCGCATCCGGAGGATGCGGGCCAGGGTCTTCGGGCCGTAGCCGAACGCTGCCAGCGAACGACGGTGCAACTGGCGGGCTCCCAAGCCCAGTTCGTCGGCGGTGGCGGCCACCGGGCGGCCCGCGTCGAGGGCGGTGACCAGGCGGCCGAGCAGGGGGTCGGGCGGGGGCGTCCGGGCCGCCCGGCGCAGGGCCAGGTCCTCCAGGGCGTGCGCCGGATCGTCCGCCGCGTTCACGCGGGCGGTCATGCGGCGTACGCC
>NZ_NCTE01000934.1 GCF_002114215.1 Streptomyces sp. 13-12-16 | reverse complement strand
CTCCTCCCGCGAAGCGCGCTCGGGCCGCGGCGCGAGCGCAGGACCAGCCTCCCGCCCGGCCGCCGTCGGCGGGTCACCCACGACGGGTGATCCGGTCGGGACGCGGGCGCGGTGGGATGGCGGCGGACAGTCGTCGTCCGCGGTGCAGACGGGAGACAGCGATGACCGTACCGAGTCCGTTCAGCGCCTCCCTCTCCCCGGCCGAGCGGGCCGCGTACGGCAAGGAGGCGCGCGGCCGTGCGCCGCGCTCGTCCCACGGCCGGTTCGAGGCGGCCGGGGACCGGCCCGACCCCGTCGGCGTGATCGAGCGGCAGTCGGCGACCCGGCTGCCCGAGCTGGTGCCGGTCCGCCACGGCCGCATGCTCGAGTCCCCCTTCCGCTTCTACCGGGGGGCGGCGGCGATCATGGCGGCGGACCTCGGCCCGGCCCCGGACACCGGCCTGACCGTGCAGTTGTGCGGCGACGCCCACCTGCTCAACTTCCGTCTGCTGGCCTCCCCGGAGCGCCGTCTCGTCTTCGACATCAACGACTTCGACGAGACGCACGCCGGTCCCTTCGAGTGGGACGTCAAGCGGCTGGCGGCGAGCTTCGCCATCGCCGGCCGGGCGAACGGCTTCCCGGTCGAGGCGCAGGGCGAGGCCGTGCAGGCCTGTGTGAAGGCCTACCGGCGGCGCATGCGGGAGTTCGCCGGCATGCGCACCCTGGACGTCTGGTACGCGCAGGACGACGCCGACCGGCTGCGGGAGCTGATGACGTCGTCGGCGGACCGCGAGGCCCGGCGGCGCGCCGCCCGGGCGGCGGCACGCGCCCGGACCCGCACCCACCTCCAGGCCTTCGCGAAGCTCACGCGGGTCGAGGACGGAGGGCGGCGCATCGCCCCGGACCCGCCGCTGATCACACCGCTGGGCGACCTGCTGGACGACCCCTCCACCGAGGAGGAGGCCCTGCGCGGGGTCCTGGACGGCTACGCGCGCTCGCTGTCGTCGGAGCGCCGGCACCTGCTGGGGCGCTACCACCTGGCCGACGTGGCCCGGAAGGTGGTGGGTGTCGGCAGTGTCGGCACCCGCTGCTGGATCGTGCTCCTGCTCGGCCGGGACGACGACGACCCCCTGCTGCTGCAGGCCAAGGAGGCGCAGGAGTCGGTGCTCGCGCCGTACACGGACGGCGAGCGGTACGACAACCAGGGCCGCCGGGTCGTGGCGGGGCAGCGGCTGATCCAGACGACCAGCGACATCCTGCTCGGCTGGACGCACACGGTGGGCCTCGACGGACGCCCCCGGGACTTCTACGTACGGCAGCTGCGCGACTGGAAGGGCATCGCCCGCCCGGAGACCATGGACCCGGGGATGCTGCGGCTGTTCGCGCGGCTGTGCGGGGCGAGTCTGGCGCGGGCCCACGCCCGTTCCGGTGATCCGGTCGCCATCGCCGCCTACCTGGGGCGCGGCGACCGCTTCGACCGGGCGCTCGCCGGGTTCGCGCAGGACTACGCCGACCGGAACCAGCGGGACTTCGAGGCGCTGGGCGAGGCCGTGCGGTCCGGCAGGGTGCGCGCCGAGGGCCCGTGACCCGCCGGCCGGGGCGCTACTCCGGCACCTGGCGCATCTCCAGGACGCGCAGGCCCAGCGACTGGCAGCGGGCGAGCAGTCCGTACAGGTGTGCTTCGTCGACGACGTGCCCGAACAGCAGGGTCTGGCCGGACATCGTCACGTGGTCGAGTTCCGGAAAAACCTTGATCAGCGGTTCCGAGAGATGTCCGTCGACACGGATCTCGTAGCGCATGAGCCGCTCCCCGGGTGGCCTGGGACAGGCGGGCCGTGCCCGTACCCTGCGATCGTCCCCCGCCGGGCGGCGGCCCGGTTCACCCCGTACAGGTGAGAGGCCGCCCGTGTCAGTGCTTCAGCCAGAGCTTGCACGAGAGGATCACCAGGCCGAGCACGAGGTTCACCGCCGCCGACAGGGCCATCAGGCGCCGGCCGGCGCCGGCCCGGCGGGCCGCCGCCACCGACCAGCCCACCTGC
>NZ_NCTE01000933.1:1946-5767 GCF_002114215.1 Streptomyces sp. 13-12-16 | reverse complement strand
CCGCGGCCGTGGTGCTGCTCGCGCACCGGGCGGTGCGCGGGGCGGCGATGCGCCGCAGGCTGGCGGAGTGGGAGCGGGGCTGGGCCCGCACCGGGCCCGAGTGGACGCACCGCGGCGTCTGAGCCGGCGGCCGCCTTCCGTCCGCCACCTCCCGCCGGCACCCTGGCAGCAATCGCTTTCCATGCCCACCACCTGGGACTTTCCCCAGAGACTCTGGCGATGGCGCCGATGATCCACGTACGGTGTCATCGCTTCGCACTGTCTCTTCACGAAGGCGGTCCCTGATGGCCCTGTTCGACCTCCCCCTCGACGAACTGCGCGAGTACCGCAGCGCGTCCACCGCGCCCGAGGATTTCGACGCGTTCTGGTCCAAGACGCTCGCCGAGGCGCGCGAGCACGATCTGGACGCCCGTTTCGAGCCGGTCGACACGGGGCTGTCGACGGTGCGCGTCCTCGACGTGACGTTCGCCGGGTTCGGCGGTCACCCCGTCAAGGGCTGGCTGGTGCTGCCCGCCGGCGCCGACGCCCCGCTGCCGCTGGTGGTGGAGTTCATAGGCTACGGCGGTGGCCGCGGGCTGCCGCACGAGCACCTGCTGTGGGCGTCCACGGGCCGGGCCCACTTCGTGATGGACACCCGGGGCCAGGGCAGCGCCTGGGGCGCCGGCGGCGGTACGGCCGACCCGGTGGGCGGCGCTCCGGCGTACCCCGGTTTCATGACGCGCGGCATCGACGCCCCCGAGAACTACTACTACCGCCGGGTGTTCACGGACGCCGTACGGGCGGTGGAGGCGGCGCGGTCGCATCCACTGACCGACGCGAGCCGCACGGTCGCCGTGGGCGGCAGCCAGGGCGGGGGCATCACCATCGCGGTGGGCGGGCTGGTCCCGGACCTGGCCGGCATCGCGCCGGACGTGCCGTTCCTCTGCGACTTCCCGCGCGCGACGACGCTCACCGACCGGCAGCCGTACCGGGAGATCGGCTCCTACCTGAAGACGCACCGCGGCCGCTTCGAGGACGTCCTGCGCACGCTGTCCTACTTCGACGGCGTGCACTTCGCCGCCCGCGGCAGTGCGCCCGCCCTGTTCTCGGCGGCTCTGGAGGACCAGACCTGCCCGCCCTCGACGGTGTTCGGGGCCTTCAACGCCTGGGCGCACGACGACAAGGCGATCGAGGTGTACGACTTCAACGACCACGAGGGCGGCGGCGCGTTCCAGGAGGCGGCCAAGCTGCGCTGGATGCGCTCGCACGCCTGAGGGGACCGTACGGTTCCGGCCGAACTGCCGGACCGCTCTTCCCTGGTGGTGTAGACCAATGGTATTTGTGATGGCGCAACGAGCCCGCACGGCTACGGAACGTCACCAACAGGAGGCGCGGTATGGCCCGCACCACCCCGCACCACCACTCGCCCGTCGAAGGTGCGCCCCTCTACCGGAGGATCGCCACGGAGTTGCTCGGCGAACTGCTGGACGGAACGATTCCGCCCGGTGAACGCCTCCCCGGCGAGCGGCAGTTGGCCGAGCACTTCGAGGTCAGCAGGGAGACCGTACGGCAGGCGCTGCAGGTGCTGCGCCGTGACGGACTGGTCGCCACCGACCGGCGGGGCAGCCACGCCACGCTGCCCGGCCTGCCGGTGGAGACGCCGGCGTCGTCCGGTTTCCCGCTCGGCGCGCGGTACGCCGAGCGGGGCGCGACGACCAGGGCCACCGTGACCTGGGAGGCCCCGCCGCCCGGACACGCCGAGGCCCTGGGAGTGGCCCCGGCCCGGCCGACGCTGGTGCACCGCTACCGGTCGGCGTCGGCGGACGGGCGGGAGCTGCGGGCGGCGGTGACATCGTTTTCCGCCGTGGCGCTCGCGGAGGTCGAGGAACTGGGCCGCTACCGCGACCGGGCCGACGGCACCGGCGCGGCGGAGCTGCGGCGGGCCTACGACTGGATGCGCCGGGCGGGCCTGACCCTGCATCACCGCGACACGATCACACCGGTCGCGGGGACGCCGTCGGTCCGGGTCACCCGGCGGGTGCACGACCAGTACGCCCGCCCGCTGGAGATCACCGAACTCGTCATGGACGCCCAGGAGGACGTCCTGGTCTACGAGTTCACGGTCCCGGCGGCGGTCTGACCGGGTCCGGCGCGCCCGGCGACGACCAGCCGGACCCGTGGACTGCCGTCCCGGCGCCGTCCGAACTCGGACAGTGCCCACGACTCCACCCGGAACCCGGCCCGGGCCAGCTCGCGCCGCACGGCACCGAAACGGAAGGCGCGGTAGTACATGACGAACGGCGGGCGCCACACCGCGTTGCGCACCCGCATCACGGCGTCGAACCCCAGCAGCATCCCGTACGCGAGCGAGCCCGGCCGGGGCGGCGCGACCACGGGGAAGACGAAGCGTCCGCCCGGCCGGAGCACCGAGTGGACCTGCGCGAACAGCCCCGGCAGTTCACGGGGCAGGAAGTGGCCGAACGCGCCGAAGCTGACCACGAGGTCGAAGACCGGGCCGAACGGCAGTGCCCGCGCGTCCGCCCGCACCCAGCCGACCGCCGGCCCCGGCGGCCGGACGCGCTCCCGCGCGACGGTCAGCATGCCGGTGCTGAAGTCCACTCCGGTGACGCTCCCCCGGCACACCTGCCGCAGTACGTCGACGCCCGCACCGGTGCCGCAGCACAGATCGAGCCCGGCCTCGAAGGGCCCCGCCCGCCGCAGCGCCTCCACGGTGGCGTCGAGCACCGGGTCGGGCGTGCGGAAGGGGGTGTGGTCGAACTTCGGCGCGAGGAGGTCGTAACCGCGTTCCACGGACGACAGCGCCTGGACGGCGAGTTCGCGCAACCGGGGGCCTTCGGGGCTGAACATCCGGTCAGCCTAGGGGAGCGCGGCCGCGCACCACGGCCAGCACCCGCTCGCACCAGCGCAGATTCTCCTCCTCGAAGGCGATTCCGCCCAGCAGGGTGAGGTACGGTCCGACCCGGTCGGCCTCGCTCAGGTACTCCTCCTCGGAGCGGCCGTCCAGCAGGCGTTCGCGTACGCGCGCGTAGCGGGCGAGTTTGCCGCGCGCCCACGCCATCCGTTCCTCGAGCAGCGCGGCCGTGGCCCCGGGGTCCGTGCCGTCCATGGCCTGGATCTTGATCAGGAGTTCGTCGCGGATGGCGGTGGGCCGCCGGGGCGGCTCGGTGGCGAAGGCGCGCAGGTCGTCGCGGCCGGCTTCGGTGAGGGTGAACATCCGCTTGTCCGGGCGCCGTTCCTGCCGTACCACCCGGGCCTCGACGAGCCCGTCCCCCGCCAGCCGCTCGAGTTCCCGGTAGAGCTGCTGGGGTGTGCAGACCCAGAAGTTGGCGAACGAGACGTCGAAGATCTTGGACAGCTCGTAGCCCGAGGCCTCACCCTCCAGGAGGGCGGCCAGGACGGCGTACTTGAGGGACATGTGGACACGTTAGCAGCGGGTGATTATTGTCATCCGCACCTATTCAACAAATTGCCTATAGGAGCTGCGATGCGAGCATTCCGGGAGGCGGTGGAGGCCCATGACCTCGACGCCGCCGTGGCGCTGCTGGCGGAGGACGTCGTCTTCACCAGCCCGGTCGTGTTCAAGCCGTACACCGGCAGGGCGGTCACCGGGGCGATCCTGCGCGCGGTCGCGGAGGTCTTCGAGGACTTCCGGTACGTGCGCGAGATCGGCGACGCCGACGGCCGTGACCACGCGCTCGTGTTCGCCGCGCGGGTGGGTGACCGCCGGATCGACGGCTGCGACTTCCTCCACGTCGACGACGACGGACGCATCGACGAGCTGACCGTGATGGTGCGTCCGCTGTCGGGTGCGCAGGCGCTCG
>NZ_NCTE01000933.1:0-1818 GCF_002114215.1 Streptomyces sp. 13-12-16 | reverse complement strand
GCGGATCGCCCGGGAGGCGGGGGAGACCCCCGCCTGACCCCGCGCCGAAACTCCGGCACGGGCCCGCCGGTCGTCACCGGCGGGCCCGTCGTCCGTACGGACCGCGCTTTTCCGTACCCACCTCCGCACCGGGTGGTACAGTGTAAGCAGCACTCGTGTTACGCCCCCTCCTGTTCGGGCGCCGGTGCCAGTTCTTCCTCGCACATCACCTCGGTTCGCCGCTTCCGCCCGTCGTGTCCGACCGGCGTACGGCTTTCCCGCACCACTTCGTCGGCAGGGTCTCCTGCCGCCGTGACCGGGGTGCTGTTCCCCGCCGCCCGGAGGCGCGTGTCCGCCCTCCCCGCGCGGTTTCCCTCCTTCCCACCGCACGTCCCCGTCCGTCGTCCACGAAAGGACCGGCTCCCATGACCACCACCACACTCGATCACCCTCCCGTACGGCAGCGGCCCCGGCTCGTCACCGGTGTCCTCGACATCGACGCGGCCGGGAAGGGGCGTCTGCGCGCCGAGAGCTGCCTGCCCTCCCCCTCCGACCCGTCCGTCTCCCCCGCGCTGCTGCGCCGCCACGGCCTGCGCAAGGGCGACCTCGTGGAGGGCGTGCGCGGCGACCGGGGCACCCTGACCGAGGTCACCCGCGTCGAAGGCCGCACGCCCGACGCACTGCGCGACCGGCGGCACTTCCACGACCTGACGCCGCTTCACCCGCACCGGCGGCTGCGCCTGGAGCACCCGGCGTCCGGCCTCGCCGGGCGGGTCGTCGATCTGCTCGCGCCGGTCGGCAAGGGGCAGCGCGGGCTGCTCGTGGCGCCGCCCAAGACCGGCAAGACCGTCCTCCTCCAGCAGCTCGCGGCGGCCGTCGCCGGCAACCACCCCGAGTGCCGGCTGATGGTGGTGCTGCTCGACGAACGCCCCGAGGAGGTCACCGACATGCGGCGCTCGGTGCGCGGCGAGGTGTACGCCTCGACCTTCGACCGGCCCGCCAAGGAGCACATCGCGCTCGCCGAGCTGGTCGTCGAGCGGGCCAGGCGGCTGGTCGAGGCGGGCGAGGACGTCGTCGTGCTCCTCGACTCTCTGACCCGGCTGTGCCGGGCGTACAACAACGCGGCCGCCTCCGGTGGCCGCACCCTCAGCGGCGGTGTCGACGCCTCCGCGCTGCTCGGGCCCAAGCGGTTCTTCGGCTCCGCCCGTCGGACCGAGGAGGGCGGCTCGCTCACGATTCTCGCCTCGGCCCTGGTGGAGACCGGCTCCCGGGCCGACGAGTTCTGGTTCGAGGAGCTCAAGAGCACCGGCAACATGGAGTTCCGGCTGAGCCGCGAGGCCGCCTCACGGCGGCTGTTCCCCGCCGTCGACATCACGGGATCGGGCACCCGCCGCGAGGAACTGCTGCTCGCTCCGGCCGAGTTGACCGCCGCACGGGGACTGCGTCGCGTGCTGCGGTCGCGGGACGGGCTGGCCGATCTGGAGACCCTGCTGGGCCGGATGCGCGAGACCCCCGACAACGCGGCGTTCCTGCGGCGCGTCCAGCCGACCCTGCCGGGCGGCTGACACGGCGCCGGCATGCGGCATCCGGGTGCTCGCGGACGGTCCCCGGCCGGGGCAGCGCGGTGTTCCGGGAGTCCCATTCCTACGTTTGCGGTATGACTATCGGATTTACTTCGCGGGCTACCGTGTCGGCCTGCGTGCTCTGTACGGCGAGCCTGCTGGCGACGGCGCCCACCGCGGCGATCGCCGGCGTCGACCCCGGGCCGCGGGCGACGGCCGGGGCGCTGCTGTACCGGCCCGGCACGCACGTCCGCCCGCGCCCGGGGGCACCCGAGGT
>NZ_NCTE01000932.1 GCF_002114215.1 Streptomyces sp. 13-12-16 | reverse complement strand
GTGGAGGGCGGCGCCGCCCGAGACGCCGACGAGGATGCCCTCGCGGCGGGCCGGCCCGCGGGCCGCCTCCTGGGCCCGGGGCAGGGCGACGCGGCAGACCTCGTCGTAGACGGCGGTGTCCAGGACGCCGGGGACGAAGCCGGAGCCGAGACCCTGGACGCGGTGTGGGCCGGGGGAGCCGCCGGAGAGCACCGCCGACTCGGCCGGCTCCACGGCCACCACGGTGACGTCCGGCTTCTTCTCCCTGAGCACCTGGCCGACGCCCGTCACGGTGCCGCCGGTGCCGACCCCGGCCACCAGGACGTCGACCTGTCCCGCGGTGTCCTGCCAGATCTCCTGGGCGGTGGTACGGCGGTGCACGTCGGGGTCGGCCGGGTCGGTGAACTGCTGCGGCATGAACCAGCCGTGCCGTGCGGCCAGTTCGGCGGCGCGGGCGACGGCCCCGCGCATGCCCTCGGCGGCCGGGCCGAGGACACTGGCGCCGACACCGAGGACGACCCGGTCACCGATGGTGGGGTGCCGCCCGGCCGCCGGGATACCGGTCCACCAGCCGGTGCCGCCCAGGGTGACGCGGTGGTACAGCATCACGTCGTCGCCGAGGACGGCGGTCCCCCGATCACCACACCCACGCCGTGGTCGATGAAGCAGCGGCGGCCGATGACGGCGCCGGGGTGGATCTCGACGCCGGTCAGGGCACGGCTGAGCTGGGACAGGGCACGGGGCGGCAACCGGCAGACCCCACCGGTGCAGGCGGTGGGTGAGACGGTGCGCCCAGATCGCCCACAGCCCCGGGTACGGCAGCACCTCGACGACACGGGCGCCGTGCAGGGCGGGGTCCTTGCGGCAGGCCGTCCGCAGGTCTTCCAGGAACATGAGGGATTCTTGTACGGGCGTGGTCAGCCGGTCCCCGGCGGGGTGGACGAGGGCGCCCCCCGGGGGCGGGGGACGGCGCGGGAGCACGGCGCCGGGCCTCCCGCGCGCCGTCGGAGTACGAGTGGCGGAGCCGCGGGCGGTCAGGACGCCGGGCG
>NZ_NCTE01000931.1 GCF_002114215.1 Streptomyces sp. 13-12-16 | reverse complement strand
CCGGTCCCGCCGCGCCGCCCGGTCCCGCCGCGGGCGGCCGTGCCGCCGGGGCCGGCGTGGCTGCGGGCAGTCGTGCCGCAACCTCCGCAGCTGCGGGCAGTCGTGCCTCCCCCAGTGCCTCAAGGGCCTGGGAGGCACCCTCAGGGCGGCACGACTGCCCGCGGAGGGCGGGGCGTGCCCGTAGAGGGGGGCTTGGCTCGTAGGGAGGCGCATCCCGTAGGGGGTGGAAAGCAAGCGCTTAGACAGTTGCGGTCCATGTCACATGGCGTCACCCGTGACCCCGCCCATACGGCCGGGTAACTTCCCAAGAAGTCCCGCACCAACCAACCGGTATTCCCTGCCGTCACCCGACCGCCGCCCCTTCCTCCTGGAGCCGTGATGCCCGAAGCCGTGATCGTCTCTGCCGCCCGCTCCCCCATCGGCCGCGCCTTCAAGGGCTCCCTGAAGGACCTGCGCCCGGACGACCTGACCGCCACGATCATCCAGGCCGCCCTCGCCAAGGTCCCCGAGCTGGACCCGAGGGACATCGACGACCTGATGCTCGGCTGCGGCCTCCCCGGCGGCGAGCAGGGCAACAACCTCGGCCGCGTGGTCGCCGTGCAGATGGGGATGGACCACCTCCCCGGCTGCACCATCACCCGCTACTGCTCGTCCTCGCTGCAGACCTCCCGCATGGCCCTGCACGCCATCAAGGCCGGCGAGGGCGACGTCTTCATCTCGGCCGGTGTCGAGACCGTCTCCCGCTTCGCCAAGGGCAACTCCGACAGCCTCCCGGACACCCGCAACCCGCTGTTCGCCGAGGCCGAGGCCCGTACCGCCGCCGTCGCCGAGTCGGAGGGGTCGACCTGGCACGACCCGCGCGAGGACGGCCTGGTCCCCGACCCGTACATCGCGATGGGCCAGACCGCCGAGAACCTGGCCCGCCTCAAGGGCGTCACCCGCCAGGACATGGACGAGTTCGGCGTCCGCTCGCAGAACCTCGCCGAGGAGGCCATCAAGAACGGCTTCTGGGAGCGCGAGATCACCCCGGTGACGCTCCCCGACGGCACGGTGGTCTCCAAGGACGACGGCCCCCGCGCCGGCGTCACCATGGAGGGCGTCCAGGGCCTCAAGCCGGTCTTCCGCCCGGACGGGCTGGTCACCGCCGGCAACTGCTGCCCGCTCAACGACGGCGCCGCCGCGCTCGTCATCATGAGCGACACCAAGGCCCGCGAGCTCGGCCTCACCCCGCTCGCCCGGATCGTCTCCACCGGCGTCTCCGGCCTCTCCCCGGAGATCATGGGCCTCGGCCCGGTCGAGGCGAGCAAGCAGGCACTGTCCCGTGCCGGTCTCACCATCGACGACATCGACCTGGTCGAGATCAACGAGGCGTTCGCCGCCCAGGTGATCCCCTCCTACCGCGACCTCGGCATCCCGTTGGAGAAGCTGAACGTCAACGGCGGCGCCATCGCCGTCGGCCACCCCTTCGGCATGACCGGCGCACGCATCACCGGCACGCTCATCAACTCCCTCCAGTTCCACGACAAGCAGTTCGGCCTGGAGACGATGTGCGTCGGCGGCGGCCAGGGCATGGCGATGGTCATCGAGCGCCTCAGCTGAACCCCGTACCGCCGAACCCCCGTTCCGCGGGCGCACGGTAGCCGCCCCGGCACGTTCGGTGAAGCCATGGCCCGGGTCTCGGGAACCTCCGAGACCCGGGCCTGTTCGTGATCCAATCTCCCCCAGGATGTGACCTATCTCCCCCGCCGGGGAGATTCGCGCAGGTCAGGACCGAGCCCCTCTCGGGTGCATCTCCAAAGACCTGTCCGTTTCGTGACGTTACGCACTGACAGATGGTTAGTCCACCCTTCAAGCTGATGTAGGAAGTCGGGGGTCGACTTTGAACCGGGAGTACGTCAGTGAGCGCCATGCCGATCGCCCTGCTGATCACCACGGCCGCCACCGGCGCCGTGGGCGTCGCCGTCCTGCGCAGCATCATGGTGCTGCGCCGACAGGTCGCGGCCCTGCACACCGCGCTGGCCGAGAACGGCGCCGCGCCCGCGCGCGCGCACGTTCCTCCCGCCCGCACGGCCGGCACCGACGAGATACGCGCCGCCGTGGCGGAGGCGCTCGCCGAGGAGCGGGAGCGCGAGCTCGCCGAGGCGCGGGCCTTCTGGGCCGCCCAGGAGGCGCGTGACGCGTCCGACGCGCCGTCCCTGCTGGGTCTGGCGGACAGCGAGCTGTTCCTGCCCCGGCAGGCCGATTTCGTGGGTCTGGAGCCGGTGGGCGAGCCGGGTGCGGACGCCGAGGAGCACTCAGGGGACTCCCCGGAGCTGGCCGCGGCCCGCCGCCGTCACCCCTCGCACCCGGACTTCGTACCGAACCCCTCGCCGGTCGTGAACGACCACGAGCGCACGGTGGCCACCCTGGAGGAGCTGGCCGCCGCCCGGACCGAGCTGACCGACGTCCGTCCGGGCCCGCTGGGCACTCTCGACGTCTACGTCTTCGCCGACGGGACGACGCTGTGCATGACGCCGGGCCACCGCGAGACCGCCGAGCGGCTGGCGGCGGCCCTCGGCGCGGGCGAGACCCCGTTCCTGCTGGGCGGTTCCGGCATCTCGGGGGCGTACACGCTGACGTTCTCCTGCGGCGAGGAGAACGTCTACATCCTGGCGGACCGCGTCATCGCGTCCCTCTAGCTCCGAGCCGGCTCCCGGCCGGTTTCCGGACCGTCTACACCCCGGCGCGCTCGCGCGCCTCCTCCACCAGCCGTACGGCTTCCCCGACCTCGTCCTCGTTCTTCAGTACGAGCGCCAGGTCGTGGCCGGCGACGGTGATCTGGTCGGCGGCGGCGAACATGCCCGCGTCGGGCATCTCGCGGGGCTCGGTGCCCGGTTCCTCGACGAGCTGGGTGCGCCGCGCCAACTCCCTGGCCAGGGCGAGCGCCTCGGCCGCACCGCCCCGCTGCAGCCTGCTCTGCGGCGCGGCCCGCAGACGGTCGGCGAAATGATCCACGGCACGGGTGAAGGGCGTCGTATCAACCACGCGGCGAGCGTACGCGGCGCGGCAGGACTGTTGCCAACGGGCGGACGCTCAGGCACGGTGACCTGAAGGACCGGCTTACATCCCCTGCGTCCGGAGGCGCCGATGTCCCACGTCCTCTCCGAGGAGACCCACCGCAACATGCTCGCCCGCATCCCCCACTGCACCGGTCGTGAGATCTCCGACTGGCTGCGCACCGTCGAAGAAGGCCCGTCGCTCTTCCGCTTCGAGGAGAAGGTCAGCTGGCTCCGGCACGAGTACGACCTGGCGTACGGCCACGCCAAGGCGATCGTCCACGAGTACGACCTGAGGAGGGCCGCGCGCAAACTGCTGTAGCGCGTGCGGACACGGCGAAGGGCCCCGGGTAGGAACCCGGGGCCCTTGTCCGTACGACCGGTGACCGCCGTCAGTCGCTGCTGTTGAGGATCGAGATGAGCCGCAGGAACTCCATGTAGATCCACACCAGCGTCAGCGTGAGGCCGAAGGCGGCGAGCCAGGCCTCCTCGCGCGGGGCACCGTAGGCGATGCCGTCCTCGACCTGCTTGAAGTCCAGGGCGAGGAAGCAGGCACCGAGGATGATGCCGACGACGCCGAAGACGACGCCGAGCGCGCCGCTGCGGAAGCCGAGGCCGTCACCGCCGCCGAACACCGCGAACAGCAGGTTCACGGCCATCAGCAGGATGAAGCCGAGCGCGGCCGCCATCACGAAGCCGTAGAAGCGGCGGTTGACGCGGATCCAGCCGGCCTTGTAGGCCACCAGCACACCGGCGAAGACCGCCATGGTGCCGATCACTGCCTGCATGGCCGCACCGTCGGCGATGCGGTTGTCGACGATGCTGGAGATGACGCCGAGGAAGACACCCTCGAACGCGGCGTACGTCAGGATCAGCGCCGGCGAGGCCTTGCGCTTGAAGGACTGCACGAACGCCAGGACCATGCCGATCAGCGCGGCGCCGATGCCGATGCCGTAGGACCGGCTGATGTTGGCGTCGTCGACCGGCAGCAGCGCCCAGGAGAGCGCCGCGGTGACGATGAGCACGCCGAGCGTGGTGCCCGTGCGCATGACGACGTCGTCGATGGTCATCCGGCCGGTGGTGGCCGGCGCCTGCGGCGGCGCGCCGTACTGCAGGTCCTGCTGTGCGTAGGGATTCTGGGCGTACGGGTTGCCCGTCGGCTGCGCGTACGGGTTGGCCTGCGTGGCGACAGCGGGACCCCCGGCCTGCGGCGCGGTGTTGAAGCCCGCGTAGCCGTTGTCGCGGCCGAACCCCCGTCGCGAGAAGACCGGGTTACTGCTCCTCATTTCACTCCTCCATGGCCACACGGCGTGGCCTTGGCTCAAGAGTAATAGGTAGGCAAAGGAATGACCCTAATGCTTGGGGAGGATCTTTCCCTCGTTGTGCTGCGCAACACGCTACGCGGCCGGGTGATTCCCCTCGCGGCGGGACACCGAACCATGACCGACCCGGTACCGGCCGGAGATCATCCGTTCATTCCGTCCCGGTGATCGCGTGGTGGCCGGAGACGTCCAGGGCGGGGCCGGGCAGCGGGATGCGCACCGGCCGGGCGGTCCGCGAGGCGTGCTCGCCGAGGGTGAGTCCGGAGCCCCAGGCCCACAGCCCGCCGGCGGTGTCGACGGCGTACCCGGTGAGCCCGTGGGCCGCGATCCGGCGGATCTCCGGCAGTCCGTTCACCCGGACGGGTCGCGCGGAGGCGTGGTCCGGGCGGTCCCCGTCACCGAGGGCGCCGCCCGCGCCCCGCCCCCAGGCCCGCACGGTGCCGTCCCGGTCGAGGGCGTAGGCCACGTCCGAGCCGCCGGCCACCTGGACGACGTCCCTCGGACCCGGTACGAGCACG
>NZ_NCTE01000094.1 GCF_002114215.1 Streptomyces sp. 13-12-16 | reverse complement strand
GGCCGCCACGCCGGTGCCGGCCAGCTCCTGGCCCGTCGCCAGCGCCCGGTCCGAGCCCGGCACCGCGGTGGACAGCTTCTCCGCCGGTACGGCCCGGTTGACGGTGTCCAGCGCCGGGGCGGCGTCCGGGACGGCCGGGGCCGCGTTGGCGGCGCCGGCACCGGCGGCGGCGAAGGCGGCACCCAGCACGGCGACACCGAGGGTCTTGGCAGCAGACTGCTTCATGTAAATGCGTCCTCGAAATGGGATACGGGGAGTGAGCGGTGCTGAGACCGTAAACACGGGGCCCCTCCCGCCGCAAACATCGAAATGCGGACGGATGGTGAACATCGACGGTGTTCACGTTTCCCGCGGACGCCGCTATCGGCTTTCCTTTTCCGGAGAACCGCTGGTGGAGGCCGTCTGACGGAACAGCCATTCGGACTTCAGCTCGGCGTATCCGGGCTTGACGACGTCATTGATCATGGCCAGTCGTTCATCGAAAGGAATGAACGCCGATTTCATCGCATTGACGGAGAACCACTGCATGTCGTCGAGCGTGTAGCCGAATGCGTCGACCAGGTGCTCGAACTCCCGGCTCATGGTGGTGTGGGACATCAGACGGTTGTCGGTGTTCACCGTGGCCCGGAAGTGCAGCCGGCGCAGCAGGCCGATGGGGTGCTCGGCGTACGAGGCGGCGGCCCCGGTCTGGAGGTTGGAGCTGGGGCACAGCTCCAGCGGGATGCGCTTGTCCCGGACGTAGGAGGCCAGCCGGCCGAGTTCGACCGTGCCGTCGTCGCGGACCCGGATGTCGTCGATGATGCGCACCCCGTGCCCCAGCCGGTCGGCGCCGCACCACTGGAGGGCCTGCCAGATGGACGGCAGCCCGAACGCCTCGCCGGCGTGGATGGTGAAGTGGTTGTTCTCCCGCTTCAGGTACTCGAAGGCGTCGAGGTGCCGGGTGGGCGGGTAACCGGCCTCGGCACCCGCGATGTCGAAGCCGACGACGCCCAGGTCCCGGTAGCGGTTGGCGAGTTCGGCGATCTCCAGGGCGCGGGCGGCGTGCCGCATCGCGGTGAGCAGGGCGCCGACCCGGATGCGGTGGCCGTTCTCCCGCGCGCGCCGCTCCCCCTCCCGGAAGCCCTCGTTGACGGCCTCGACGACCTCTTCGAGGGTCAGTCCGCCTTCGAGGTGCTGCTCGGGCGCGTAACGCACCTCGGCGTAGACGACGCCGTCCTCGGCGAGGTCCTCGGCGCACTCGGCGGCGACCCGGACGAGGGCGTCACGGGTCTGCATGACGCCGACGGTGTGCGAGAACGTCTCCAGGTACCGCTCCAGGGAGCCGGAGTCGGCGGCCTCCCTGAACCACAGGCCGAGCTTGCCGGGATCGGTCTCGGGAAGCTGGTGGTACCCGCTCTCGCGGGCCAGGTCCACGACGGTGCCGGGGCGCAGCCCGCCGTCGAGGTGGTCGTGCAGCAGGACCTTGGGCGCCCGGCGGATCTGCTCCGTGGTCGGGGTGTTCGCGATGGTCTGGCTCGTCATTTCCGCACTCTAACTCCTACGCGCGTAGATCACCGGGAGGACGAAGGCGCCGATACGTAACAGTGATCGCACGGCCGGGTGGAGTACACCCGCACTTCTGAGAATGTTCTGTCATGGCACAGGAAGCGACGCCGGTTCGCACGGCCCGGCTGGGGAGGGCGCTCGGCCCGGAGCCGACGGCGGTGGGCGGAGTGGTGCTGCTGCTCCCCGGCGGCGAGGAGGTGTCCGGCCGCAGACCGTCCGCCGTGCTGGCGGCCGCCTCCGTACGCGCTCTGGGACGCCGCCTCACCCGCGCGGGCCGCGAGGAGAGCCTCGCCGCCCATGTCGTCCACTACCGCTACCGGGGCTGGAACGGCAGCGAGGCGCATCTCGCGCGCGACGCCGCGTGGGCCGCCGACGAGGCCGTACGGCGCTACGGGGACGTCCCCGTCTGCCTCGCCGGACTCGGCATGGGCGGCAGGGCCGCGCTCCGCGCGGCGGGCCACGAGGCCGTCAACTCCGTGCTGGCGCTGGCACCCTGGCTGCCGGAGGAGGACGTGGCGGCGCCACCCGAACCGGTGAAACAGCTCGCCGGGCGGCGGGTGCTGATCGTGCACGGCACGAACGACGCGCGCAGCGATCCCGAGTTGTCGTTCCGGCTGGCGGCGCGGGCGAAGAAGGCGAACCGGGAGGTGTGCCGGTTCGAGGTCCATGCGGACGGGCACGGGTTGAGCCAGTACCGGGACGAGGTGCTGGCGCTGGCCGAGGACTTCGTGATGGGGGCGCTGTTCGGGCGGGCGTTCTCGCGGCCCGTGCAGGATGCCCTGGCGGCGCCTCCGCCGTTGGGGTTGCGGATGCCGCTCGCCGCGGGGTTCGGGAAGTCTTTGCGGCGGTAGCGCCGGTGGGGTGACTGTCGTCCGGCCTGTGCGGGTTGTCCGTGGCTGGTCGCGCCCACGCGGCGGAGCCGCATACCGATACAGCCCCGCGCCCCTGGGTGTGCTGCCCCTAGGCTGGCAGCAAGGTGCCCCTTTTGCTGAGCAGGAACTTCTTGAAGGCGGCCACGGGAGGCGTGTCCGGGTGGCCGGCCAGCCAGGCCACGCCGATCTCCCTGGCCGCCCTGGGGGCCGTGACCGTCAGTTCGACCACTCCGGGGCGGGGGAAGGCCGGTGGGGGGAGGAGGGCCACGCCCAGGCCCGCCGCCACCAGGCCGCGCAGGGTTTCGGCCTCCTCGCCCTCGAAGGCGATGCGGGGTCTGAAGCCGGCCTGGGCGCAGAGGTCGTCGGTGATGCGGCGGAGGCCGTAGCCGGGTTCCAGGGTCACGAAGGTCTCGTCGGCGGCCTCGGCGAGGCGGATGCGGCGGCGGCCGGCGAGGCGGTGGTCGGCGGGGACGACCAGGCGCAGCTTCTGCTCGTCGAGGCGGCGGGCGACGAGGTCGGGGGCGTCGGGCACCGGGGAGGTCAGGCACAGGTCGAGTTCGCCCGCGCGGAGCCCCTCCAGCATGGCCTCGCCGTAGTTCTGGACCAGGCTGAAGCGGATGCGCGGGTGGTCGGCGCGGAAGGCGTGCAGCAGGCCGGGTACGGTCTCGGCGCCCATGGTGTGCAGGAAACCGAAGGCGACCTTGCCGGTGGCGGGGTCGGCGTCGGCGCGTACCTCGTCGGCGGCGCGCTCGATCTCGGCGAGGGCGCGTTCGACGGAGGTGAGGAAGGTGCGGCCGGCCGGGGTGAGGGAGACGGTGCGGCCGTGGCGGGCGAACAGCTCGACGCCCAGGTCCTGTTCGAGGCGGACCATCGCGCGGGAGAGGGTGGACTGCGGGACCTGCATCTCCTGGGCGGCACGGGTGACGTGCTCGGTGCGGGCGACGCCGGCGAAGTGGGCGAGGCGGGGTGCGAGCAGCCTCGACATGTCGTCCGTGTCTCGTGTGTCACTGGTCTGTGACAGTCTCCTTCGTGACCTCTGCTGATGCACCATGGGAACGATTATGACGATTCCGTGCATTGGACGGATGAGCGGGGGCGTACGTAGCTTCGAGGCATGACTCCCGCCAGTACCGGGGCGTCCACCAGTGTGGGCGCCGTCGCATCCGTTCCCTCCGCCCAGCCGCCCGTCTCCGAGTCCCGGATGTCTCCGGGCGGACCCGGTTACCGCCGGATGAGTCTCGCCCTGTTCCTCGCGGGCGTCGCGACCTTCGCGCTGCTGTACTCCACCCAGGCCCTGCTGCCGCTGATCTCCGGCGACTTCGCGGTGAGCGCGGGTGACGCGAGCTGGACGGTGGCGGCGGCCACCGGCGGCCTGGCGCTGTTCGTGCTGCCGATGAGCGCGCTGTCGGAGCGCTACGGACGGCGTACGGTCATGACGGCCTCGCTGGCCGTCGCGGTGACCCTCGGACTGCTGGTGCCGTTCGCGCCGTCGCTGGGCGCGCTGGTGGCGCTGCGGGCGCTGCAGGGTGCGGCGCTGGCCGGGCTGCCGGCGTCGGCGACGGCGTACCTCGCGGAGGAGGTCACGCCGAAGGCGCTGGTGACCGCGATCGGGCTGTTCGTCGCCGGCAACAGTGTCGGCGGGATGAGCGGCCGGGTGATCACCGGCTGGGTGGCGCAGGAGTGGGGCTGGCGGGTCGCCGTCGGGGTGATCGGCGTGGTCGCGGTGGCGTGCGCGGTGGCGTTCCGGCTGCTGCTGCCGGCGCCGAGGCACTTCCGGGCGGGCTCGCTGCGTCCGGGTGTGCTGGTGCGGACCGTCCGGGGGCATCTCGCCGATCCGCTGCTGCGGCGGCTGTACGCGATCGGCGCGCTGTTCATGACGGTGTTCGGCGGTGTCTACACGGTGATCGGCTACCGGCTGACCGAGGCGCCGTTCTCGCTGCCGCAGGGCATCGTGGGCTCGATCTTCCTGGTGTACCTGGTCGGCACGGTCTCGGCGTCGGCGGCGGGGCGCCTGGTGGGGCGGCTGGGCCGCCGGGGCGCGCTGTACGCGGGGGGCGGGACGACCGCGGCGGGGCTGCTGCTGTCGCTGGCGGGGTCGTTGCCGGTGGTGCTGCTGGGGCTGGTGCTGATCACGGCGGGGTTCTTCGCGGGGCACGCGGTGGCGTCGTCGGCGGTCGGGAAGACGGCGACGGTGGGGCGGGCGCAGGCGTCGG
>NZ_NCTE01000930.1 GCF_002114215.1 Streptomyces sp. 13-12-16 | reverse complement strand
CGGGGTGGACGACCGCGATCACCGGGTAGCCCCCGGTGGTCGGATGGTCGGCCAGGAAGACCACCGGCGTGCCGTCGGGCGGCACCTGGACCGCGCCCAGCACCACGCCCTCGCTGGGGAGCTCGTCCCACCGGGCCCGTTCCAGGGCCGGCCCGGTCGTGCGCAGTCCGATGCGGTTGCTCGCCGGCGACACGTGGTACGTGCGGGACGTGAGGAGCCGTACGGCGGCCGGGGTGAACCAGTCGTCGCGCGGGCCCGGCGTCACCCGCAGCACGAGCTCGTCCGGGGGCGCCGGCTGCGGGGCGACGTCCACGCGCGCGTGGCCCTCCCGCGGAGTGCCGAGGGGAAGCACGGCACCGTCCGTGAGGGGGGCCGGGCCGAGACCGGAGAGCAGGTCCGTGGAGCGGCTGCCGAGCACCGGTTCGACGGCGACCCCACCGGAGACGGCCACGTAGGCGCGTACGCCGCAGACCGCCGCCCCGACGTCCAGCACGGACCCGGCACGCACGCGCACCGGCGCTCCCCAGGCGGCCGGCCGTCCGTCCACGGTGACCGGGCAGGGGGCCCCGGTGACCGCCACGGTGACCGTCGAACGGGGCCGAAGGGAGCAGCCGTCGAGGGTCGTCTCCAGGACGGCCGCGTCCGGCGGATTGCCGGCCAGCCGGTTGGCGAGCGCCGCCGCGGGACCGTCCAGCGCCCCGGAACGGGGCACACCGAGGTGGGCGTGCCCCGGGCGGCCCCGGTCCTGCACGGTGGTGAGGGCCCCCGCGCGTACGACGGCGAGCGCACGGTCCGTCATGCCGCGGGCCCCGTCACCGGGACGAAACGCACCCGCGTACCGGGGGAGAGCAGCGCCGCGGGCACGCGCGCCTGGTCCCACAGCACGAGGTCGGTCGTCCCGATCAACTGCCAGCCGCCCGGCGAGGACCGCGGGTACACGCCCGTGTAGGGACCCGCCAGGGCCACCGAGCCGGCCGGGACGGCGGTGCGCGGAGTGCTCCGGCGGGGCACGTCGCAGTGCGCCGGCAGACCGGTGAGGTAGCCGAAGCCGGGCGCGAACCCGCAGAAGGCGACACGGAACTCGGTGCCCGCGTGGACACGGGCCACCTCCCGCGCGGGGACACCCCAGTGCGCGGCGACGTCCGCGAGGTCCGGGCCGTCGTAGCGCACCGGGATCTCGACCGTCTCCCGCGCGTGCGGGGGCACGGGCGGGAGACGGAGGGCGGTCAGTTCGGCGGCCAGCCGGGCCGGGTCGGACAGGCCGTCGAGCAGCACCGTGCGCGCCGCCGGGACGATCTCGCCGACCGGCAACGAGCCCTCCGCGCGGCGCCGCAGCAGCTCCGCGTGGAGCGCCTGGGCCTCGTCGCCCGAGGAGACCTCGACGAGCAGGGCGTCCTCGCCGACGGGCAGCACCCTCATACGAAGGCCTCCACCCGCACCCCGGACGCCTCCAGCGTGTTGCGCACCCGTCGCGCCAGCTCCACCGCGCCGGGCGTGTCACCGTGCAGGCACAGGGAACGCGCCCGCACCTCGATACGCCGTCCCGAGTGCGCGTCCACCTCCCCGTGCCGGGCCAGGTCCACCGAGCGGGCCACCACCGACTCCGGGTCGGTGACCACGGCGCCCTCCTGACCACGGGGCACCAGCGTGCCCCCGTCGGTGTACGCCCGGTCGGCGAACGCCTCTGTGACCACCGGCAGACCCGCCTTCCCGGCCAGTTCCAGCAGCCGGGAGCCGGGCAGGCCGAGCACGGGCAGCGTGGCGTCCGCCAGGAGCACCCCGTCGACGACCGCGCCGGCCTGCTCCTCGTCGCGCACCACCCGGTTGTACAGCGCCCCGTGCGGTTTGACGTACGCCACGCGGGCGCCCGCCGCGCGGGCGAAGACCTCCAGCGCGCCGATCTGGTAGGCGACCTCGGCCGCCAGTTCGGCCGGCGGCACGTCCATCGCGCGCCGCCCGAACCCGGCCAGGTCCCGGTAGGAGACCTGGGCGCCGATCCGCACCCCCTGCCCGGCGGCGAGCTCGCACACGCGGCGCATGGTGGACGCGTCCCCGGCGTGGAAACCGCACGCCACGTTGGCACTGGTCACCACGGACAGCAGCCGCTCGTCGTCGGTGAGCCGCCAGCGGCCGAACCCCTCGCCGAGGTCGGCGTTCAGATCGATCGAGGTCATGGGTCCTTCGTTTCTCCTGTCTCGTGCCGCACGGGCCGGTCAGGCCACGCGGAACTGCTCGTCGCGGGCGTCACTGAGGAACATCTGCCCCGGTGCGTGCGTGATGGCGAACGGCGGACGGGAGGCCATGACCGCGGCCTGCGGGGTCACCCCGCAGGCCCAGAACACCGGGATGTCGTCCGGCTCCGGGTCCACCGGCTCGCCGAAGTCCGGCCGGCCGAGGTCGTCGATGCCCAGCCCGGAGGGATCACCGCAGTGCACGGGACCGCCGTGCACCGCCGGCAGCAGACTGCTCTCCCGGATCGCCGCGGAGAGGTGCCCGGGCGGCACCGGCCGCATGGACACCACCATCGGCCCGCGCAGCCGCCCCGCCGGACGGCACTGCCAACTCGTCACGTACATGGGAACGTTGCGGCCCTGCTCGACGTGCCGGACCGGAACGCCCGCCGCCGCCAGCGCCCACTCGAACGTGAAGCTGCAGCCGATCAGGAACGACACCAGATCACCGCGCCAGTACGCCCGCACGTCCGTCGGCTCGTCCACCAGCTCGCCGTGCTCCCACACGCGGTAGCGCGGCAGATCGGTGCGCAGGTCCGCGTCCGGGGCGAGGACGGTGGCCGTGGACCCGGCGTCGGTGACGTCCAGGACCGGACAGGGCTTGGGGTTGCGCTGGCAGAACAGCAGCATGTCGTACGCCCAGTCGGCGGGCACCGAGATCAGGTTGGCCTGCGTGTGCCCCGCGGCCACGCCGGCCGTGGGGCCCGCCAGCCCCTCCCGGAAGC
>NZ_NCTE01000929.1 GCF_002114215.1 Streptomyces sp. 13-12-16 | reverse complement strand
CTCCCGCGCGGTTGCCACCGCCGCGCAGCTCGCCGGGCCGGCAGCCCAGCGCCCGCTCCAGCCAGCCCGCGTCCGACTGCCAGCGCGCCAGCTGCTCGGCGGTGACGGTGCCGGAGCCGGAGGCGAAGACGTTCAGCAGCACCTTCGACGCGAGCGCCGCGCGCCGCACCTCGGCGGCCCGGTCACGCGCACCGTCCTCGTCCGGCTCGGGCGTCATCAGCCCGTCGAACTCGGCGGCCAGCTCCGGGTGCCGCTGCACCACGGAGTCGACGGACGCCTGTGGATCCAGCAGCGCGGACGGCAGGCCGACGTCCTCGACCACCGCCAGACTCGCCGACTCCAGGGACGCCTGCTCCTCGGGATCGAAGAGGCGGGCCAGCAGCCGCCAGTACAGCACCTGCCGCCGGTTCTCGTCCGGATCGGGCGCCGGGGCGCCTCCCATGGTCCGCCCGCTCACTTCCGCAGCAGCTTTCCGGCGCGCTCGCGCAGTACCTTCACGGCATCGGTGGCGGCCTTCTCGGCGCGCACGCCGGCCTTGTCGGCCGTGCCCCCGGCCCAGGCCCCGGCGTGCACGGCGACGCTCTTCTTCCGCACCGTCCTCTCCACGGCGAGCGGCTGGAGCAGGAACTCCCCGGCGTCCCACCGCAGCAGCCCGACACAAGCACCGGACGAGGCGACGACCTCGGGGGTGAGCGGACCGGCGGCCGGAACCCGGTCGGTGTCGACGACGAGCCGCTGCCCGGCGACCTGGAACGCCACCCCGTCCCCGTCCTCCTCCACGGCGTACCCCTCCAGCAGGACGGGCACGGCGATCCGGGCCGGATGCCGGTCGAGCGGAGCGGTCGCGAAGGCCGCGGCGGCGGGCAGCGCCACCCGCGCGGTGGCGAAGACCTCGGCGGGCTCGCCCGTACGGGCCCGTGCGTCGTCCCAGAGCAGATCGCCCTCACCGGTGACGGGCATCGCGTCGAGCTCCATGGCCCGCCCCTCGCTCACGGCGGCCAGCAGGGACAGGTGCGGCCGGAGCAGCTGCCACAGCCCCGCCCCGACGACGGTGTCGGGCTTCGGCGCGGACACCGAGGCCCGCACCAGCCGCGGCGTGCCACCGTCCGCCGGCTCGAACACCGCGTGCACCTGCGCCTGTACGGCGGTGGCGTGCTCCTGCACGTCGACACCGAGCGGCAGCAGACGACCGGTCACCTCGCCGGCCGCGAGGGCGGACGCCGCGCCGGGCAGGGTCAGCAGCACGGCGCGTGACCACAGGTCGGCCCACCGTCGTACGGGAACGTGCTCCAGTGTCGCGCCGGGGCAGGACGCGGCGAGTTCGGCGGCGAAGCCGTCGAGCAGCGTGGCCAGGCGGCGCAGTGCCGGGTCGGGCAGCATGGCGGACACGACGGGCGCGGCACCGGTGATCACCTCGTGGTCGATACCGCGCCAGCCGGCCCGCGCGAGGTCGCACAGCCAGCTACGGGCGGCGGCACACAGGTTGGCCGCGTGCTCCTCCCCACCGGCCGCGGCCGTGCCGCTCTCCTCGGCCCGCGCCCGCCCGACGGCCTCCTCGACCCGCAGGAGGAGCGCGTCGTGCACGGAGCCGAGCAGCGCGGTGCGCGCGGCGGCGAGTGCGACGAAG
>NZ_NCTE01000928.1:2831-4428 GCF_002114215.1 Streptomyces sp. 13-12-16 | reverse complement strand
GGCGGTCGTGGCCGGCACGATCGGCTCGGCCTGGGGCGTCGCCGCCGCGGCCGCCTGCGGCTCGGCCGTGTGGTGGCTCCAGCTCCGGTCCGCCCTGCGCGAGCACCACCACATCCCCGTTCCCGAAGTGAGGACACCGTGACCACCCATCCCCGGCTGAGCATCGGCCTGCCCGTGTACAACGGCGAGGAGTACCTCGCCGAGGCGTTCGACGCCCTGCTCGGCCAGACCTACGAGGACTTCGAGCTGGTCGTCTCCGACAACGCCTCGACCGACGGGACGCAGGACATCTGCCGGAAGTACGCCGCGCGGGACTCCCGCATCCGGTACATCCGGCTGCCCCGGAACATCGGCGCCGCGCCGAACCACAACCACGTGTTCACCGAGTGCCGGGGCGAGCTGTTCAAGTGGGCCTCGCACGACGACCTGTACGCCCGTGACCTGCTGCGGGCCTGCGTCGAGGCGCTGGACGAACGGCCGGACGTCGTCCTCGCGCACAGCGGCCAGGCGGTCGTCGACGGCGACGGCCGGGTGAAGGTCCCCTACGAGTACTCCCTCGCCACCGACTCGCCGCACGCGCCGGAGCGCTTCCGCAGCCTGCTGTTCGAACCCGGTGGCGACGACTTCTACGGGGTGATGCGGGCGGACGTGCTGCGCCGGGTGAAGCCGCACGACAGCTACCACCACGCGGACCGCGTGTTCGTCGCCGAGATCACCCTGCACGGGCCCTTCCACCAGGTGCCGGAGCTGCTGTACTTCCGCCGCGACCACCCCACCCGCGCCGAGCGGGCGAACCCCTCCAAGCGCTCCCGGTGCGTCAACCTGGACCCGCGCCGGGCGGGCCCGCTGCACCCGACGCCCCGGCTGCTCGCCGAGTACGTCTGGGGCTTCGTCTCCGCGGTCCGGCGGGCGCCGCTGTCCTCCGCCGACCGGCGCGCCTGCTACCGCCACCTGGCCGCGTGGATGACCAGCCGGGCCCGGCCGGGCGCCGGCGAGCGGGTCGAGGACCGCGCCCCGGTCGACCCGGACCGGCTCACCGTCTCCGTCGACGCCCTCGTCGCCGGCCGTGAGGGGAGGCAGGCGTGAGGCCCCCGCGCATAGGGGTGTTCGGCCTGCTCGGCTCCGGCAACGTCGGCAACGACGGGTCGCTCGAGGTCGTGCTCGGGTACCTCCGCGCCGAGCACCCGGAGGCGGTCGTGGACACGATGTGCGGCGGCCCCGAGGCCGTCACGGCCCGGTACGGGATCCCCGCGACACGGCTGAACTGGTACCGCGGGGAGTACCGGACCGCGTCCCGTGCGGGCGCGATCGCGGCCAAGGGGCTGGGCAAACTCGTCGACGTCGTCCGCACCGCCGCCTGGGCGCGCCGGCACGACGTGGTGATCGTGCCGGGCATGGGCGTCCTGGAGACCACGCTGCCGCTGCGGCCGTGGGGCTTCCCGTACTCGCTGTTCCTGCTCTGCGCGACCGGCCGGCTGCTGCGCACCCGGGTCGCGCTCGTCAGCGTCGGCGCCGGCCCGATCGGCAACCGGCCGACCCGGGCCCTGACCCGCTGGTCGACGCGGCTGGCCGCGTACCGGTCGTACCGGGACGCCAT
>NZ_NCTE01000928.1:0-2648 GCF_002114215.1 Streptomyces sp. 13-12-16 | reverse complement strand
CGCCGGCGGGCGCGCCCGCCGGCCCGCCGGGCCTGGTCTGCGTCGGTGTCATGGACTTCCACGGGAGCAACGACGAGCGCGACCGGGCCGAGGAGATCCACCGGCGCTACCTCGACGGGACGACCCGTTTCGTCCGCGCGCTGGTCGAGGACGGCAGGCCCGTCCGGCTGCTCACCGGCGACGAGCTCGACCGGCCGGTGGCCGACGCGGTCCTCGACGCGGTGGACTCGCCGCTGGTCACCGTCGCCGAGACGGCCTCGCTGGCCGACCTGATGAAGGAGATGTCGGCCGCCGAGACCGTGGTGGCGACCCGCTACCACAACCTGGTCTGCGCGCTGAAGACCGGCACGCCGACCCTCGCGCTCAGCTACTCGGCGAAGAGCGACTCGCTCATGGCCCGGATGGGTCTGGGCGCGTACTGCCACCCGGCCCGCGAGACCGACGCCGACCGGCTGCTCGGACAGTTCCGCGAGCTGGAGCGGCGGTCGGCGGAGCTGCGGCGCGCCCTCGCCGAGCGGAACCTGGACGCCACCCGGCGCGTCGAGCGGCAGTTCGCCGCCCTGACCGCGGCCCTGTTCCCGGCGGCCGACCACGCCCACACCCTGAGAGAGGCTCCATGAAGGCGACCGAAGTCCCGGAGATCACCGGGGCGTACCTGTTCGAGCCGACGCCGTACGCCGACGAGCGCGGCTTCTTCTGCCGCACCTTCGACGCCGACGTGGTCCGCTCGGTGGGCCTCGACCCGGACGCCTTCGTCCAGGACAGCCTGTCCCGCTCGGTCCGGGGCGTGCTGCGCGGCCTGCACCTGCGCTCCGGCGCCGGCGAGGCCAAGCTCGTACGGTGCTCGTACGGGAGGATCTTCGACGTCGTCGTGGACCTGCGGCCCGGTTCGCCGACCTACCTGGGCCGGGCCTCCTTCGAGCTGTCCGGCGAGACGCAGACGACCCTGTACGTCCCGGCGGGGTGCGCGCACGGCTTCCAGGCGCTGACCGACACCGCCGACACCTCGTACCGGATCGACCGCCCGCACGACCCGGCCGAGGACGTGACGATCGCCTTCGACGACCCGGAGCTCGCCATCCCCTGGCCGCTGCCGGTCACCTCGGTGTCCCGGCGGGACCGGGAGGCGCCGGGCCTGGCCGAGTTCCTGAAGCAGAGGGAGGGCTGAGGTGGCCGTGGACACCGAAGAGTTCGAACTGCCCCGGTCGCGGACGGCGAACGAGCGGCTGCACGCCCTGGTCCCCGGTGGCGCGCACACCTACGCCAAGGGCGACGACCAGTACCCCGAGGGCCTGGCCCCGGTCATCAGTCACGGCCGCGGCGCCCACGTGTGGGACGTCGACGGCAACCGCTACGTCGAGTACGGCTCCGGCCTGCGGTCGGTCAGCCTCGGCCACGCCCACCCGCGCGTGACCGAGGCGGTGCGGCGGGAACTCGACCGCGGCAGCAACTTCGTCCGGCCGTCCGTCCTGGAGGTCGAGGCCGCGGAACGCTTCCTGGCCACGGTGCCGACCGCCGAGATGGTGAAGTTCGCGAAGAACGGCTCCGACGCCACCACCGCCGCGGTGCGCCTCGCCCGCGCCGCCACCGGGCGCCCGCGGGTGGCCGTCTGCGCCGACCACCCGTTCTTCTCCGTCGACGACTGGTTCATCGGCACCACGCCGATGTCGGCCGGCATCCCGGCGGCGACCACCGAACTCACCGTGGCGTTCCCCTACGGCGACCTGGCCGCCACGGAGGAGCTGCTCACCCGGTACCGGGACGAGATCGCCTGCCTGGTACTCGAACCCGCCGGTCACACCGAGCCGCCGCCCGGGTACCTCGCCGGCCTGCGCGAACTGGCCGACCGGCACGGCTGCGTCCTGGTCTTCGACGAGATGATCACCGGCTTCCGCTGGTCCGAGGCGGGCGCCCAGGGCCTGTACGGCGTCGTCCCCGACCTCTCCACGTTCGGCAAGGCGCTGGGCAACGGGTTCGCCGTCTCCGCGCTGGCCGGGCGCCGCGAACTGATGGAGCGGGGCGGGCTGCGCCACTCCGGCGAGCGGGTGTTCCTGCTGTCCACCACGCACGGCGCGGAAACCCACGCGCTGGCCGCCGCGATGGCCGTGCAGACCGTCTACGCCGAGGAGGGCGTCACCGCGCGGCTGCACGCGCTCGGCGAGAAGCTGGCCGCCGGTGTGCGCGAGGCCGCGGCCGGCATGGGCGTCGGCGACCACGTCGTCGTCCGGGGCCGGGCCAGCAACCTGGTCTTCGCCACCCTCGACGGGGACGGGCGGCCGTCGCAGGAGTACCGCACGCTGTTCCTGCGCCGGCTCCTCGCGGGCGGGGTGCTGGCCCCGTCGTTCGTGGTGAGCAGTGCGCTCGACGACGCCGACATCGAGCACACCGTCGACGTGGTGGCCCAGGCGTGCGCGGTGTACCGCAAGGCGCTGGACGCCGGGGATCCCGCCCCCTGGCTGGGCGGCCGCCCGGTGAAGCCGGTCTTCCGCCGCCTGGCGTGACGTCAGCGGTGCTCCGGCCGGCCGGAGCCGGCCACCCGGTCGGCCAGCCACGCGGTCGCCGGTGTCACCGCCAGCGCGGTGCACCAGCCGCCGAGGGCGTCGGTCGGGTAGTGCGCGCCCAGGGCGACCTGCGCCCAGCCCATGGCG
>NZ_NCTE01000927.1 GCF_002114215.1 Streptomyces sp. 13-12-16 | reverse complement strand
GACGCCATGGAACGCCAACTGGAGCGCTACGCCCCCGGCTTCCGCGACCGCGTCCTGGCCCGCGCCACCGCCGGCCCGCCCGAACTCGCCGCCCGCAACGCCAACTACGTCGGCGGTGACATCGCCTCCGGCGCGGTCTCCGGACTCCAGCTCCTGCTGCGTCCCAGACTCTCCCTGTTCCCCTACGCGACCCCGCACCCGGCCGTCTTCATCTGCTCGTCGGCCACCCCGCCCGGCCCCGGCGTGCACGGCATGTCGGGACACAACGCGGCGAAGGCCGTGTGGAGGAGGCTGCGCCAGGCATGACCACCACGATCACGCTCGTCCAGGGCGACATCACCCGCCAGAGCGCCGACGCGATCGTCAACGCGGCGAACTCGTCCCTGCTCGGCGGGGGAGGCGTGGACGGGGCGATCCACCGCCGGGGCGGCCCGGAGATCCTGGCCGAATGCCGCGCCCTGCGCGCCTCCAGGTACGGCAGGGGCCTGCCGACCGGCCAGGCGGTCGCCACCACCGCGGGCCGCCTCGACGCCCGCTGGGTGGTCCACACCGTCGGTCCGGTGCACCAGGGTCCGGGCAGCGACCCCGGGCTGCTCGCCTCCTGCTACCGGGAGTCGCTCCGCGTGGCCGACGAACTGGGCGCCCGGACGGTCGCGTTCCCCGCCATCTCCACGGGCGTCTACCGGTGGCCGATGGACGACGCGGCCCGCATCGCGGTGGAGACGGTCCGGAACACGCCGACCGCCGTCGAAGAGGTGAGATTCGTCCTCTTCGACGACCGGGCCTACGAGGCGTTCGCCCGGCAGACCGGCTGACGGGGAACACGGGAGCCGCGCAGCCGGCCGAGCGCCGCCGACGGCAGGGTCCCGAGTACCGCCCGACGGCTGCCCGCACCCCCGCC
>NZ_NCTE01000926.1 GCF_002114215.1 Streptomyces sp. 13-12-16 | reverse complement strand
GGTCCACGGCGCGGTACGCGCCGGGCACCGCGCCGCCGCACTGGCGGCGTCCCTGGGCCTGCTGGCCGTACTCCCCCTCACCGCCCTGGTCTCCCACGGCGGGCCCGCGCGCGAGGTCGTGGCACAGGCCCGGAACACCCTTGAGATCGCCTGGCTGATCGCCGCCTTCGCCGCCGGGGAGGCGGTGCGGCAGGCCGAGCAGCGGGCGGGGGAAGCCGAGCGCACCCGTGAGGAGACCGCGCGGCGCCGGGCCGACGAGGAGCGGCTGCGCATCGCGCGGGAGCTGCACGACTCGCTCACCCACCAGATCTCGGTCGTCAAGGTGCAGTCCGAGGTCGCGGTCCACGTGGCCCGGCGGCGGGGCGAGCAGGTGCCGGAGGCCCTGCTGGCGATCCAGGAAGCCGGCCGGGAGGCGAGCCGGGAACTGCGCGCGACCCTCGAGGCGCTGCGCGACGACGACACCACCCCGCCGCACGGACTCGGGCACATCCCGAACCTGGTGAAACGGTTCCGGACGACCGGCCTGGAGACGACGCTGACGATCGAAGGGGATCCGCGCGCCGTGCCGGCCGCGGTGAGCCGTACCGCGTACCGGATCGTTCAGGAGTCGCTCACCAACGTCGCCCGGCACGCCGCCGCCACCACCGCCTCGGTACTGATCGCCTACCGGCCGGACGCTCTCTCCGTCCGCGTCGACGACGACGGAGAGGCCGCCTCGGACCCCGCGCCGGCGCCCGGCCTCGGGCTGCTCGGCATGCGCGAACGCGTCACGGCCCTGGGCGGCCGGCTGCACACCGGGCCACGCGGCACAGGTGGCTTCACCGTCCAGGCCGAACTCCCCACGAACGGAGCCTCGTGATCCGGGTCCTGCTGGTCGACGACCAGCCGCTCATCCGCAGCGGCTTCCGCGCGCTGCTCGACCTCGAAGGCGACATCGAGGTGGTGGCCGAGGCCGCCGACGGCCGAGAGGCCCTGGTGCTCGTCAGGGAACGGCTGCCCGACGTCGCCCTCGTCGACATCCAGATGCCCGTCATGGACGGCATCGAAGTGACCCGGCGCATCGCCACGGACCCGGCCCTGGCCGGCGTGCACGTCGTCATGCTGACCAACTACGGCATGGACGAGTACGTCTTCGACGCGCTACGCGCCGGCGCCGCCGGCTTCCTCGTCAAGGACATCCTGCCGGAGGACTTCCTGCACGCCGTACGCGTGGCCGCCCGCGGCGACGCCCTGCTCGCGCCCGCCATCACCCGTAAGCTCATCGACCGGTACGTCGCCCGGCCGGCGCCCGCCCGCGCCGGCGACGGGCTGGAGGAGCTGACCGGCCGCGAACGCGAGGCGGTCGCCCTGGCCGCACAGGGCCTGTCCAACGACGAGATCGCCGATCGCCTGGTCATCAGCCCGTCGACCGCCAAGACCCACATCAACCGGGCCATGACCAAGCTCCGCGCCCGCGACCGCGCCCAGCTCGTGGTCTTCGCCTACGAATCCGGCCTGGTGACCCCGCGCGCCTTCTGACCCCGTGCCGCCGACCGGGCCGTTACGCCACGGCGCCTCGTCTCCCGGGGCCTCACGGGCCGGCTCCCCGAGTGCCCGCCGGTCATCCGCCGGAGCCCGCTTCCCGACCCCGGTCGCCCCGTGGACGCGC
>NZ_NCTE01000925.1 GCF_002114215.1 Streptomyces sp. 13-12-16 | reverse complement strand
CCCCGTCGTGCACGCGCCCACCCCCAGCGACGAGCCGCTCGGCGTGCCCGCCCTGCTCATCGCCTCCTTCCCGCTGGACTCCACCCGCCGGCACGCCGCCCCCGGCCCGCTCACCGACTTCCTCGTGCAGCGCGCCGCCGACGCCTACGCCGGGCTCCTCGCCGACTGGCGCCCGGTGACCGCCGGGATCATCGACCTCGTGCCGGGCCCGCTCGGCAAGGGCGAACTGGACGGCGCCCTGCGCCGGGCGGTCCTCGAACGGCTGCCCCGCACGTCCTTCCTGCCGCCCGCCGCCGAGCGGGACGAGCGGCACGACGACCCCGGACTGCCGGAATCCCTGCGGCCCCGCGACGCCGAGGTCGTCGAGGGTGCGGGCGCCGACACCGTACGGGTGCTGGCCGAGGTCCTCCCCACCCTCCTGCCCGCCGGTCTCGAACGCCGCGCGGAGCTGCGCACGCTGGGCGTGGCCCGCGTCCCGCTCACCGACGCGGTCGACCGGCTGGCCGGCCTGGAGAAGTCCCCCGACTGGTGGCGGCGGCTGTACGACAGCCTCGCCGGGGTCGACCCCGACCGGCTGTCCGGACTGCCGGTGCCGCTGGCCGACGGCAGGACGACGATCGGCCCCCGGCAGGTGCTGCTGCCCGGAGCGGAGGCCACCCGGATCGACCCCGAGGTGCTGGCCCGGCTCGGTCTCAAGGTCGCCCACCCGGACGCCGCCCACCCCCTCCTGGAGAAGCTCGGCGCGCTCCCCGCCACCCCGCGCGCCGTCCTCACCACCCCGCAGGTGCGGGCCGCCGTCGCCGCGTCCCTGGACGACGAGGGACCGGTGAACTGGGAGGAGGACACCCCGGACGCCGAGGAACTCGCCGACACCGTGCTGGGTCTGGTGCGCGACGCCGCCCTCGAACCCGGTGACGAGCCGTGGCTGGGCGCCCTCGCCCTCCCCGACGAGGACGGCGAACTCTCCCCGGCCTGCGAGCTGGTCTTCCCCGGCGGACCGTTCGCCCAGGTCATGCGCGAGGGCGAACTCGCCTCCGTGGACGGCGAACTGGCCGACAAGTGGGGCGAACAGCCGCTCGCCGCCTGCGGGGTGCTGGTCGACTTCGCGCTGATCCGCGCCACCGACGTCGTCCTCGACCCGGACGAACTGGAGCCGCGCGAGGGCGACTTCGCCGAGCCCGACGACGCGGGCCTGCTCGACGCCGTGGACGTGTGGAGCGAGGACGTCCTCGACCGCTTCCCGGACAGCCCCGTCCCGCCGGTCGCCACCGAGATCGTCGCCGTGCGCGACCTCGACCTCGTGGACGACGACCGCTGGCCCCAGGCCCTCGCCCTG
This sequence comes from Streptomyces sp. 13-12-16, assembly GCF_002114215.1. Lineage (GTDB taxonomy): Bacteria > Actinomycetota > Actinomycetes > Streptomycetales > Streptomycetaceae > Streptomyces. The sequence continues at coordinate 165 of NZ_NCTE01000925.1, read as the reverse complement.
CTCTCGCGGCCCCCGCTGCGCGACGCGCTCGTCCAGCCGGTGCGGATCCTGCTGCACGACGGCACCCACGAGGTCGTACGGCCGTACACCGCGTGGTGGCTGCGCGGGCACCCGGTGATCGGCGGGCGCCGCCCGGCCGGACTGCGCGCGGCCGGCGGCGACCCG
>NZ_NCTE01000924.1 GCF_002114215.1 Streptomyces sp. 13-12-16 | reverse complement strand
GGCGCCCGGGGGGCGGGCTGCTCGCCGAGGCGGCGCAGGGCCTGGGCGGCCACCGCTCCGGCGGAGCCGTGCAGGGCGAGCGGCGGACGGCCGGGGTGCTGCACGGCGGCCCGGATGCGCTCGGCGACCAGTTCGTAATGGGTGCAGCCCAGGACGACGGTCGTCACGTCGTCCGGGGTCAGCTCGGCGGCCGCGGCGACGGCGGCGTCGATCGCCGTCTCGTCCGCGTGCTCCACCGCCTCGGCGAGCCCCCAGCACGGCACCTCGGTGACGGTGACGCCGTCGGCGAAGTTCTCGATCAGGTCCCGCTGGTAAGGGCTGCCGGTCGTGGCCGGTGTGGCCCAGATCGCCAGCGGTCCGCCGCCGGCCGCGGCCGGTTTGATCGCCGGGACGGTGCCGATGACCGGCAGGCCGGGCTCGAGGCGGGCGCGCAGGGCGGTGAGGGCGTGCACCGTGGCGGTGTTGCAGCCGACGATCAGCGCGTCGGGCCGGTGCGCGGCGGCCGCCTCGGCGACGGCGAGGGCACGCTCGGTGAGGTCCTCCGGGGTCCTGGGTCCCCAGGGCATGCCGTCGGGGTCGAGGGAGAGGACGAGATCGGCGTCGGGGCGCAGACGCCGTACCGCGGCGGTGGCCGCCAGCAGCCCGATTCCGGAGTCCATGAGCGCGATCTTCACCCGGCCACGATAGACGATGGGCCGCTTCGGGCCCCTGTCGTGGGGCAGACTGCGGCAGGTGAGCGCCGTTGTGTGGAGTGCCGCCGGATCACTCGCCGCCTGGTGGTGGCTGCTGTTCTGCCAGGGCTTCTTCTGGCGTACGGATGTGCGGCTCCCGCCGTCCCGCGACCCGGAGACGTGGCCGTCGGTGTGTGTCGTGGTCCCCGCGCGGGACGAGGCGGCGGTGCTGCCCGCGAGCCTGCCCTCGCTGCTCGCCCAGGACTACCCGGGCAGGGCCGAGGTCTTCCTCGTCGACGACGGCAGCACGGACGGCACCGGGGAGCTCGCGCGGGAGCTCGCGGACCGGCACGGCGGGCTGCCGCTCACGGTGGGCTCTCCGGGCGAGCCGCCCGCCGGCTGGACCGGCAAGCTGTGGGCGGTGCGGCACGGCATGGGGCTGGCACGCGCGCGTGACCCCGAGTACCTGCTGCTGACGGACGCCGACATCGCGCACGCCCCGGACAGTCTGCGCCGGCTGGTGGCGGCGGCCCGTGCCGGGGGGTTCGACATCGTGTCGCAGATGGCCCGGCTGCGGGTGGCGAGCCTCTGGGAACGTCTGGTGGTACCCGCGTTCGTCTACTTCTTCGCGCAGTTGTACCCGTTCCGCCGGATCGGGCGGGAGGGGACCCGGACGGCCGCCGCGGCGGGCGGCTGCGTGCTGCTGCGTGCCGAGGCGGCCGAGCGGGCGCGGGTCCCGGACGCGATCCGGCAGGCC
>NZ_NCTE01000923.1 GCF_002114215.1 Streptomyces sp. 13-12-16 | reverse complement strand
TGCCGCCGCCGCGATCCTCGCCCGCCGCTCGGCCAGCGCCTGCACGCCGGCCTGCAGCAGCTCCTCGGCCTGCTCGTCGCTCAGCGCCCGCAGGAGCGCCGAGGCGTTCTCGTCGCGCGGCCGCAGCGCGTGCCAGAAGTCGACCGGCGGCACGAGTCGCGTGCCGGCGGCGAACTCGCCGCCGCGCTCCAGCGGTGTCAGCCGGCCCAGTTCCCGCACACCGGTGGTGTCGTCCGTCGTGTACAGGGCGACCTGACGGTAGTGGGTGACGACCAGGGGCTCGACGCCGCCGGGCAGCCGCAGCGCGCCGACCGGGACGCCCCATGCCCGGCCGTGTGCCGTCGGCAGGGTGGCGGTCCGGCCGTCCGGTGTGCCGACGGTGGTGCGGGCCTCGTCGCCGTCGTCCTCGGTGCGTACCCAGCGGCCGAGGACCGTGCCGTCCGTGCCGAACGGGCTGTCCTCCAGGCCGGGCTGCAGGGGCAGTACGGCGCAGTGCTGCTGGAGCAGGGTGGCGCCGTCGCGGATGCCGGACCGCAGGAACGCGGGCAGCGAGGCACGTCCGTGTTCGCCGGTGGCCGGGTCGTACTCGAGCCACACCTGTCGCGTCCCCTGCCGTCCCTGGCGCCAGTACGAGGTGCCGTCCCCGAGGACGCGGCGCGCGGGCGGCAGGACCGTGTCGCCGGCGTGCAGGGCGCGTCCGCCGGTGACGCGTCCGCCGTCCGGCAGCGGGATCGAGGTCTCGCCGGCGTCGCCGCCGCCGTACCAGTGCGGGAGCTTCTCGCCGCCCAGCGGGAACACCTCGGCCGGGCGGGCCGACCAGTAGCCGTACTGCTTGTCGTCCTGCCGCCACATCACCAGCAGTTCGCCGTCGGTGTAGCGGAACGACGGCCGCTGCCGGCGGTCCGGTTCGACGGGCAGCCGCAGGTCGTGCTCCAGCAGGATGTCCTGCGGTCCCACGACGATCACCTTGTGCCTGCGGGCGAGGATCAGGGCCGGCCAGGCCTCGTGGACGGTGAGGGTGTCCTCACGGTCGCGCCGGGTCTCGGCGTCGAGCCGTCGCAGCGCCTCGTCCAGGGCGGGCCAGCCCAGTTCGTCCGGGAGGCCGGCGCGCAGGGTGTTGCCGAGCAGCGGTGCGACGTCGAACGCGGCGGCCCGTGCGACGGCCGCCGGGTTGATCCGTGCGGCGATCCCGCGGAACGGGTTCAGCCGCTCGAGCGCCGCGCGGGCCGCCGCCAGGCCGGCCGC
>NZ_NCTE01000922.1 GCF_002114215.1 Streptomyces sp. 13-12-16 | reverse complement strand
TCCCCCGCAGATCCCTGCTCAAGGCGGCCGCCGTCGCCGGAGCCGCCGCCCAGTTCAGCTGGGCCCTGGGACCGCGCGACGCCGCCGCCGCGCCCCGCGCGGAAGCCGCCGGCACCGACCCGGTGACTCTCGACTGGCTGGAGGACGGCGGCCTCGGCGCGGCCCCCGGCTCCACCGTCGGCGTGCCCTGGCCCAAGGGCGCCCACCAGGAGGACCAGACCTTCGCGCTGACCGACGCCGACGGAAAGTCCGTCCCCGTCCAGTCCTGGCCGCTCGCCTACTGGCCCGACGGATCCCTCAAGTGGACCGCGCACGCCGTGAGTTCGGGCTCCGGCAAGCTCACCCTGACCACCGGGGCGCCCGCGGCGCCCGAGAAGAAGGTCACCGTCGACAAGCGCGGCGGCACCATCGACGTCTCCACCGGTGTCATCACCGCCAGGATCGGCAGGTCCGGCTCCACGATCGTCAGATCGGTCCGCCGCGGCTCGACCGAGATCGCCCGCGACGGCCGCCTCGTCGTCCTGCGCCAGCCCGAGTACGAGGACGGCGACCAGACCACCGTCAGGACCGAACGCTTCGACGGCGCCATCTCCGACGTCACCGTCGAACAGGAGGGCCCCGTCCGCGCGGTCGTCCGAGTCGACGGCAAGCACCGCAAGGGCCACCGCGAGCTGCTGCCCTTCTCCATCCGCCTCTACTTCTACGCCGGCGCCGACTCCTTCCGCATGGTGCACACCATCACCTACGACGGGAAGCAGGAGCCCGGCAAGGCCGACGGCGACTTCATCCGCGGCCTCGGCGTCCGCTTCACCGTCCCCATGCGCGACGAGTCCTACGACCGCCACATCCGCATCGGCGGCGAGGGCACCGGCCTGCTCCGCGAGGCCGTCAAGGGCATCACCGGACTGCGCCGCGACCCGGGAGCCGCCGTCCAGGCCGCCCAGTTCGCCGGCGAGAAGCTCCCCGACCCCGCCACCTGGGACCAGCGGGTCACCACCCGCCTCCAGTACATCCCCGAATGGGGCGACTACACCCTCTCCCAGCTCTCCGCCGACGGCTTCACCCTGCGCAAGCGCACCAAGAAGGGCCACGGCTGGATCGGCGCCGGCGGCGGCCGGCGCGCCTCCGGCTTCGGCTACGTCGGCGGCGTCACCGGCGGCCTCTCCTTCGGACTGCGCGACTTCTGGGAGAAGCACCCCGCCCAGCTCGACATCCGCGACGCCCAGACCGACGAGGCCGAGGTCACCCTCTGGCTCTGGTCACCCGAGGCCCAGCCCATGGACCTGCGCTTCTACCACGACGGCATGGGCCAGGACACCTTCCCCGAACAGCTCGAGGGCCTCAACATCACCTACGAGGACTACGAGCCCGGGTTCGGCACCCCGTACGGCATCGCCCGCACCTCCGAACTCCTCTTCTGGGCCAACGAGTCCACCCCGAGCGCCGAGAGGCTCGCCGAACAGGTCGAGGCGGTGCGCGTCCTCCCGCAGCTCGCCGCCCCGCCCAGGCAGCTCGTCGCCGCGGGCGTCTTCGGCAAGGGCCTGTTCGCCGAACCGGACCGCTCCACCCCGGCCAAGGCGAAGATCGAGGACCACCTCGACTTCCTCTTCACCTACTACAAGGACCAGGTGGAGCAGCGCCGCTGGTACGGCTTCTGGGACTACGGCGACATCATGCACACCTACGACACCGTGCGGCACCAGTGGCGGTACGACGTCGGCGGCTACGCCTGGGACAACTCCGAGCTCTCACCCGACCTGTGGCTCTGGTACGCGTACCTGCGCTCCGGCCGCGCCGACATCTTCCGCTTCGCCGAGGCGATGACCCGCCACACCGGCGAGGTCGACGTCTACCACATCGGCAAGTGGGCCGGCCTCGGCACCCGGCACGGCGTCCAGCACTTCGCCGACAGCGCCAAGCAGCAGCGCATCGCCAACACCACCTACCGGCGCTACTACTACTTCCTCACCGCGGACGAACGCGTCGGCGACCTCATGCACGCCAACGTCGACTCCGACGAGACCTTCCTCGCCCTCGACCCCCTGCGCAAGATCCGCACCGAGCCGTACACGCCCGACCGCAACGCCCTGTCCGTCGGCTTCGGCACCGACTGGAGCGGACTGGTCTCCGCCTGGCTCACCGAGTGGGAACGCAAGGGCCCCAAGTGGGAGAAGGCCAAGGCCCGCGTCCTGTCCACCATGGAGACCATCGCCGCCCAGCCCAACGGCTTCGTCCAGGGCAGCGGCCTGTACGACCTCGACACCGGCAGGTTCGCCGTCGCCGACACCCCGAAGGTCGAGGTCTCCCACCTGTCGGCCGTTTTCGGCCTCAACGAACTCTGTGCCGAACTCATCGACCTCGTCGACATGCCGGAGTTCAACGAGGCGTACTACGACTACTGCCGCTACTTCAACGCGAGCAAGACGGAACAGGCCGCGCGCTACGGCTCCAACTTCGGCAGCCTGATCCTCTTCCAGGGCCACTCCCGCCTCGACGCCTACGCCGCCGTACGGACCGGCGACGAGAAACTGGCCGAGAGGGCCTGGCAGAAGTTCTACGGCTCCGACGGCTACAAGGAGTCGGCCCCCTGGAAGACCGAGAAGATCAGCGGTCCGACGGCCCTGGTCGCCGGCAGCGAGGCCACCTGGGTGTCCACCAACGACACCGCGCTCTACGGTCTCGCCGCCATCGAACTGCTGGCGCTGCTCGGGGACAGGATGCCGTAGACGCACACAACGGGCGCGGACGGGAACACTGCGTCCATGGACTGGAACCATCACCGCTTCCGCAGTCTGTGGACCCTGTCCGCGCCCGCCCCCGTGGTCTACCGCGTCCTGGAGCGGATCGAGGACTACCCCCTGTGGTGGCCCCAGGTACGGGACGTCACCCGGCTCGACGACACCAGCGGGATCGTCACGATCCGCTCCCTCCTGCCGTACGACCTGACCTCGACCGTGCGGGAGGGCCGGCGCGACCCGGAGACCGGGGTCCTGGAGGCCGGCCTCTCCGGCGACATCGACGGATGGGCCCGCTGGACCGTCACCCGCCTGGGCCCCCACGGCTGCCTCGTCCACTACGAGCAGGAGGTCGACGTCCGCAAACCGCTGCTGCGCCTGCTCGCCGTGCCCGGACGGCCCGTCTTCCGCGTCAACCACGCACTGATGATGCGGGCCGGCCGGCGCGGCCTGGCCGCCCACCTGGAAGCGGTTTGAAGGAACCGTCCCCGGACCTGTATTGTTCAGTGCGTTCCCGGGCGATTAGCTCAGTGGGAGAGCGCTTCGTTCACACCGAAGAGGTCACTGGTTCGAACCCAGTATCGCCCACCGGGAAAGCCGGTCCGTCCCTGACGGACCGGCTTCTTTGCGCGCCCGTGCGACGCCTCACGCCGCCGCCGACAGATCCGGACGCAGCGGCCACGCCGGGTCCACCACCTCGTCCGTGCCCGTGCGCGCGAACCACGCCTGCAGTCCCCGCGCCTGTGCCGCGTGCCACACCGCCTGCAAGGGGTGCAGCTCGGCGGGGGTCAGCCGCTCGAGCCGGGACGCGAAACGCCGCCCCACCGCCCGGGTCACCTCCAGCGCGGCCGTCGCGTCCGCCGCCGCGTCGTGCGCCCCCTCCAGGTCGACGCCGTAGTGCGCGCACAGATCGGTCAGCGTGCGCCGGCCCTTGCGGTAGCGGTCCAAGTGCTTGTCCAGCACCCACGGGTCCAGCACCAGCAGCGGCGTCCGCTCGAACCAGCGGTCCAGCGACGACGCGCGGTGCCGGCGCAACTCCCGGTCCAGCAGCGTCAGATCGAACGGCGCGTTCATCACCACCAGCGGCCGGCCCACCCTGGCCTGCTCGGCCAGCGCCTGGGCCATCTCGTACATCACCGGCGCCGGCCAGCGGCCGTTGCGCTGCAGGTGATCGTCCGTCAGTCCGTGCACCTCCGTCGCCGCGGCCGGCACCGGCACCCCCGGGTTCACCAGCCAACGGTTCACCCGCGGCCGGGCGCCCGGCGCGTCCTGCACGACGAGGGCGGCCGACACGATCCGGTCGGTCTCGACGTCCACACCCGTCGTCTCCGTGTCGAAAGCGGCCAACGGCCCTTCGTACCAGCACGCCATACCCAACAACCCCTCGTTCACCGTCGGCAGTCGACGCACCGTCCGCTGCCCGATCCGGTGATACCCGGCCTGTTTGCGCCGTACGCCGGAAGGAGACAACAGGAGTACGGGTCCTCGCAGTTCAACGACCCGCAACGGGGAAACCCTTGTTCCGGAAGGCTGTTGGTCATGGCCATCGCGCAGCCCGAACGGGGCGGGCTGCTGCCCGAGCGCACGCCACCCACTCGCGGCACCCTCGCCACCACCGCCTGCATGGAGACACTGCAGGTCGGTTATCTGCACGCCGTCGCGGCCGCCGCGGGCTGCTCACTGTCCCAGCCGTTCCCGGACAACGGCATCGACTGGCACGTCAGCCACAGCGCCGCCGGGCACGTCGTCGACGACGAGGTCACCATCAAGGTGCAGCTCAAGGCGACCTACCAGCTCCGCCCCCGCCCGCCGGGCCGCTCCTTCTCCTTCACGCTGGACAACGCGCACCTGGAGAAGCTCGCCCGCACCCCGGTCTCGGTGCACAAGATCCTGGTCGTGATGATCGTGCCGCGCTCCCAGGACGACTGGCTGCGCGCCGGCCACGACCGGCTCGACCTGCGGCACTGCTGCTACTGGACCAACCTCGCCGGACACCCGGTCACCGGCCGGCGCCGCACCACCGTACGGATCCCCACCTCACGCATCTTCGACGACCGGGCGCTGTGCGAGATCATGACGCGGGTCGGGACGGGAGGAAAACCGTGACGCACCGCCCGACCGGGGAACCCTTGAGGCCCGTACGCCCGCATCCCGCCGACACCGCCCACGACGGCCGGCCGCCCGAGCCCGCCGACGTCG
>NZ_NCTE01000921.1 GCF_002114215.1 Streptomyces sp. 13-12-16 | reverse complement strand
CCACGGCGCGGCCGGCGGCACGGCGGGCGACGCGGCTCACGGGGCCGGCCTGGACAAGGTCCTCGCGGCGGCACGGGCCGAGGGCCTGGGCGACCCGGTGGAGATCGTGCCGCCCGCCGACGAGAAGTCCGCGTACGTCGTGCGGCAGATCCAGCGCAGCTGGCCCGAGAAGCAGGACTCGGTCGCCGTCGACCCCGCCTCCGGAGAGGTCACCGACGTCCTGCGGTTCGACGACTATCCGGTCCTCGCGAAACTCACCCGCTGGGGCATCGACCTGCACACCGGCAGCCTGTTCGGCCTGGTGAACCAGATCGCCCTGATGGCCCTGGCCCTCACCCTGATCCTGCTGATCCTGTGGGGCTACCGCATGTGGTGGCAGCGGGGCCGCGGCTCCGCCTTCGGCCGGCCGATCCCGCGCGGGGCCTGGCAGCAGGTGCCGCCGTACGTACTCGTCCCCCTGCTGGCGGCGATCGCCGTCCTGGGCTACTTCGTCCCGCTGCTCGGCATTCCCCTGGCGGCGTTCCTCGCCGTCGACATCGTGCTCGGGGAGGTGGCCCACCGCCGGGGACGGCGGACGTACGGAAGCGGCACGGCGGCGCGCTGACGCGCGGTGCCCGGTCCCCCGTCACGGGGGACCGGGCACCGGCCCGCCCTCACTCCTCGTCGAAGGAGCCGCCCAGCGCGGCGGCGATCCGCAGATGCGGCCGGGCCTCGTCGTCCCGCCCCTGCCGCTGGAGGGTGCGCCCCAGCATCAGCCGGGCGTAGTGCTCCACCGGGTCGCGCTCCACGACGACCCGCAACTCCGCCTCCGCGCGCCGCAGTTGCGCCGAGTGGTAGTAGGCGCGCGCCAGCAGCAGCCGCGGCCCGGTCTGCTCCGGCACCTCCTCGACCAGCCCGCCGAGAACGCGCGCGGCGGCGGCGTAGTCCTTGGCGTCGAAGAACATCCCGGCGCGTTCCCAGCGCTCGGCCGGCGTCCCGTGGTCGTAGTACGTGGTGTCCACTTCTGGCCTCCTTCGAGGCCGACAACGGACCCGGACGGTCCCGTATTCCGCCCGGGACGCGTTCCTGGCCGGCACCGGTGGCCGGCCCGCCCGGACCGGTCAGGTCGCCAGGCCGTGGCGGTAGGCGTAGACCACCGCCTGGACACGGTCGCGCAGGCCGAGTTTGGCGAGGATGCGGGAGACGAAGGTCTTCACGGTCTCCTGACTGATGAGCAGGGCCGCGGCGATCTCGCTGTTGGACAGGCCGTCCGCGATGAGGCGGAGGACCTCCAGTTCGCGGGGGGTCAGGGGGAGGTCCCGCGGCGCCCCGCCCTCGGCGGGGCGGATCCGGGCGGCGTACCGGCCCACGAGCTGGCGGGTCACCTCCGGGTCCAGCAGCGCCGCGCCCATGGCCACGGTCCGGATGCCGTGGAGCAGTTGGGACGGCGGCGCGTCCTTGAGCAGGAACCCGCTCGCCCCCGCGCGCAGCGCCTCGTAGACGTACTCGTCCAGGTTGAACGTCGTCACCACGAGCACCTTCACCGGATGCGGCACCCCCGCGCCGGCCAGCAGACGGGTGGCCTCGATGCCGTCGAGCACCGGCATGCGCACGTCCATCACCACGACGTCCGGACGGAGCCGGCCGGCGAGGTCGACGGCGGCCTGCCCGTCGCCGCACTCGCCGGCCACCTCCAGGTCGGGCTGGGCGTCGATGATGGTCACCAGGCCGGTGCGGATCAGCATCTGGTCGTCGCAGACCAGGACCCGGATCGGTGCGGTCATGCCGTGTTCCCCGTCGGTATGCGGGCCCGTACGACGAAGCCGCCGCCCGTCTCCGGTCCCGCGCTGAAGTCGCCCCCCAGGACGTCGACCCGCTCCCGCAGGCCCGCCAGGCCCCGGCCGCTCCCGCCGTGGGAGGAGGGTACCGGGGTGCCGGAACCGTCCGTGCCGACCTCCACGGTGATCTGCCGTTCGCTGTGCCGCACCTCGACCCGGGTGGCGCTGCCGTGGGCGTACTTGAGGGCGTTCGTCAGGGCCTCCTGCACGACCCGGTAGGCGACGAGGTCGGCGCTGCCGGTCGACGGCGCCGGCGTTCCCTCCTCGGTGAACTTCACCGGCTGCCCGGCCCGGCGGGTCTGCTCCACCAGCGTGAGGAGCCGGCCGACGGGCGGCGTCCTGGCCTCGGGGCCGTGGTCGGGGTTGAGCAGGTCGAGCAGGTGCCGCAGGTCGGTGATGGCCCGTCGGCCGGTGTCGGTGACGGCGGTCAGTGTCTGGTCCAGTCGGTCGGGTGCGGCGGTCAGATAGCGGGCCGCCTCGGCCTGCACGACCATGGCCGTCACATGATGGGTCACGACGTCGTGCAACTCGCGGGCGATCCGGGCCCGTTCGGCGGCGCGGGAGTCCTCGGCGACACGGTGCCGGCGCTCGGCCTCCGCGATCCGGGTGGAGCGCAGCCACGTTCCGATGCCCCACGCGAGGGCCACCGCCAGGTAGAACGTCACGAACTCGCTCGCCGGCTCGCCGGGACCGACCCGGTGGAACGCGACCGTCAGCGCCACGTAGGCGACGGTGCACAGGGCCGCGGTGGCGCGCCGGTACCGTTCCAGATACGCCCCGGCGCTCAGCAGTGCGATGGGCAGCGCGATGCCCGCGGGGGAGTGGTAGCCGCGGAGCTGGTCGAGGGCGAACCCGGCCACCACCAGGGCGAGACAGACGGCCGGCCACCGCCGGCGCACGGCGAGCGGAAGGGTCTGGAGGGCCACCGCCACGACGGCGAGCGGATCGAAGGGGCGCTCCGGCACGCCGCCGAGGAGCGTTCCGTGGTTCTGGAAGTCCGGCCACAGCGCCAGGGCGAGGACGAGCATCCCGAGCAGGAGGTCCCTGACGATGACGTCCAGCCGGCGCCACACTTCCCGGAGCCGGTGAGGAGCGATCACCGGGGCAGTCTAGCGGTGGCGTCGGCCCGCTCCGCACGCCGGCGGCGGGGCACCAGACGGCCGCGCCGGTGGGCCAGCCACAGGAACCCGATCGTCAGCAGCACACCGAACAGCACCGAGTACACGCTTCCCTCCGGACCGAAGTCACCGCCGGTGATCCACTTGTTGCCCGACGTGGTGGAGTCCAGCAGTCCCTGCTCGGTGTCGTTGCCCGAGACCACGGTGCTGAAGATGCCGCCCGCGGCGAAGTTCCAGCCGAAGTGCACACCGATCGGCACCCACAGGTTGCGGGTGGCGACGTACGCGGCGGCGAGCATGCCGCCGGCCTCGATCGCGATGGCGAAGGCGCCCCACGCCGTGGCGTCCGGGTTGGGCAGGTGCGCCAGGCCGAACAGCAGCGCGGTCAGCGTCAGCGCGATCCAGGTGCCCAGGTACTCCTCGACGATCCGGAACAGCACCCCGCGGAACAGCAGTTCCTCGGTGACGGCGGCGGCGGCCATGAAACCGAACAGTCCGACCGTGCCGCTCAGTGAACCCAGGCCGTGCACCTCGTAGTTGCCGGAGGTGAAGAGGTTCGTGACGACCATTGCGAACATCACGACGCCGATCAGCGTCCCCCGGCCGAACGCCGGCGCGGCACCGGCCGGGTCCAGCTCCGTGACCGGCCGGCGCTCGGTCCGTCCCACCACCCACCGGTAGACCGGCACCGCGAGCACGGCGGTCAGCGTGCCGAGGGCGAGCGTGAGCCACGGGTTGTCCCGCACCGCGTTCACGCTCTGTCCGCCTATGGCGGAGATCGCCACCACGGCCAGGATCTGCCAGACCACTCTCATCGATGACCCCTTCGTCGGATCCGCGGACCGGTGCCGCGTGCTGCCGAGGACGCTACGGTTCCGGTGGCCGGGAATCGTCACCGCACAGTGGACACTTGCCTGTAGCTCGCTCGGGGGACAGACCGTGCCCCGTGCCAACTCCGGTGTCCTGGAAAGGTGTTCGAGGTCACACGCCGGGGAATGAGTCGCGGGCGGGACGGAAGCCGTATCCACGGCCGACCGGTCGGCCCGGATTGCGACGACGAGGGGCCATGACTGCTGGGTGGGGTGCTCGCACGGGGCGGGCCGCGGTGTTCGCGGCCGTCTGTGTCGTGCTCGCCGCCCTGGGACACGTCATGATGTCCGGCGACCACGTTCCCCTCCGGACGCTGACGGCCGGCTGGGCCGTGACCGGTGCCGTGGGCTGGGGGCTCGCGGGGCGTGAGCGCGGACTGCCGCTGATCACCGCCGTCGCCGTCGCCGCCCAGACGGTCCTGCACTCGGCCTTCTCGCTCGTGAGCCCTTCCGCCGGTCCCACGGACGCGGGAGCGGTGCCGCACGGCATGCACACCATGCCCATGTCCACGGGGGTGGGCACGGAGGGGCACACGGCGCCCTCCGACGGCTCCTCCGCCGGCATGCTCGCCGCCCACCTGCTGGCCGCGCTGCTGTGCGGACTGTGGCTCGGGTACGGCGAGCGGGCGGTGTTCCGGGTGCTGCGGGCCGTCGGCGGATGGCTGGCCGCCCCGGCGCGGCCGCTGTTCCTCACACCGGTGCCGCCGCGCCGTCCCTCCCTCCGCGTCCGCCGGCGCCGCCGCTCCC
>NZ_NCTE01000093.1 GCF_002114215.1 Streptomyces sp. 13-12-16 | reverse complement strand
CCGCGTCGGGGCGGGCCAGCCGTACGTTCTCGGCGATCGTCCCGGCGTACAGGTGGGGCCGTTGCGGCACCCAGGCGACGCGGCCGTGCCACTCGGCGAGGTCGAGTCCGGCGAGGTCGGCTCCCCCGATCCGCACCCGGCCCCCGGTGGGGCGGACGAACCCGAGCAGCACGTTCAGCAGCGTCGACTTGCCCGCGCCGCTCGGTCCGACGAGCGCGACCGTCTCCCCGGGGGCGACGGTGAAGGACACGTCCGTCACCGCGTCCGTGGACCGGTCGGGGTGGCGGACCGTCACGTCCTCGAAGACGAGGGCACCCGTCGGTACCGCACCCGTTCCCGGCGCGGGCACGGGCGTCTCCAGTACCGAGAAGATGTCCTCGGCCGCCCCGAGCCCCTCCGCCGCCGCGTGGTACTGGGCGCCGACCTGCCGCAGCGGCAGATAGGCCTCGGGCGCCAGGATCAGGACGATCAGGCCGGTGTAGAGGTCCAGTTCGCCGTGGACGAGCCGCATGCCGATCGTCACCGCGACCAGTGCCACCGACAGCGTGGCGAGCAGTTCCAGCGCGAAGGAGGAGATGAAGGCGATCCGCAGCGTCCGCATGGTCGCCCGCCGGTAGTCGGCGGTGATCCGGCGGATCGACTCCGCCTGCGCCTTGGCCCGTCCGAAGACCTTCAGCGTCGGCAGTCCGGCGACGACGTCCAGGAAGTGGCCCGACAGCCGGGACAGCACCAGCCACTGGCGGTCCATCCGGGACTGGGTGGCCCAGCCGATCAGCACCATGAAGACCGGGATGAGCGGCAGGGTGCCCACGATGATCGCCGCCGAGACCCACTCCTCGGTGACGATCCGCGCCAGCACCGCCACCGGGACGACCACCGCGAGTCCCAGCTGGGGGAGGTAGCGCGAGAAGTAGCCGTCGAGGGCGTCGACCCCGCGGGTGGCCAGGGCGACCAGCGATCCGGTGCGCCGGCCGTCCAGCCACCCCGGCCCCAGCGCCGTAGCCCGCTCCAGCAGCCGCCCCCGCAGCTCCGACTTGACCGCGGCGCTCGCCCGGTGCGCGGCCAGCTCGGTCAGCCAGCCGACCAGACCGCGGCCGAGTGCGACGCCGGCGAGGAGCAGCAGGGGAGTGCCGAGTCCGGCGGCGGACAGTCCGTCCTGGAACGCGCCCACCACGATCTCGGCGATGAGCATGGCCTGGGCGATGACCAGCACCGCCCCGAGGGCCCCCAGGCCGACGACCGCCGCCAGGAAGCCACGGGTGGCGCGGGCGTACCGGAACAGACGCGGGTCGATCGGTTTCACGTGAAACACACCTCAGTGCACGGGATCGGCGATGTGCTGGGTGCCGATCCGCTTGCGGAACACCCAGTACGTCCAGCCCTGGTAGAGCAGCACCACCGGTGTGGCGATCACCGCGAGCCAGGTCATGATCTTCAGGGTGTAGGGGCTGGAGGAGGCGTTGGTGACGGTCAGGCTCCAGTCGGCGTCCAGCGTGGACGGCATGACGTTCGGGAACAGTGTCAGGAAGAGCATCGCCACGGCGGCCACGATGGTGAGGCCGGACAGGGTGAACGACCATCCTTCGCGGCCCGCCTGGTTCGCCAGCAGGGCGGCGACCAGCGCGGTGACCGCCACGGCCAGCGCGACCAGGCTGGTGCCGTCGCCGCGGTCGGCCTGTGTCCACAGCAGGAAGGCCGACGCCAGTACGGCGGTGACGAGGCCGACGCGCAGGGCCAGCCTCCGCGCCCGCTCCCGGATCTCACCGACCGTCTTCAGCGCCGTGAACACCGTGCCGTGGAAGGTGAACAGCGTCAGGGTGACCAGGCCGCCCAGCAGGGCGTACGGGTTGAGCAGGTCCCAGACGTTCCCCACGTACTCGAACTCGGCGTCGATCTTCACGCCGTGCACGATGTTCCCGAAGGCCACGCCCCACAGGAAGGCCGGGAGCAGCGAGGTCCAGAAGATCGCCGTCTCCCAGTTGCGCTGCCAGTTCTCCTCCGGCCGCTTGGCCCGGTACTCGAAGGCGACACCGCGGACGATCAGGCAGACCAGGATGAGCAGCAGCGGCAGGTAGAAGCCGGAGAAGAGGGTGGCGTACCACTCGGGGAAGGCGGCGAAGGTCGCGCCGCCGGCCGTGAGCAGCCACACCTCGTTGCCGTCCCAGACGGGGCCGATGGTGTTGATCAGCACCCGCTTCTCGGCGCGGTCGCGGGCGAGCAGCCGGGTGAGGATGCCGACCCCGAAGTCGAAGCCCTCCAGGAAGAAGTAGCCGGTCCACAGGACGGCGATCAGGACGAACCAGACGTCGTGCAGTTCCATGACGGTGCGACTCCCTCTGCCTAGTACGAGAAGGCCATCGGCCTGTCGGCGTCACGGTGGTCGCCGCCGAGCTTCGTGGGCGGGTTGAGGTCGGACTCGCCGAGTTCGGGCGGGCCCGCCTTGACGTACTTGGCGAGCAGCCTGACCTCGATGACGGCCAGGACGGCGTAGAGCAGGGTGAAGACGGACATCGAGGTGACGACCTCGGCCGTGGACACACCGGGGGAGACCGCGTCCTCGGTCCGCATCACTCCGTAGACCACCCAGGGCTGCCGGCCCATCTCGGTGAAGATCCAGCCCCAGGCGTTGGCGATCAGCGGGAACGCCATGGTCCACAGCGCGAGGAGCCAGTAGAGCCGGGTGAACCGGGAGCCGAGGGGCTGCTTCAGCAGCACCAGGCGCGGGACCTCGTCCTCGCCGGTGCGGTGGGCGGCCGGCAGCATGAACCTCTTGCGGGTGAGCCACAGCCCGAGGAGGCCGAGCGAGAAGGAGGCCATGCCGAAGCCGATCATCCAGCGGAAGCCCCAGTAGGCGACCGGGACGATGGGCTTGTAGTCGCCGGGGCCGAACTTCTCCTGGAGGGCCTCGTTGGTGTCGTTGATGCCGGGCACGTACGACTCGAAGTCACTGTGGGCGAGGAAGGAGAGCAGGCCGGGGATCTCCAGGGCGACCTCGTTGTGGCCCTTGTCGACGTCGCCGTAGGCGAACACGGAGAACGGCGCCGGTTCCTCGCCGTCCCACAGGGCCTCGGCGGCGGCCATCTTCATCGGCTGCTGCTCGTACATGACCTTGCCGAGGGTGTCGCCGCTGATCGCGGTGAACAGGCCGCCGACGGCCAGGGTGACCAGGCCGAGCCGGAGCGAGGTCCGCATCACCGGGATGTGCTTCCCCCGCATCAGGTGGAAGGCGGCGATGCCCACCATGAAGGCGCCGCCGGTCAGGAAGGCCGCCGAGAAGCTGTGGAAGACCTGGTTGAGGGTGGTGTTCTGGGTGAGCACCAACCAGAAGTCGGTGAGCTCGGCGCGGCCCTTCTCCTCGTTGATCCGGTAGCCGACCGGATGCTGCATCCAGGAGTTGGCGGCGAGGATGAAGTACGCCGACAGCAGGGTGCCGATCGAGACCATCCAGATGCAGGCCAGGTGGATCCTCTTGGGCAGCTTGTCCCAGCCGAAGATCCACAGACCGATGAAGGTGGACTCGAAGAAGAAGGCGATCAGGGCCTCGAAGGCGAGCGGGGCGCCGAAGACGTCACCGACGAACCGCGAGTAGTCGGACCAGTTCATGCCGAACTGGAACTCCTGCACGATGCCGGTGACCACACCCATCGCGATGTTGATCAGGAAGAGCTTGCCCCAGAACTTCGTCGCCTTGAGGTACTTCTCCTTCTCCGTGCGCACCCAGGCGGTCTGCAGCCCCGCGGTGAGGGCGGCGAGCGAGATCGTCAGGGGAACGAAGAGGAAGTGGTAGACGGTGGTGATACCGAACTGCCATCGCGCCAGGGTCTCCGGCGCCAGAGCCAGATCCACGTCGTCGCTCCTTACTTCGCCGTGGTCGCGGCGGCCTGCTTGATCCCGTTCGTCCTCGGCACCTCGGGGGGAAGTCCCCGACATCTCGGAGGAAAACGGGATGTGCTTGTGAACGCGTTCACATTCACAAGCAATTATGACCTACTGCTTTTCTGACCGGGAAGGGGGGTCCCCTGTGACGTCAGCCCCTCTTCGCGCACTTCCGGCACACACGAAGGCGGCCGGCGGACAAGCCGCCGGCCGCCTGGACGTGCACGCCGCTCAGAGCTGCCTGCGGAAGCCTTCCGTCACCTTCAGGAAGATGTCGTTCGCCTCGGTCTCGCCGACCGTGACCCGCACGCCCTCCCCGGGGAACGGCCGGACGACCACACCCGCCTGCTCGCACGCCTGAGCGAACGGCACCGTGTGCTCCCCCAGCCGCAGCCAGACGAAGTTGGCCTGGGTCTCGGGCACCGTCCAGCCCTGGTCGCGCAGCGCGTCCATCACGCGGTTGCGCTCGCAGACCAGCGAGCCGACCCGGCCGATCAGCTCGTCCTCGGCGCGCAGCGAGGCGATCGCCGCGTCCTGCGCGATCTGGCTCACCCCGAACGGCACCGCCGTCTTGCGCAGCGCCGCCGCCACCGGCTCGTGGGCGATGGCGAAGCCGACGCGCAGCCCCGCCAGGCCGTACGCCTTGGAGAAGGTCCGCAGGACGCAGACGTTGGGCCGCTCGCGGTAGATCTCGACGCCGTCCGGCACCTCGGTGTCCCGGATGAACTCGCGGTAGGCCTCGTCGAGCACCACCAGGACGTCGCCCGGCACCCGGTCGAGGAAGCGTTCCAGCTCGGCCCGCCGCACGACCGTGCCGGTCGGGTTGTTGGGGTTGCAGACGAAGACGAGCCGGGTCCGGTCGGTGATCGCCTCGGCCATCGCGTCCAGGTCGTGCACATCGCCCGGGGTCAGCGGCACCTTCACCGAGGTGGCACCGCTGATCTGCGTGATGATCGGGTACGCCTCGAAGGACCGCCAGGCGTAGATCACCTCGTCGCCCGGACCCGCCGTGGCCTGCACCAGCTGCTGGGCGACACCGACCGATCCGGTGCCGGTGGCCACGTGGGACACCGGGACGCCGAAGCGCTCGGACAGCTCGGCCATCAGCGCCGTGCAGGCCATGTCCGGGTAACGGTTGAAGGAGGAGGCCGCGGCCGTCACGGTCTCCATCACGCCCGGCAGCGGCGGGTAGGGGTTCTCGTTGGAGGACAGCTTGTACGCCACCGGTCCGTCGGCCGCCGCCGGCTTGCCCGGCTTGTACGTGGGGATCCCCTCCAGCTCGGCGCGCAGCTTGGGGCTCGTCTCGCTCACCGCAGTCCTCCTCGCGAAGACCGGCGGCACCCGTGTCCGCCGACATCCAATACTGCTCACCTTAAGAGGATTCGACGCCGCTGCGTAGAGGAGCGCCCGATGCTCACGCCTGCCTCGTGCGTCACAGTGGCAACAAGGGCAACGTAACCCGAAGGTGTACGAATGGCGTGCGGGCCAGGGGCGCGCCGTACATATATCTATGCGCCGGTGGCTTGCGCCGTGGCGCGCATCCCCCGTGCAGGTGAGTTGAGACCTCTTCGCAACATCGCACCCACGACAGGCTTGCATGCGCCGACACGCCAGCTCCTGGCATGGGAACGTTCAACGCCCTTTATTTCCAAGGCAATTGACTCTAAATGATCATGCAGAAACGTGCCTGTCAATGTGTGCATATGCGTCCGCCCTACCCCACCGCATGAGCCCTACTATCGGCTCGCCATGACAGCAGCAGGGAAGCACCAGGTGAGCCGCGCGGATACCTCACGCCGAAGCAGCCGGCCGGAACGAGCGGGCATCAGGGACGTGGCCGCCGCCGCCGGAGTCTCCATCACGACCGTCTCCGACGCCCTCAACGGCAAGGGCAGGCTCCCGGACGCCACCCGGCGCCACGTCCGCGAGGTGGCCGACAGACTGGGGTACCGCCCCTCGGCCGCCGCCCGTACGCTCCGCACCGGGAAGTCCGGACTCATCGGCCTGACCGTGACGACGTACGGGGATGAACCTTTCACCTTCACCGAGTTCGCGTACTTCGCCGAGATGGCGCGCGCCGCCACCTCCGCCGCGCTCGCCCGCGGCTACGCCCTCGTCATCCTGCCCGCGACCTCCCGCCACGACGTGTGGTCCAACGTCGCACTGGACGGCACGGTCGTCATCGACCCCTCCGACCAGGACCCGGTGGTCAGCGAGCTGGTCCGCCAGGGCTTACCGGTCGTCTCCGACGGCCGCCCGGCCGGCTCGCTGCCGGTCACCGCCTGGGTCGACAACGACCACGAGGCCGCCGTGACGGGCATCCTCGACCACCTCGCCGACGCCGGCGCCCGCCGCATCGGCCTGCTCACCGGCACCACCACCGACACGTACACCCACCTGTCGACCACCGCGTACCTGCGCTGGTGCGAGCGCGTGGGCCAGGACCCGGTCTACGAGGCCTACCCGGCGCACGATCCGTGCGCGGGCGCCGTCGCCGCCGACCGGCTGCTCGCCCGCCCCGACCGGCCCGACGCCGTCTACGGCCTGTTCGATCCGAACGGCACCGACCTGCTCGCCGCCGCCCGCCGCTACGGCCTGCGCGTCCCGGACGACCTGCTGCTCGTCTGCTGCAGCGAGTCCACGGTCTACGCCAACACCGAACCGCCCGTCACCACGCTCTCCCTCAAACCGCGCCGCATCGGCACGGCGGTGATCCAGCTGCTCATCGACGCCATCGAGGGGGTCGACTCGGAGCAGCCGGTGGAGCAGGTCATACCGACCGAGCTGATCGTGCGTACCTCCTCGCAGCGGCGTCCGCCCCGTACGACGGTCAGCCCGCCGAGGTCGCCGAAGGGGTCGTGAGGCGGGGGCACCCGCGGGGCGTACCGCGGCAAGGCACGTGGAGCTTCCGCTTCCGGAGGGGGAAGGCGGTGGCTTCGAGCCTCGGGAGAGGGCGTGTCGCGCTCGCCGGAGCGGCCCCCGGGGGCGCCTGGGGCGGTGTCGGCTCCGCTTCCGGGGGTGCTTGGGAGTGGATGCCCGACACCGCTTCCGGGGATGCCCAGGAGTGGATGCCCGGCTCCGTTTCCGGGGAGCCTGACGCGGTGCCCGGTTCCGCTTCCGGGAAAGGGCCTCGTGCGGGCGGGTCCGGGTCCCGCGAAGGCGGTCCTGTCTCCGGAAGGGGACGCGAGGGCACTTCCCGGACACCCCTGCGGGGGAAACGCGCCGGGCTCCCGGAAGGGAGCGGGCCGGTCAGCGGCGGGAGGGGTGCGGCCAGGGCCGTGGAAGACCCACTCAAACGGGGCGAAAGCCACGGCGAACCGGAGTCTTGCTCTGATTCACCACCCCTGGGTCATCACACAGCGCGATCCGCATTCCTATGATGGGCCCACGACACCGCGGGCCGCTGCGACCAGGCAGTCCGACGCGGTGCAGAAGCGGCGCGATGGTGGAGGGGTCGATGACTCAGGGGGCCGGTCAGGGACCCGAGGTGGAGCGGACGGCGACGCTGCGCGACTTCCGGGTGCCCGCGTACGTCCACGAGACCGGTCCGTACGCCCGGAGCACGCACCCCGGCGACGTCGTCCCGCCCTCCGAGGAGGCCTACCCGGAGGGATACACACCCACCCAGCGGGACCTCCCCGTCATCAATCGGGGTGACACTGTTCAGGTGACCGTCGCCCCCGCGTCCGCCCCCGCCCCGCAGCCCGCCACCGGCCAGGGACCGCTGTACGTGGTCGGTGACGTCCACGGCTACCTCGACGAGCTGGTGGCCGCCCTCCAGGAGCAGGGCCTGCTCGACTCGGCGGGCCAGTGGTGCGCCGGCACCGCGCGGCTGTGGTTCCTCGGCGACTTCACCGACCGCGGCCCGGACGGCATCGGCGTCATCGACCTCGTGATGCGGCTGTCCGCCGAAGCCGCCGCCGCCGGCGGCTACTGCAAGGCCCTCATGGGCAACCACGAGCTGCTGCTGCTCGGCGCCAAGCGGTTCGGCGACACCCCCGTCAACTCCGGCGCGGGGACCGCCACCTTCCAGGCGGCCTGGCTGCTCAACGGCGGGCAGAAGACCGACATGGACCGCCTCCAGGACCACCACCTGCAGTGGATGGCCCGCCTCGACGCCGTCGAGGAGGTCGACGGCCATCTGCTGCTGCACTCCGACACCACCGCCTACCTCGACTACGGCCGCTCCATCGAAGAGGTCAACGACACCGTCCGCGAGACGCTCACCCGCAACGACGCCGACGAGGTCTGGGACCTGTTCCGCAAGTTCACCAAGCGGTTCTCCTTCCGCGACGAGGGCGGCGCCGACGCGGTGCGCTCCCTGCTGGACACGTACGGCGGCACCCGGGTCGTCCACGGCCACAGCCCGATCCCGTACCTGATGGGCGAAGTCGGTTCCGAGGACGGCGAGGACGACAGCGGCCCCGTGGTCACCGGACCTCATGTCTACGCCGACGGACTCGCCATCGCGATGGACGGCGGGGTCACCATGGCCGGAAAACTGCTGGTCCGGCAACTGCCGCTGGGCGTCTGACGGTTCAGCGGGCCGTGACCGTGCGGCCCGCAACCGCCCCGTGCACGTGCCAATTTCGGTAAACCCCCTGTCACCGCGCGCCGTCACCGCTCTACCATCGGCTTATCCGTAGCAGGCTCCCCTCCGTTTCTGCCCGACGGCTCGTCAGCATGCCGAGCCCCAAGCCCTACGGAGCATCGGGGGATGCACATGAACAGCGTTCCGCAGCACCTGCTGAGCGAGGACCGCCAGGAATACCGGCGGATTCTCGATGAGGCGCTGCGCTCCGCACCACACCACCCGGAACTGGCCGCGGTCGGACAGCGGCTCAACTCGGAACAACTGCGCACGATGGCACTCAACGCCACCGCGATCATCACGACGGCCGCGGCGACCGAGTACCAGCACTATGTGAAGGTCCGCGAGGAACGGCGCCGGCCGCCGGAGTCGTCCACCCCGTCCGTCCGCGGTTCCGGCTCCACCGAGCCGGACACGAACGCGATGGGGCTCGCCGCCACCATGGGAGAGGTCGCCGAGACCACCGGGGCCGGCGCCGTCGCCGTCGTCGCCGTCCTGGCACCCGTCCTGGCCGGAACCGCGGCCGCGATCTTCCTGCTCGTCGGTTACGTCCTGCGGATGCTCGACCCCGACGCCGCGTTCGCCCGGACCATGCTCACCACGGGGTGGGTGTTCGGTGCGGTGACGGCGGTCGCCATCCTCGTCGCCGCCGTGGGTCTGCTGCTCACCGCGCTGCGCAACAAGCCCTCGGCGCTCAGCGGGTCGTACGGCGAACTCGACGGGGAGGTGACCCTGGCCAGGGACGCCTGGCGCGAGGCCCTGCTGGAGCGGGGGATCCTGCCGTTCCTGCGGGACGCGCTCACCGACCCGGCGACGGCCACCGCGCTGCAGCACACGGCACCGCCCCCGCCAGCCGGCCGCATCCCGCACCTGGGGTACGACCGGCCGGGCTTCTCCAGCCCGGAGGAGGGGGCGGCCCGTGGCACACGGCCGAGCTACTCCAGCCCGGACTACTCGAGCCCGGACTTCGGGGGACCGGAGCACCAGCCGGAGTAGCCGGGCGGCCCGTCCGTCGGCTTGCGCTCTCCGTACCGGAGGCGCGAGCCGGGTGGACGGGGCGGACGGGTCCGGCAACGGGCCGGACGACAGGTCCGACGACGGACCGGACGACAGGTCCGACGACGGGCCGGACGGACGGATCCGACGACGGGCCGGACGGACGGATCCGACGACGGGCCGGACGGACGGATCCGACGACGGGCCGGACGGTCGGGCCGGGTCTCAGAGGATCCCCGCCCGTCCCGCGGCCGTGATCCACTGCGGGAACTCGGAGAGCAGACGGTCGTACAGCTCCGCGTCCGGCACGGTGCTGATGTCGTCGACGGCGAAGAACCCGACGTTGTCGACGCGGCGTCCCGGCAGCGTGTCGAACCGCTCCAGCACGCCGTAATTGGACTTGCCCAGCCCCACGAACTGCCAGAAGACCGGTTCCTCCACCGCCTCACGGAGCTCGCGCTCGATCTCCTTGTTGCGGTAGACGCCACCGTCGGAGAAGAACAGGACGAGCGTCGGAGCGGACGCGGGATTGCCCCGGACGAACGCCCGCACCTCGGCGATGACCTTCTGCTCCTCGTTCTGGATGCCCACGTCCCGCATGTCGACCTGGCTGGGCTCCAGCCCCTTCTTCCGCCCGCGCCGGAACAGGCCCACCTCCCCCACCCGCACATGCAGCCGCAGCCACTCGGGAAGCTCCCCCAGTCGCAGATCCGGCAGCCGGGCCGGGTTCGAGGCGAATGTCCAGGCCTGCATCTCACCGTCGTCGTCCAGCTGCGCGGCGACCGCCGCCATCCGCTCGACGACGTCGGCCACCACCCCCTTGGAGTACAGGAAGGACATGGACCCGGAGGCGTCGAGTACGAGGACGACGCGCGCGGTGACCTCGGCGGCCCCGTGCTTGCGCAGACTGACCGCCACCTGCTCCTTGCGCAGCGACAGCCGCTTGCGCATGTCGACGGGCAGTCTCTCCTCGCCCTTGGTGAGCCGCGGGGCAGCGGGGTGGGGGTGAGGCCCGGAGGCCTGCTGGGCGGGCGCGACCGGCACGGTGGGAGGAACGGGCGGTGGCGGCGGAACCGGGGCCGCGGTGGTCGCGGGGGGAGCGGGCGGGACCGGAGGCGTGATGGTCACGGGGGCAGCGGACGAGACCGGAGGCGCGTCGTCCACGGTGATGCCGAAGTCCGTGGCCAGACCCGCGAGACCGGAGGCGTACCCCTGCCCCACCGCCCGGAACTTCCACTTCCCCTGCCGCCGGTACAACTCGCCGCCGATGAACGCGGTCTCCGTCCCCGCCGCCATGTCGAACCGGGCCAGCTCGGTCCCCGCCCCGGCGTCGAGCAGCCTGAGCACCAGTCCCGGCACCTGCCCGAACGTCCCGCCGTCCGCCGACGCGCACAGCACGATCCGCTCGACCACCCCCTCCACGGCACCCAGGTCCACCTCCACGGTGTCGGTCGTGTCCCGCGCGCCGCGCTGTTTCCCGAGATGCCTCACGGCGCCGGACGTGTGACGGGGCTGGTTGTAGAAGACGAAGTCCCCGTCGTCCCGCACCCGCCCGGCCTCCGTGAGGAGCAGCGCCGAGGCATCGATGTCGGGCACACCGGTCCCGGCCGCCCAGGCGAGCTCAACGCGCACCACGCGGGCATCGACGGGAAGATTGGACCCCTTGCTCATCGGACTCGCTGTCATGGGGCCAGTCTGCCCACCCTCCCCGGCGAAGGGGAGGTGCCGCCGCGGCTGCCGCCCCGCGGGAACGGTACCCATGACGGGCACCGCCCCCGCGCCGTCCGCTCAGTTCGCTCAGTTCGCTCAGTTCGCTCAGTTCGCGATCGGCAGATACACGCGATTGCCCGCCTCCGCGAACTCCTTCGACTTCTGGGCCATCCCCTCCTCGATCTCGTCCCGGCTTCCGCCGTGTTCACGACGGATGTCCTGGGAGATCTTCATCGAACAGAATTTCGGACCGCACATCGAGCAGAAGTGGGCCGTCTTGGCGGGTTCCGCCGGCAGGGTCTCGTCGTGGAACTCGCGCGCCGTGTCCGGGTCGAGGGCGAGGTTGAACTGGTCCTCCCACCGGAACTCGAAGCGGGCGTCGGACAGCGCGTCGTCCCACTCCTGGGCACCCGGATGGCCCTTGGCGAGGTCGGCGGCGTGGGCGGCGATCTTGTAGGTGATGACGCCGGTCTTGACGTCGTCACGGTTGGGCAGGCCCAGGTGCTCCTTGGGCGTGACGTAGCAGAGCATGGCCGTGCCCCACCAGGCGATCATCGCGGCGCCGATGCCGGACGTGATGTGGTCGTACGCGGGCGCGACGTCCGTCGTCAGCGGACCGAGCGTATAGAACGGGGCTTCATCGCAGATCTCCTGCTGGAGGTCGATGTTCTCCTTGATCTTGTGCATCGGGACATGTCCCGGGCCTTCGATCATGGTCTGAACGTTGAAACGCTTCGCGACCGTGTTGAGTTCCCCGAGCGTGCGCAACTCAGCGAACTGCGCCTCGTCGTTGGCGTCCGCGATGGACCCGGGCCGCAGGCCGTCACCGAGCGAGTACGTGACGTCGTACGCGGCGAGGATCTCGCAGAGCTCCTCGAAGTTCTCGTACAGGAACGACTCCTTGTGGTGCGCCAGGCACCACGCGGCCATGATCGAGCCACCGCGCGAGACGATGCCGGTCTTGCGGTTCGCGGTGAGCGGCACGTACGCCAGGCGCACGCCCGCGTGGACCGTCATGTAGTCCACGCCCTGCTCGGCCTGCTCGACGACCGTGTCCTTGTAGATCTCCCAGGTCAGTTCCTCGGCCCGGCCGTCGACCTTCTCCAGGGCCTGGTAGAGCGGCACGGTGCCGATGGGGACGGGGGAGTTGCGCAGCACCCACTCCCGGGTGGTGTGGATGTTCCGGCCGGTGGAGAGGTCCATGACCGTGTCGGCGCCCCAGCGGGTCGCCCAGGTCATCTTCTCGACCTCCTCCTCGATGGAGGACGTCACCGCCGAGTTGCCGATGTTGGCGTTGACCTTCACCAGGAACCGCTTGCCGATGATCATCGGCTCGATCTCCGGGTGGTTGACGTTGGCCGGCAGCACCGCCCGGCCCGCCGCGATCTCCTCGCGGACCACTTCGGGTGCGACGTTCTCCCGGATCGCCACGTACTCCATCTCGGGCGTGATCTCACCGCGGCGCGCGTACGCGAGCTGTGTGACCGCCTGGCCGGCGCGGCCCCGGCGCGGCAGGCGCGGCCGGCCGGGGAACACGGCGTCCAGGTTGCGCAGGCCCCCGCGCGGAGAGGTGTGCTTGATCCCGTCGTCCTCGGGACGGACGGGGCGGCCCGCGTACTCCTCCGTGTCGCCGCGGGAGATGATCCAGTTCTCCCGCAGCGGAGCCAGGCCCCGGCGGACGTCGGTGTCGACGAGCGGATCGGTGTACGGGCCCGATGTGTCGTACAGCGTGACCGACTGTCCGTTGGTGAGGTGCACCTGACGGACCGGCACCCGCAGGTCGGGGCGTGTGCCCTCGACGTACGCCTTGTGCCAGCCGATGGACCTCCCGGCCTCCCCGTCCACCGACGTCTCCGTCGGGTTCTGCGTGGAGGCAGGCGTGCGTGCGTCCTTGTTGGTCATGAGACCTACTCCCTACGCCGGCATTACCCGGTAACAGGTTCGGCGGTCGACGCAGCGGTTTCCGTCTGCCGACGTTCCGTGTGAAACATCACTCGTCTTCGGTGATGTTTCATGTGAAACGTCGCTGGGACGGAGGTCAGCGCCCTCTCAGCCCGGTGCTCCGAGCTCCCGCGTGTACAAAAGCGACTCCACGCTAGCGTCATTTCTGGCGCGGTGAACAGAGGGCCCCACCCCGTTCTTGCGATGATCGGGCGGTGACCCCCACTCAACCTCCTCCGTTCCCACCGCCCGAACCGTCGCGCCCGCCCGGCGCCGGAGACGGCAGCGGCCACGCACACGGGCACGGGCACAGCCACGGTCACGGCCCGGCGGCGCCCGTCTCCCAGCACCTGCGCAAGGTCATCGCGGCGATCCTCATCCCGTTCGCGGCGGCGGTGCTGATCGGACTCGCCGTGCTGTGGCCGGGCGGTGCCCCGGCGCACGAGCGCACCGGCGTCGGCTTCGACCGGCAGACGCAGCACGCCACGGTCACCAAGGTGGTCGAGCTGAGCTGCCAGTCCGTCAACGCCTCCGGAGGTGTCCCGACCGGCGACACCTCCACCGCCGAGGGCTCGTCCGCCCAGCAGCAGGCGGACGGCACCTGCAAGAAGGCGACGATCCGGGTCGACACCGGTGACGACAAGGGCCGCACGTTCGACGAGATCGTGCAGCCGGACCAGTCCCGGCAGCTGAGCGAGGGCCAGAAGGTCGTGGTGGCCTACGAGCCCTCCGCGCCCGAGGACCTCCAGTACTCGGTCACCGATGTGAACCGGCGCTTCCCGTTGGCGCTGCTCGCGGGCATCTTCGCGCTCGCCGTCGTGGCCGTGGGGCGGCTGCGCGGCGTCATGGCGCTGGTCGCGCTGGCGATCAGTTTCCTGGTGCTCAACTTCTTCATCCTGCCCGCGATCCTGCAGGGGTCGAACCCGCTGGTCGTGGCGGTGGTGGGAGCGAGCGCGATCATGCTGATCGCGCTGTACCTGTGTCACGGGCTGTCGGCGCGCACGTCGGTGGCGGTGCTCGGCACACTGATCTCGCTGCTGCTGATCGGCGTCCTGGGCTCGGTGTTCATCGGATGGGCCGCGCTGACCGGCAACACCGACGACAACACCGGTCTGATCCACGGGCTGTATCCCGGGATCGACATGAGCGGTCTGCTGCTGGCAGGCGTCATCATCGGTTCGCTCGGTGTCCTCGACGACGTGACGGTCACCCAGACGTCCGCGGTCTGGGAGCTGCACGAGGCCAACCCGTCGACGGGCTGGCGCGGGCTGTACCGCGCGGGCATCCGCATCGGCCGCGATCACATCGCGTCCGTGGTCAACACGCTGGTCCTCGCCTACGCGGGCGCCGCGCTGCCGCTGCTGCTGCTGTTCTCCATCGCGCAGAGCAGCGTGGGGACGGTCGCCAACAGCGAACTGGTCGCGGAGGAGATCGTGCGCACCCTGATCGGCTCGATCGGCCTGGTCGCCTCGGTGCCGGTGACCACGGCCCTGGCCGCGCTGGTGGTCTCGGCCGACCGCCCGACGGCTCGGGCACAGGGGACCGGACAGGCACCGGACGCGCGGCAGGCCGTGGGGCGCGGCGGGCGGGGCAGGCGCCGTAAGCGCTGACGTCCCGCGTGGCGGGCGGAGCGCGCTGAAGCGTTCCGCCACCGGTCCACCCGCCTGGCGTAACGCTTCAGCCGGCGCTCTGCTCCGCCAGGATCCGGTCCAGCGCGTCGTCGAGGTGGGCGTCGAAGTCGGCGAGCGCCCCCTCCTGGCCCAGTGGCACCAGCTTGTCGGTGCGGTCGAGGAAGGCCACGAGCGGTGCGGTCGACGAACGGAACAGCGCCTGGTCGCTGCCGACCTGAAGCCGGATCAGCACCTCTCCCAGCACGTCGGGGTCCACCGGCGAGACGCGTACGTCGCCCTCCCCGCACGGCCGACCGACGCCGTCGATCAGCAGCTCCCGGCCGAACGCCCAGGTCACGGGGGCGTCTCCCGGCAAGTGGAAGGTCAGCCGCACGGCGTAGGGATCACAGGTGTCGTAGCGGAGCTCCACCGGGATGCGGAAGGACAGCTCCTCCGACACGAGAAAGCTCATCATGACCTCTGCCTGTACGGATTCGCGCATCGCCTACCCCGTCATTCGCCACGGACTGGCCGGGCATGGACCCTGACACCAGAGGGAATCTTGCTGAACGTACACAGCAGATCACAAGGAGTGAGTTTTCAGATACTGATAGACAGCGTGAGCGACCCGACGAGACGCCCCATCTCGGCCTGCAGTCGCTGCGCCGCGGGGACGAGCCGGTCGGCCTGGTGTGCGGGCAGCGAGATGGCCACCGCCGCGGCCGTGCTGCCGACGGTGAGGGGGATCGCCGCGCACACCGTCCCCAGCACGTACCCCTGACGCTCCATCACCGGCTCCATCCGCCGCATCCGCTCCAGGCGCCTCAGCAGGCTGTGGTCGTCGCGCACGGTGTAGGGCGTGAGGGGCCGCACGGGATGGCGGCCGAGGTGGTCGCGGCGCGCCTCCTCGTCGAGCTGGGAGAGCAGGCACTGGCCGATCGCGTGGGCGTGTCCGGTCTCCCGGAAGTCGGCCCACTCCTCGACCGCGGGATGGGCGGGGGTGTCGGAGACGCAGACGACGTCGATCTCGCCCTCGCGGTACACGGCGTAGTACACGGGTGCGCCGACCGCGTCCCGCCAGCGGGCGAGGGTGTCGACCACCGTGCTGCGACGTTTCTGCTCCGCTCCGCTGCTGTTCAGCCGCTCTGTCGCCTCCCCCAGGAAGAACAGCCCCTTGTCACGGCGCAGATAGCCCTCGTGCACCAGGGTGCGCAGCAGGTGGTACGTGGTGGGGAGCGCCAGTCCGGTCTCCCGGGCCAGTTGTTTGGCGGGAGCCCCGTAGCCGTGCCTGGCGACGGTCTCCAGCAGGCGCATGGCCCGCTGGACGGAGCCGATGAGGGTCGCGGTGGGCGGTGGTGCGGGGGGCGCCGGCGAGCGGGGCTGCGGGGGGACCGCGGTCAGCTGCGCGGAGCCGGTGCCAGTCGTGGCCAAGGGTCACTCCCGAAACGCGAGGGGGCAGCCCGTGCGGGGAACACGGGTGGGGGTCGCCGCTCGCGGGGATCGTCCCCGCGTCGAGTTCCGGACTCTAACCGTCTGTCACCGCGTGCGGACGGCCCGCCGGAGAAACTTCCCCCACCCGAGGGAACCGGTGATTCCTGTTACCGCTTCACCGGCCCCCCTCGGCTCACCAGTCGCTGCGCGACGAGGAACTCGATGTGAACTTCCGTACGACGTAGATCAGTCCGCCGACCAGTGCCACGAAGACCAGCAGCTTGAAGAGCAGACCGATCACGAAGCCGACCACGCTCGCTATCAGCCCGCCGAACACGACCAGGGCGATGACCGGCACCGCGATCCACTTCACCCACCACGGCAGTCCCGCGAAGATCTCTCGCATCGCCCTCGTCCTTACCTCTCCGCCCGCCGCGTGCCGGGTCGTGTCGATGATGTCCTGCACTCGATGCTAGGGCGGCGGGTGCTCCGGCGGGGGCCTCTGATCCCTTGTCCACCCCTGACCGTTCCCCTAGGGAACCCCGACGACGCTCCTCAGCTCTCCGGGGGAGAGAACACCACCAGAACCCGCAGGTCCTCGCTGATGTGATGGAACTTGTGGGCCACCCCGGCCGGTACGTACACGACGCTGCCGCGTGCCACCTGGGTGGTCTCCATGCCGACGGTGATCGCCGCGCGGCCGCTGACGACGAAGTACACCTCGTCCTGGCTGTGCGGCTGCTGCGGGTCCTGGGCGCCGGCGTCGAGGGCGTAGAGGCCGACCGACATGTTCCGTTCGCGCAGGAACTGCAGGTATGCCCCGTCGTTGGCGGCGCGCTCCGCCTCCAGTTCGTCCAGCCGGAATGCCTTCATCGCCTGTCCCGCCCCTGCCTCACTGCCCGAGTCCGATCGTGTCTGCCACGATCAGACACATGATGAATTTCCTAGTCAAGACGATCGCCAACGCGGGCGCCCTGGCGGTCGCGGTGTGGCTGCTCAGCGACATCACCCTGACCGGTGACAGCACGGGCAAGGAGATCGGCACGCTGTTCCTGGTCGCACTGATCTTCGGACTGGTGAACTTCCTGGTCAAGCCGGTGGTGAAGCTGCTGAGTCTCCCCCTGCTCATCCTGACGCTCGGGCTGTTCACCCTGGTGGTGAACGCGCTGATGCTGATGCTCACCTCCTGGCTCGCCGACCAGCTCGACCTGAGCTTCCACGTGGAGGGCTTCTGGACCGCCGTACTGGGCGGTCTGATCATCTCCGTCGTCTCCTGGGCGCTCAACGTCGTACTGCCCGACGGGGACTGAAGCCGATGACCTACCGCGTCTGTTTCGTCTGCACCGGCAACATCTGCCGCTCCCCGATGGCCGAGTCCGTCTTCCGCGCGCGGGTGGCCAAGGCCGGACTCGACGGTCTGGTCGAGGTGGACAGCGCCGGTACGGACGGCTGGCACGAGGGCGAGGGCGCCGATCCCCGCACGGTGACCGTGCTGTGGGAGAACGGCTACGACACCGGCCACACGGCCCGGCGGTTCGACCCTTCCTGGTTCACCCGCCTCGACGCCGTCATCGCGCTCGACTCCGGCCACCTCGGGGAGCTGCGCCGCCTCGCGCCCACACAAGGGGACGCGGACAAGGTGCGCCTGCTGCGCTCCTACGATCCCGACGCCGGCGACGATCTCGACGTACCGGACCCCTACTACGGGGGCGCGGACGGATTCGACGAGTGTCTTGAGATGGTGGAGGCGGCGAGCACCGGACTGCTCGCCGCGGTACGTGAGCAGGTGGAAGGACGAGCGGCATGAACGATTCGACGACGGGCGCGGGCCACGGGCCGGCGCTGCCGGACGGGGCGGGCGACGGCACCCGCGCGGTGCGGGCCGGGCTGCCCGAGCCGGTCAAGCACGAACCGACCCTGCCCGGGCCGGTGTTCGCCGCCCACTTCCACCTGCCGGGCGACCCCACCGGCCCGTACACCTACGGCCGGGACGAGAACCCGACCTGGACGCTGCTGGAACGGGCCATCGGCGAGCTGGAGGCGCCCGGCCGGGACGACGTCGAGACCCTGGTGTTCGCCTCGGGCATGGCCGCGATCTCCTCGGTGCTCTTCTCCCAGCTGCGCGCCGGGGACGCGGTCGTCCTGCCGAACGACGGCTACCAGGCCCTGCCCCTGGTGCGGGACCAGCTGGAGACGTACGGCATCGAGGTGCGGACCGCGCCGACGGGCGGCGACGCCCAGCTCGAGGTCCTCGACGGCGCGAAGCTGCTGTGGATCGAGACGCCCTCGAATCCGGGGCTCGACGTGTGCGACGTGCGGCGGCTGGCCGGGGCGGCGCACGCGCGCGGCGCCCTGGTCGCCGTGGACAACACCCTCGCGACGCCGCTCGGCCAGCGCCCGCTGGAGCTCGGCGCCGACTTCGCGGTGGCCAGCGGCACCAAGCAGCTCACCGGGCACGGCGACGTGCTCCTGGGGTACGTCACCGGCCGGAACGCCGAGGCCATGGCCGCCGTCCGCCGCTGGCGCAAGATCGTCGGCGCCATTCCGGGGCCCATGGAGGCCTGGCTCGCGCACCGCTCGATCGCCACGCTCCAGCTGCGCGTCGACCGGCAGAACGCCACCGCGCTGACGCTCGCCCGGGCGCTGCAGGAGCGGCCCGAGGTCACGGGGCTGCGTCATCCGGGGCTTCCCGACGACCCTTCGCACAGGATCGCCTCGCAGCAGATGCGGCGCTATGGGTGCGTGGTGTCCTTCACGCTGCCCACGCGCGCGCGTGCGGACCGTTTCCTCGACGCGCTGAGGCTCGTGGACGACGCGACGAGCTTCGGCGGCGTACGGTCCACGGCGGAGCGGCGCGGGCGCTGGGGCGGGGACGCGGTGGCGGAGGGCTTCATCCGCTTCTCCGTGGGCGCCGAGGACCCGGAGGACCTGGTCGCGGACGTACTGCGCGCCCTGGACGCGTCAGCCGACTGACCGGCCGGGCCGGCAGGCGCCCGGCACACTGCGGCGGACGGTCCGAGCCTCCCCCCTCGTGGCTCGGACCGTCCTCGGTTCCGCGCGCGAAGAACCGCGCGACCAAGGCTAGTTGACTCAGTGTCAGTGTCCAATCACAGTAGCGACAGCGACCTATCGACTTATTTATAGTTGGACGTCCGGGCCCGGAGCCGGTCCGGCGAGGGAGGGTGTGGCGTGGATCTGGCCTTGCTGCGGACCTTCGTGACCGTGCACCGGGCCGGTTCCTTCACCCGCGCCGCCGCCCTGCTCGGCCTCTCCCAGCCGGCCGTCACCTCGCAGATACGGACACTGGAACGGCAGCTGGGGCGGCCCCTGTTCCTCCGGCAGGCGCGCGGTGTGACACCGACGACCATCGGGGACGAGCTCGCCCACAAGGCGGCACCGCACCTCGACGCCCTGGTGGAGATAGCCGAGACCGGCCTGGAGGAGGACTCCTCCTTACGGACGCTGCATCTGGCCGGCCCTGCGGAGTTCACCGCCGAACGGGCACTGCCCGTGCTCACGGAGCTGACCGGCGAGGACGGCCAGGGCTTCGCCCTGCGCGCCTCCTTCGGCACCGCCGAGGAGGTCCTCGAGGGACTGGCCGCCGGACACCACGATCTGGCCATCAGCACGGTCCGGCCACGCGGAGCCCTGCTCTCGGCGACCGCGCTCTGCGACGAGGAGCACGTCCTGGTCGCCGCCCCGCCCTGGGCCGAGCGGATCGGCTCCGGCACGCTCCACCGCACGGGTCCCTCGGTCCTGGAGCACGTCCCGGTGGTCGAGGTGCACGAGTCGCTGCCCTTCGTCGCCCGCTACTGGGCCTCCGTCTTCGACTCCCGCCCCGTCGCCCCGGGCACCGTCATCGTCCCGGATCTACGCGCGGTGCTGGCCTGCGTCGCCGCGGGAGCGGGGCTGGCGGTGCTGCCCCGCTACCTGTGCGCGGGTGCGCTCGAGCGGGATGACGTGGTGGCCCTGCACGAACCGGTGGTGCCTCCGCTGCGCACGTACTTCCTGGTGGTCCGCACCGGCACGCTGGCGATGCCGCACATCGCGCGGGCCCACGAGTGGCTGGAGCGGGCGGCCACCGGCTGGTGCTGACCCGTCGGTTCGGTGTCCCACCACGGGAAGTCGGCCGCTGCCCTCCCGCGATGTTTCACGTGGAACCAGCCGGGCCACATTCCCTCCATGACCGTCCGACCCGTGGTCAAGCGCACCGCCCGAGCCGTTCTGCTGGACGGCGAGAACCTGGTTCTGATCAAGCGCACCAAACCAGGCATGGATCCCTACTGGCTCACCCCGGGCGGCGGAGTGGAGCCGGAGGACCCCACCGTCGTGGACGCCCTGCACCGTGAGGTGTACGAGGAGCTCGGTGCGAAGATCACCGACGTGGTGCCCTGTTTCGTCGACACCGTGGAGCACATCGGCGAGGACGGCGGCGCCACCGGCGTGAAGGTGCAGCACTTCTTCGTATGCCGCCTGGAGTCCATGGATCCGTCCCTGCGTCACGGCCCGGAGGTCGACGAACCCGTCGGCCAGTACGAGATCGTCCGCGTGCCGTTCACCCGCGTCGGGATCGCCTCCGTCCACCTGGTACCGCTGTCGCTGCGGCACTACCTGGACGGCAACATCGAGGGCGTACGCGCCATGCACGCCCCCGACCTGGGGTGACGCCCGCCCCTTACGCGGCTCGCACCAGTTCGTAGGCTTCCCAGAGATCCCGCCCCGTGTAGGAGTGGGTCGCGAGGCCGGTCAGATGCCGGTCCGCGTTGACCGCGACGGAGACCGGCACCGCGCCGAACAGGTCCTTGTCCGACATCGAGTCGCCATAGGCGACGCAGTCCGCGCGGGTCACTCCGAACTCCGCGCACAGACGGTCTGCGATCCGGACCTTGGCCGCCGCGTTGAGGACGCCGGCCGGGTCCACGGGCTCCATGAACGGCACGGCGGGAAAGCGAGAGCCGTACGCAGCGTGCGCACCCCAGTCGGTGAGCCGTTCCACGAAGAAGGACGGGGACAGCGAGACCACGGCGCAGTAGTCACCGTTCCGTGTGAGCTCCGCCCAGACCTCGCGGATACGGGCCAGCCACGGAGCCGCTTCGAACGCCGCCGTCACATGCGCCTCCGTGAGGCCCGCCCAGAGCGTGTGCACCTGTGTGGCGTACTCCGGTGGCCCGATCAGGCCCGACGAGATCGCCCGGTCGAGGGCCACCGCCTCGGCCTCCAGTCCCAGTTGCCGCGAGATCTCCACGGGAGCCGAGGTGCCGTGGAGCAGGGTGCCGTCGAGATCGAAGAGATGAAGCCTCGCCATGAGCGACGAGGTTAACGGCTCCTGCCTCCTTCATCTCCGGAGGAAGGAAGCAGCCACGTGCCGTTCTCGCATGTTTCACGTGAAACATCCCGCGCCCGTGTCCGCACTCCGCCCGTGACCGCGGCATGGCCAAAAGCTCGCACGAGTCTCCTGAAACAGGTGGACGCCGAAGCCCCCTGTCGGACAGCCTGACCTGCGTGCCGACACCTTCCCTTGCCTCTCTGCCCATCCGCCGTCTGACGCTCCGCGACCTCACCGCCTGCGCCGACCTGTCCGAGGACCGGGGGTGGCCACGGGAGGAGCACAAGTGGGGCCTCCTCCTCACGGCCGGAAAGGGTTACGGGATCGACGATCCTGACGGTGGCCTGGTGGCCGCCTGTGTCGTCACCGAGTACGGGCCGCGGGAACAGCCCGCTCTCGCGGCCGTCGGCATGGTCCTGGTCGCCGAACGGCATGCCCGCCGGGGCGTGGGACGCCGGCTCATGCGTCACATCGTCTCCGCGATGGGCACCACACCCCTCACCCTGCACGCGACCCCCTTCGGCCGGCCCCTCTACGAAGAACTCGGTTTCAAGGTCACCGGCCGTGCCGAGATGCTGCGCGGCCACTTCGTTCCCACCGGTGACCGGCCGGAGGTCGCCACCCGGGCCGCGACCGCGGAGGACCTCCCCTCGGTCGTCCGGCTCGACGAGGAGGTGTTCGGTGCCGACCGGACGCACATCGTCACCCGCCTGCCCGCCTTCGCCGATCAACTGCACGTCGCCGAGGAGGGCGGACGGGTCATCGGTTACGCGGCCGCCTGGCCCAACATGGACACCCATGTCGTGGGCCCGCTCATCGCCCGCGACACGGCGACGGCCGAGGCACTGCTCGCTTCGCTCGCCGCCCGCACCGACCGGCCGCTGCGCACCGACATCGACGTGCGGCACGAAGAGCTGCTGAGCTGGGCGAAGGCACACGGGCTGGCGTCCGTCGCGTCGAACGCCGTCATGACGTACGGGATCACGGAGCTGCCCGGGGACTGGAGCCGACGGTTCGCACCGGTGACGGTCGCTGCGGCCTGACATCCATCGCACGTGACGACGCCGGCCCCGGTTTTCGGGGTCGGCGTCGTCACGTCAGGTGGGCATCGTCGTCAGACGAGGGCCTCCACGGCGGCCGTGGCGAAGGCGTGGTCCTGCTCCGGGGCGCCACCGCCGACACCGATCGCGCCGATCAGCCGGCCGTCGCGCCGGACGGGCACGCCCCCGGCGATGAACAGCAGCGGCCGGTCGAGTGCGGTGGGCAGGGTGTGGAAGAGGCCTCCGGGCTGCACGGCGTCCACGAGGTCGGCGGTCGGCGCGTTCAGCTGGAGCGCGGTGTACGCCTTGCGGGTGCTGGTCTCACCGGAGATCAGCACGGCGCGGTCGTCCCGGCGGAAGGCGAGCAGGTGTCCGCCCGCGTCGAGGACGGTGACGCTGACCGTGACACCGGCCGCCTCGGCGGCCTGACGTGCGGCGGCGACCAGGGCTTCGGCTTCCGCGGTGGTGAGCGGGGCGACGGCGGTGGTGGTGCTCATGAGGTGGTTCTCCTTGTGGTACGGGTGATGTCGGTAGTGCCGGAGTGAGGCGTCGGCGGAAGCGGGGACGGCCCTGGCCCCGCGCCTGCCGGCCCTGTGGGTCAGTGAGGGACGGCGGCCCGCCGCTCGGTGGGCACCGGGCCGGCGAGCACGGTGCCGGGCCGGGTGTCGCGGCGCTCGAGAGCGGCCGAGACGAACGCCAGCACCAGGGCACTCGCGGCGAGAACGGCGCCGACCCAGTTGGGTGCGGTGTAGCCGAGGCCGGCCCCGATCACGAGGCCGCCGAGCCAGGCGGACAGCGCGTTGCCGAGGTTGAAGGCTCCGATGTTCAGGGCCGAGGCCAGGGTGGGGGCGCCGTGCGCGTGGTCGAGGACCCGCTTCTGCAGGGGCGGCACCGTGGCGAATCCCAGGGCGCCGATGAGGACGATGGTGACGGCGGCGGCGATCTTGCTGTGCGCGGTCAGGGTGAAGAGCGCGAGGACGACGGCGAGGGCGCCCAGAGAGAGGTACAGCATGGGCATCAGAGCGCGGTCCGCGTACCTGCCGCCGATGAGGTTGCCGCCGACCATTCCGAGGCCGAAGAGGACCAGCAGCCAGGTCACGGAGCCGTCGGCGAAACCGGTGACGTGCGTCATCATCGGCGCGATGTAGGTGATGGCCGCGAAGACGCCACCGAATCCGAGAACGGTCATCGCCATGGCGAGCAGGACCTGGACGTTCTTCAGGGCTGCCAGTTCGTGACGCAGCCGCACACCCTCGGCCTTGGGCATGTCGGGGACCAGCCTGGCGATACCGGCCAGGCCGACGACGCCGAGGGCGGCGACGATGCCGAAGGTGAACCGCCAGCCGACGGACTGGCCGACGAGCGTGCCCAGCGGAACACCGACGACATTGGCGACGGTCAGTCCGGTGAACATCAGGGCGATGGCTCCGGCCTTCTTGTCCGGGGCGACCAGATCGGCCGCGACCACCGAGCCGATACCGAAGAAGGCACCGTGGGCCAGTGAGGCGACCACCCGCCCGGTCAGCATGAGGCCGAAGGACGGAGCCAGCGCGGACAGCAGGTTCCCCGCGATGAACAGCCCCATCAGCAGCATCAGCATCCGCTTGCGGGAGATCCTGGTGCCGAGCACGGTCATCAGCGGGGCGCCGAACATGACGCCCAGCGCGTAGCCGGTCACCAGATAGCCGGCGGTGGGGATGGAGACACCGAAGTCACCCGCGACCTCGGGCAGCAAGCCCATGATCACGAACTCCGTGGTTCCGATTCCGAAGGCCCCGATCGCGAGGGCCAGAAGCGCGAGAGGCATGGGGGACAGACCTTCCCAGACGATTGCAGGAGCGCTTTGCGTGCTCCGACAATAATTGCAGACGCTGACTATTTGCAAGCGCCGTATATCGCGGGCTTGCTCTACCCTGGTGTCAGCAGCTCCTGGACGGAGGAAACGCCCATGACAGCCACGGACCCCGCGCTCACCGCCCTCGCTCAGGGCTGGTGCGCACTCTCCCTGCTGCACGGGAGGATCGAGGCCCACATCGAGCGCGCCCTTCAGGCCCGGCATGATCTGAGCGTGCGGGAGTACTCCCTGCTCGACGTGCTGAGCCGGCAGCACGACGGTGACGGGGGCCATCTGCAGATGAAGCAGGTCGCCGACGCGGTCGTGCTCAGCCAGAGCGCCACCACGCGCCTGGTCACCCGTCTCGAGGACCGCGGACTGCTGGAGCGCTACCTGTGCCCCACCGACCGCCGGGGCATCTACACCAACGTCACCGAGGCCGGCCTCAAGCTGCTGGACGAGGCACGGCCGACCAACGACACGGCCCTGCGCGAGGCCCTCGACGCGGCGGCGGAGAACCCCGACCTCGCTCCCCTGGTCCGGGCCGTGGAAACGCTGAAGGCGCCGGTGCCCGCATAGGGTGCCGGCATGGATGATCTGGAAATACGGGCCGCGGTCGCCGATGACGTCCCCGCGATCGTCGGCATGCTCGCGGACGACCCCCTGGGCGCGCGGCGCGAGTCACCGGACGACCTCAGCCCGTACCTGGCCGCTCTGGAGCGGCTCGACGCCGACCCGAACCAGCACCTGGTCGTCGCGGTCCGCGAAGGCCGCGTCGTCGGCACGCTTCAGCTCACGGTCGTTCCCGGACTCTCCCGCCGCGGCGCCACCCGGTCGATCATCGAAGCGGTCCGCGTCCACGCGGACGAGCGCGGCAGCGGCCTGGGAAGCCGGCTCGTCGAGTGGGCGATCGACGCCTCCCGCCGCGAGGGCTGCCAACTGGTTCAGCTGACCTCCGACAACACCCGGACCGATGCCCACCGCTTCTACGAGCGCCTTGGCTTCACGGCCTCCCACGTGGGCTTCAAACTGCCGCTGTGACCAAAGAACCCGGGGCCCTGTTTCACGTGAAACAGGGCCCCGCACGCACTCCCGGACGCTAACCGATACCCCGCCACCCCTCCGGGTCCACTCCGCCCGGTACAGGAGCCTTCTCGTCGTACGGCTGACGCGTGAACACGAAGGAACCCAGGTCGAGATGGCTCAGCGAGCCGTCCGATCGCCGTACGGGCTTGAGGAGTTCTCCGGCGTAGTAGCCCTCCAGGCCCACCCAGGTGCCGTCCTCCGCCGGACGGAAACGTGAGCGCCGGCCGTTGCCGGACAGCGGCTCCAGCGAGACGAGACCGTCGGCCCGGAGCCGGAGCGCGAACGCGGACGTCCCCCAGTACCACTGCCCCACCAGCTCCAGTGCCGCCGGATCAGCCTCTCGCAGCGGCCGCCAGGGAGCCGGGATACGCGGTTCCGCCTCGGCGACGATCCGGACGAGGTCGGCGGCGACCGTGAACGGCGCCGGTCCGGACGTGCAGTTGGCCAGGACCACCGCGCTCACGTCGTCCGCCACCCCGATCGTGAGACAGGCGAGGAAGCCCGGCAGCGAACCCGTGTGCCCGACGAGAGAACGTCCGTGCTGGCGACGGATCTCCATGCCCAGGCAGTACGCGTAGCCGCTCGCCACGTCCGCCGCCTCGACCGGCGCGGCCGGCGTCCTCATCTCCCGCAACGACCCGGCGCTCAGCACCCGTTCGTCGCCCTCGACCAGAAAGGCGGCGAACCGCGCCAGATCGGCCGCGGTGGACCACAACTGACCGGCGGGCGCCATCACCCCGAGGTCCTCCAGAGGCTCGGGCAGCATCACATCGGCCCATGGATGCACCGCCCAGCCACCCGCGTGCGGCGCTTCCGCGCGCACGGTCGTACGACGCAGGCCCAGAGGTACGAGCACATCGCGTCGGAGCACCTCCTCCCACGGGGCACCGCGCAGCTTCTCGACCAGGGCGCCGAGCAACGCGTATCCGGGGTTCGAGTAGTGGAACCGCCGGCCGGCGGGGTGCAGCAGGGGCCGCTCGCCCAGCACGTCGGCGAGGCCGGGACGCAGGGAACCAGGGGTCCGCTCCCACCAGGGGCCGGGCGTCTCGGCGGCCAACCCGCCGCTGTGGGCCAGCAGTTCGGCGACGGTCACGTCACCCACGCCCGTACCCGGCAGGTGCTTCTCCAGCGGGTCGGCGAGATCGAGCGCTCCCTCGTCGCGCAGCCGGAGCACCAGAACGGCCGTGAAGGTCTTGGTGATCGAACCGATCCGGTACTGCACGTGCTCGTCCGGAGCGTGCCCTTCCACCGACGTCCGCGCCCCCGTCCACACGGTTCTCCCGCCCCGCACCACGGCCGCGACGAGCGACGGTGCGCGTCCTTCGCTCTGGGCGACGGCAATCCTGTGCAGCAGCGCCCGACGCGTACCGGGCAGCAGTTCTTCCTGATGAGGTGTCGTCATGCCCTCAGTTCAGCAGGAACAGGTCAGGTCTGCGCCATGTCCACGAAGCGCGAGTAGTGGCCCTGGAAGGCCACCGTGATCGTGGCCGTCGGACCGTTTCGGTGCTTCGCCACGATCAGGTCCGCCTCGCCCGCGCGCGGGGACTCCTTCTCGTAGGCGTCCTCGCGGTGCAGCAGGATGACCATGTCGGCGTCCTGCTCGATGGACCCGGACTCACGCAGGTCGGAGACCATCGGCTTCTTGTCCGTGCGCTGCTCGGGGCCACGGTTGAGCTGGGAGAGCGCGATGACCGGGATCTCCAGCTCCTTGGCGAGCAGCTTGAGGTTACGGGACATGTCCGAGACCTCCTGCTGACGGCTCTCGGAGCGTTTGGAACCGCCGGACTGCATCAGCTGGAGGTAGTCGATGACGACCAGCTTCAGATCGTTGCGCTGCTTCAGGCGACGGCACTTGGCCCGGATCTCCATCATCGACAGGTTCGGGGAGTCGTCGATGTAGAGCGGTGCCGCCGAGACGTCCGGCATCCGGCGTGCCAGGCGCGTCCAGTCCTCGTCGGTCATCGTGCCGGAGCGCATGTGGTGCAGGGCGACCCGGGCCTCGGCGGACAGCAGGCGCATCGCGATCTCGTTGCGCCCCATCTCGAGCGAGAAGATGACGCTCGGCAGGTTGTTCTTGATGGACGCGGCCCGCGCGAAGTCCAGGGCGAGCGTCGACTTGCCCATCGCGGGACGCGCGGCGATGACGATCATCTGCCCCGGGTGCAGGCCGTTGGTGAGCGAGTCGAAGTCGGTGAACCCGGTGGGCACCCCGGTCATCTCACCACTGCGCGATCCGATCGCCTCGATCTCGTCGAGCGCGCCCTCCATGATGTCGCCGAGCGGCAGGTAGTCCTCGCTGGTGCGCTGCTCGGTGACCGCGTAGATCTCCGCCTGAGCGCGGTTGACGATCTCGTCGACGTCGTCGTCGGCCGCGTATCCCATCTGTGTGATGCGCGTGCCTGCCTCGACCAGGCGGCGCAGCACGGCGCGCTCGTGCACGATCTCCGCGTAGTAGGCCGCGTTGGCCGCCGTGGGGACCGTCTGGACGAGGTTGTGCAGATACGAGGCCCCGCCGACCTTGTTGATCTCACCGCGCTTGGTCAGCTCCGCGGCGATGGTGATGGGGTCGGCCGGCTCGCCCTTGGCGTAGACGTCGAGGATGGCCGTGTAGATGGTCTCGTGGGCCGGCTTGTAGAAGTCGTGGCCCTTGAGGATCTCGACGACGTCGGCGATGGCGTCCTTGGACAGCAGCATGCCGCCCAGCACGGACTGCTCGGCCTCGAGGTCCTGCGGCGGCACCCTTTCGAACGCTGAGCCCCCACCGTCCCACGCGCCGTTGTCCCGGCCGCGGTCGTGCTGCTCGTCGCGGCCCCTGCCCCGGTCCTCGCGGCGACGGGAGGCGGGCAGACGATCACTGGGTCCGCTCTCGGCCCACGGGTCGTCCAAGGGCTCGGAAATGCTCACCGAGCCACCTCCTCCCGTCCGCCGGAACGGACCTCGCCGTGCCTCTCTGTTCTAAGGCACGGCACTGACAAATAAGAGGCCCAACTCCAGTTGTCGCGCGCCGGATTTGTGGCGTTTGTGAAACCGGTGGACGGAGCGAGCGCCGGACCACCGTAGGCCCGTCGGCACCGTCAGCCAATCTGGTTATCCACAGGCCCTGTGGACGACCGGCCCAATGCTGTGGAGAACTCCGCGAAACCTGTGCACGAGCCGGTGGACAGCCCTGTGAACAAGCCCAAATCTTTGGCATCCACAGGGCCGTGACCTGCGTTTTCATCATCCACCGGCTGTGCAGAAGAAAAAGTTGCCCAGTCGGCTCAAGATCGCTTCATGCGATGTACCCAAGCCCACACCCAGAGCCACAAAGTAAGGGTTCACAGGGCTTTGCATCTCTTACCTGTGGACGATTAGATTGGTGCGCATGACACAGGCCCCCGCGCGGCCCGGAGCCGCTCGACGGCGGCATGACCGCGAAATCGTCATGCTGGCAGTCCCCGCCTTCGGCGCCCTCGTCGCCGAGCCGCTCTTCGTCATGGCGGACAGCGCCGTCGTCGGCCATCTGGGCACGGCACAGCTCGCCGGTCTCGGCGTCGCCTCGGCCCTACTGATGACCGCCGTGAGCGTCTTCGTCTTTCTGGCCTACGCCACCACGGCCGCCGTCGCCCGGCGCGTCGGAGCCGGCGACCTCCCCTCGGCCATCCGTCAGGGCATGGACGGAATCTGGCTGGCCCTGCTCCTCGGCGCCACCGTCATGGCCGTCGTCCTGCCCACGGCACCCGCCCTCGTGGAACTCTTCGGCGCCTCCGCCACGGCGGCTCCCCACGCGACCACCTATCTGCGGATCTCCACACTCGGCATACCGG
The DNA here is from genome assembly GCF_002114215.1 of Streptomyces sp. 13-12-16. Lineage (GTDB taxonomy): Bacteria > Actinomycetota > Actinomycetes > Streptomycetales > Streptomycetaceae > Streptomyces. Next base: position 1,844 of record NZ_NCTE01000093.1, on the reverse strand, counting down.
CCATGCTGGTCGTGCTAGCCGCGACCGGTGTCCTGCGCGGACTGCAGAACACCAGGACACCGCTCTACGTCGCCATCGCCGGCTTCGCCGCCAACGGTGTGCTCAATGTCGTCCTGGTCTACGGCGCCGGCCTGGGCATCGCGGGCTCCGCCTGGGGCACCGTCATCGCGCAGTGCGGCATGGCCTCGGTCTACCTGGTCGTGGTGCTGCGCGGAGCGCGCAGGCACGGGGCGTCACTGCGCCCGGACGCCGCCGGGATCAGGGCGTCCGCCCGGGCGGGCGTCCCCCTGCTGGTCCGGACCCTCTCGCTCCGGGCGATCCTGATGATCGCGACAGCCGTCGCCGCCCGTCTCGGCGACTCCGAGATCGCGGCCCACCAGATCATCCTCTCCCTGTGGAGCCTGCTCGCCTTCGCGCTGGACGCCATCGCCATCGCCGGGCAGGCCATCATCGGGCGTTATCTGGGCGCCGGCGACGACCGGGGTGCCCGTGAGGCATGCCGCCGCATGGTCGAGTGGGGGATCGCGGTCGGTGTCGTCCTCGGCGTCCTGGTGGTGCTCGCCCGGCCGGTGTTCCTGCCCCTGTTCACCAGTGACGCCACGGTCACGGACGCGGCGCTGCCCGCCCTGGTGCTGGTGGCTCTGTCCCAGCCGATCTGCGGCGTCGTCTTCGTCCTGGACGGGGTCCTGATGGGTGCGGGCGACGGACCTTACCTGGCCTGGGCGATGCTGCTGACCCTCGCGGTGTTCACTCCCGCCGCCCTGCTGGTTCCCTCACTCGGGGGCGGACTCACCGCGCTGTGGGCCACGATGACGCTCATGATGACCGTGCGGATGCTGACCCTGTGGCTCCGCACCCGATCCGGCCGCTGGATCGTCACGGGCGCCGCACGCTGACCGTTTCACGTGGAACACGGCGATGGGGGCCGCACCCCGAAGGGTGCGGCCCCCATGCTCACTGCTTCAGCGAGCGCGGCACTCAGCCGGCGACGACCTCGATGGCGACCTTGGCGGCCACCTCGGGGTGCAGACGCACGGACGTCTCGTGGGCGCCCAGCGTCTTGATCGGCGAGCCCAGCTCGATGCGGCGCTTGTCGACCTCGGGACCACCGGCGGCCTTGATCGCCGAAGCGATGTCGGCCGGGGTGACGGAACCGAAGAGACGACCGGCGTCGCCGGAGCGAACGGCCAGGCGGACCTTGACGCCCTCGAGCTGGGCCTTCACCTGGTTGGCCTGCTCGATGGTCTGGATCTCGTGGATCTTGCGAGCACGACGGATCTGCTCGACGTCCTTCTCGCCGCCCTTGGTCCAGCGGATCGCGAGCTTCCGCGGAACCAGGTAGTTGCGAGCGTAGCCGTCCTTGACGTCGACGACATCGCCCGCGGCACCGAGGCCGGAGACCTCGTGGGTGAGGATGATCTTCATGAGTCGGTCACCCTTCCCTTATCGCGCGGTGGAGGTGTAGGGCAGCAGCGCCATCTCACGGCTGTTCTTGACGGCCGTGGCGACGTCACGCTGGTGCTGCGTGCAGTTGCCGGTCACGCGGCGGGCACGGATCTTGCCGCGGTCGGAAATGAACTTCCGCAGCATGTTCGTGTCCTTGTAGTCCACGTACGTGACCTTGTCCTTGCAGAATGCGCAGACCTTCTTCTTAGGCTTGCGCACAGGCGGCTTCGCCATGATGTTTCTCCTGTGTGATCAAGAAGTGTGGGTACGGCCCGCCTAGAAGGGGGGCTCGTCCGAGTAGCCGCCGCCGCTGCCGCCGGAGCCACCGCCCCAGCCGCCGCCACCGCCCTGCTGGCCACCGGCGGGAGCGCCGGTCGCCCACGGGTCGTCGGCGGGAG